>DATBBL010000082.1:0-3556 GCA_036271015.1 Acidimicrobiia bacterium
GCCGTAGAGGCGGAGCGCGCGGATCCCATGGGTGTCCGCCTCCTCGACCAGCGCGGGCGGTACCGGTGCGCCGCCACAACCGAAGCAGCGGAGCACGTCGAGACTCGCGCCCCGGCGCGCCGTCTCGGCCACCAGCTCGCGCAGGAACGTCGCCGCCGCGAGGGTGTACGAGCACCGCTCCCGCGCCACGAGGTCGGCGGCCACCGCCGCGTCCCACCGGTCCTGGAGCACCAGGGGCAGGCCGTGATAGAGCGCGAACCGAAGACCGTAGTTGAACCCGGTGCTGTGGCCGAGCGGCGACGGCATCCAGACCACGTCCTCGCCGGTGATCTGCATCTCGGTCGCCGCGACGCGCACGCTGAAGTTGGTCGTCTGCTCGGTGTGCATGATCGCCTTGGGTGTCGCCTCCGTGCCCGACGTGAAGATCAGCTCGGACACCGCGGCGGCGTCGCGCTCGGGGATCGGGCCGACGGCGGCTCCGCGCGCCAGCACGTCGTCGAGCGGGATGCCCACCGATGGCGACCGGTCGCACACCACGTGCACCGGGTTCACGCCCGTGCGCGCCGCGGTGTCGACGACGAGCCGTTCGTGGTCGAAGTCGCGGTACGAACCGGGAGCGAAGATGGCGCGCGGCCGCGCGGTCTCGAAGACGTGCGCAAGCTCGCGGCCCCGGTAGTTCGGGAGCAGCGGGTTGATCACCGCGCCCGATGCCAGGACTCCGAGCGCCACGACCGCGGTCTCCAGGCGATTCGGCAGCTGGACCGACACGACGTCACCGGCCCCGATGTCCTCGTCGACCAGGAAGCCGGCCACGGATGCGGCGCCGGCCCACAGGTCCCCATAGGTGAGGTGGGCGCCGTGCTCGTCGACCACCGCGCGGGCATCCGGTCGCTCCCGCGCGTGCGTGGCGACCCGTGCGGGCAGGGTGGTGCCATCCCACGCGCCGGACGCGAGGTACTCGATGCGGCGCTGGTCGAGCGTCACCACGTCGCGGAGCTCGCTCACGGCTCGTGCCGCCCCGCGCCGACGCGGCCGAGCACCAGCTTGGTGACCGACGCACGTGGTGACAGGTGCAACAGGAACCTGACCGCGTGCGCGACGTCGTCGGGCACGAGCATGTCGTCGGCCGGCACCGCGATCGTCGCGGTGAGCGGGGTCGCGACGTACCCGGGTTCGATCACGGTCGCGCGGATCCCCGCGCCACCCTCGTCGCGCTCGACCGACAGCGCCAGCGACCGCAACGCAGCCTTGGCCGCGCTGTACGCGGCGAAGCCCGGGACCGGGAGGAGACCTGCGACCGATCCCACCACGACGAACCGGGCGATCCCGGTGCGCGCCGCGGTGTCGCGCAGGACACCGATCGACGAGCGGAACACCTGCCAGGGCACGCCGACGTCGCGCTCCACCGCCGCGGTCAGTTCCTCGGCCGAGGTCTCGACCGCGGTGCCGGGGCGGCCGCCACCGACCGCGACCACGACGAGGTCGAGGCCGCCGTGCAGCCGCTCGTGCTCCGCCACCGCCCGGTCGAGCGCGACCGGGCTCCCGGCGTCGGCGACCACCGCCGCGACCCTGACCACGTCACCGAGCGACGCGGTGGCCCGATCGAGCCGGCCCTGCCGGCGGGCGACCAGCGTCACCCCGAGCGACTCCTCCGCGCAGCCGCGGGCGACCGCCAGCCCGATCCCGCCGGATCCTCCGACCACCAACGCCGACCTCGACCTCACCGGCCGCCCATCTTGGTACAGATACCGTGGGCCCCGGCCAGTCGACGAGCGCACGGGGGGCCTTGCGGTGCACCGGGAGACGGCGGGCACGTGAGCAGGCTGGTCGGGGCGCGGGTGCCGCGTGTCGAGGACGCCCGGCTGCTGCGCGGTCGCGGGCGCTACGTCGAGGACGTGAGCCCGCCCGGGCTCCGCCACGCCGCGTTCACGCGGAGCCCGTTCGCGCACGCACGCGTCACCGCTGTCGACACGACACGAGCGAGCGGCCTGCCGGGCGTCGACGCGGTGTTCACCGCCACCGACCTCGAGGGCGTGGTGGGCACCATGCGCGGCGCCGGACCGGACGGGTTGCGCACCCCGTCGTTCGGTCCGCTGGCGAGCGACCGCGTGCGCTTCGTCGGCGATCCCGTCGCGCTGGTGGTGGCGTCGAGCCGTTCCGTCGCCGAGGACGCGTGCGAGCTCGTCGAGGTGCGGTACGACCCGCTCCCCGTGCTCGCCGACGTCGACACCGCGATGGCACCCGGCGCGCCCGCCGTCTTCGACGAGGTCGGGCACAACGTGATGTTCGAGGGCCACTGGGTCTACGGCGAGCCCGACGCGCAATTCGCCCGGGCCGAACGGCAGGGCCGCTGGCGCTTCTCTCAGCACCGCCAGTGCAACGCTCCACTCGAGGGCCGGGCCGGTCTGGTCGACCACTCCCCCGACACGGGCGACCTCACCTACCACGCCGCGCACCAGAATCCCCACGGCCTCCGGCTGTTCGTCGCCGAGCTGCTCGGCATCCCCGCACACCGGTTCCACGTTCGCACCGACGACGTGGGTGGATCCTTCGGGCAGAAGGCCTACGTCAGTCGTGAGGACGTCGCGGTGTGCGCGGCGGGTGTCGTGCTCGGCCGGCCGGTGCGATGGATCGAGGACCGGCTCGAGAACCTGCAGGCCGCGGGGCAGGCGCGCGAGGAGCGCTTCGACGTGGAGGCCGCGTACGACGCCGACGGCACGATGCGGGCAGTCCGCGTGGCGATGGTGTTCGATCAGGGCGCGTACCAGCTGACGACCCTGCCGCCGACGATCTTCCCGACGATCGTGCGCGTGCTCTTCCCCGGCGCGTACCGGTTGCGCGACCTCGAGTTCGAAGTGAAGGTCGTGGCCACCAACAAGGCCACCTACGTGGCGTACCGCGGCCCCTGGGAAGCCGAGACCTTCGTTCGTGAACGGATGCTCGACGAGATCGCCGCCGACGTCGGCCTCCCGCCCGAGGTGGTCCGGCGGCGCAACCTGCTCGCGTCCGACGAGTTCCCGACCCGCCTCGTCACCGACGTCTCCTTCGCGCACGTCACCGCGCGCGAGACGTTCGAGGCCGCCATGGCACGCGCCGATCCCGACGGGTTCCGACACGACCAGGCGCAGGCGCGGGAGGCGGGGCACTACTGGGGCTTCGGGTTCGCCACCTTCGTGGAGCCCTCCCCTGGTCCACCCGACTACACGCGCGCGCTGGGCGCGGGCGCCGCGCCTCGTAGCGCGCAGCGGGCGACCGCCCGCCTCGAGCCCGACGGCTCGCTGACCGTCTTCACCAGCCAGTCGCCGCACGGCCAGGGTCACCACACCACCCTGGCCCAACTGGCCGCCGACGAGCTCCACGTGCCGCTCGAGGGCGTCCGCATCGTCGCCGGCGACACCCAGGTGACGCCGTTCAACCTGGTCGGGACGGGCGGGAGCCGTGCCGCGACGCTGGCCAGCGGGGCCGTGATCGGCGTCGTCGCCGACATCCGAAGGCAGGTGATCGGACTCGCCGCCCACCTGCTCGAGGCCGACCCGGCCGACGTCGAGCTCGCCGA
>DATBBL010000083.1:0-1921 GCA_036271015.1 Acidimicrobiia bacterium
GCACCGCGGTGCGCGACCGGGCGCGTGCGGCCGGCAACGACGTCGCGCGCGTCGAGCTGGTGGGTCTGCTCCCCGCCGCCGAGCTCGCCCGCTGCGACCCGGCGTTCCTCGCCTGGGCCGGCCTGGGCCCCGATCAGACCATCGAGGCCCGGCTCGCGTGACCCGCGGTCAGGCGCCCAGCGCGGTGCGGCGCTCCAGTGCCCGCTGCCGCCGTACCCGGCGGCGTTCCCGCTCCGACAGGCCGCCCCAGATGCCGAACTTCTCGCCGTGCGCGAGCGCGTACTCCAGGCAGTCGACCCGGACCTCGCAGCTCCGGCACACCGCCTTCGCTTCCCGGGTCGACGCACCGCGCTCCGGGAAGAAGAGGTCGGGATCGACCCCCAGGCAGTTGGCCTCCTCCTGCCACCGGCGCTCGCCGTTGCCGACGAAGCGCTGGGTCGCCACCAGGGCGGCGAGGCTGTTCGTGAGGGGGCTCATGGTCAGGGGTTCGGGCATCGGCGTGCTCCCTTGCCAAGCAGACGCTGTGGACGCCGAAATGACGCCTCTGGAATTACAGTGGTGTTACTATGCTCGGTCGTGGACCCGAGCGCAAGGGGTTTCTTCTTCGCGTCGGGAGCGGCGGGCGCCCGGGCGCAGCCCGGGGTCCGGGCCCTGGGGCCCTGCAGCGCCACCATCCGGGAACCTACGCTGCGCCTCGTGGGGCCCCAGCTCGACGTCGTGCTCGGTGACATCGTGACCGAGCACGTCCATGCCGTCGTGAATGCCGCGAACCCGTCCCTTCTCGGCGGGGGCGGCGTCGACGGCGCCATCCACCGGGCCGCCGGGCCCGGCCTGCTCGAGGCCTGCCGGGACCTCGGCGGTTGTGCCTTCGGCGACGCGAAGGCCACCCCCGCCTTCGACCTCCCGGCTCGGTTCGTGATCCACACCGTCGGGCCCATCTGGCGGGGCGGCGGGGCGGGCGAGGCGCGCCTGCTCCAGAACTGCTACCGGCGCAGTCTCGAGGTCGCCGACGAGATCGGTGCCGAGAGCGTGGCGTTCCCGGCGATCAGCACCGGCGCGTACGGCTACCCGGTCCCCGAGGCCACGCAGATCGCGGTCGAGACGGTCCGCGCCACGATCAGCGGCGTGCACTCGATCCGGTTCGTCTGCTTCGACCCCGCGGTCCACGAGCAGTACCTGCGCGAGCTCGCGACCCCGTAGCGGGCTATCGACACCGGCCTCCGCGACATCTCCTACGACGCCAGCGGCACCGGCTGGGGCGGCTCGGGGCCGACGTAGCGCGCGCTCGGCCGGATGATGGCGGTCTCGGTCGACTGCTCCAGGATCTGCGCGGACCAGCCGACGACGCGGCTGGCGGCGAACGTCGGCGTGAAGAGCTGCCGCGGGATGCCGCACTGCTCCATCACCACGCCGGTGTAGAACTCGACGTTGGTGTGCAGCTCCCGCCCGGGCTTCAGCTCGGCGAGCACGCGTTCGACGGTCGCCTCCACCTGCACCGCGAAGTCGACGCGGGACCCGCCGAGCGATCGGGCGATGTCGCGCAGCATCACCGAGCGCGGATCGGCGGTGCGGTACACCGCGTGACCGAAGCCCATGATGCGTTCACCATCGGCGACCGCACGCCGCACCCACGCCTCGGTGTTCTCGGGCGTGCCGATCGCGTCGAGCGTGTCGAGCGCGCGACTGGGCGCGCCGCCGTGCAGCGGTCCGGACAGTGCGCCGAGCGCGGCGACGACCGCGGCACCCACGTCGGCACCGGACGACGTCACCACGCGCGCGGTGAACGTCGACGCGTTGAACCCGTGGTCGATGGCGAGGATGAGGTACTGCTCGATGGCCCGGGCCCGAGCCGGCTCGGGGACCACGCCGTCGATCATGTACAGGTAGTTCGCGGCCGAGCCCAGGTCGTCGCGCGGCGCGA
>DATBBL010000084.1:0-3026 GCA_036271015.1 Acidimicrobiia bacterium
GCCCAGGCGAGCGTGAGCAACGGGTCGTAGAGGTACGGCGAGGGGTAGTCCTGCGCGGCGGGGATGGCGACGTGATCGCTCACCCAGACGTCGGCGAAGCCGAGCGCCTCGGCCGCCCGGGCGGCGCGGGTGATGGACTCCGGGCTCGCGGCCCGACCGAACTGCGGGAGGTGGATGCCGACCTGCACGGTGGGAGCGTAGGTGCCGCGGCAGACCGTAGGCTCCCCCGCCGTGGGTGATCTGCACGTCGATCTCGATGCGCGCCACGGACCGTTCGCGGGTGCGTTGCAGCTGGAGTCGATCGCCGCCTACGCCGCCGCGACCAACGACACGAACCCCCGCGCCCGGGCGGGCGAGGTGGTGCCGCCGACGTATCCGGTCGTCCTCGTGTTCGACGCGCAGTACGCGGCCAACACGGTGGTGCCGAGAGAGGTCTTCACGTCCGGGCGCAACGGGGTGCACGGCGAGCACGAGGTCCTGCTCCACCGGCCCCTCGTCGCGGGTGAGCCGCTCACCACGTGGTCGGAACCGTTCGCGATCCGCACCACGCGCGCCGGGACGCGCGTCGTGCTCCACATGGAGCAGTACGGCGCCGACGACGGGCTCGCGGTCGAGCAGTGGTGGACCACGTTCTTCCCGGGGAGCGACCTCCTCGCCGACGCCGGGCCCGAACCTCCCGATCACGCGTTCCCCGACGCGGCTCGCGCCCGCCCGGTCGGGTCGAGGACCGCGCACGTGGACCTCGATCAGCCCCATCGCTACGCCGAGGTGTCGAACGACTGGTCGGCGCACCACTTCGACCTCGAGAGCGCGCGCCGGGCGGGGTTCCACCACCTGTTCGCGCACGGGCTCTGCACCATGGCGATGTGCACGCACGCCGTCGTCGGCATGGTGGCCGACGGCGATCCGGCACGCGTCCGGCGGGTCGCGGTGCGCTTCGCGTCCCCGACCCGGCTCGACGAGGACCTCACCGTCGACGTCTACGGGATCGACCCGACGGCGTACGCCTTCGAGGCGACGTGTGCGGGCGCGGCCGTGATCAAGCACGGCCGCCTGGAGCTGTTCGCCTGAAGGGTCAGCCCGCGGCGGGCGCGGGCGCGACGTCCTCCTCGGTGCCGTCGGCGTGGCGGGCGAAGCGGCCGCGGCCGGCCGCGTGCACCGGATCGTCGCTCGCCCACGGCCACCCGCCGAACCCGGTCCGGCGGTAGTCGGCGAACGCCTCCTCAATCTCGTGCTCCTCGTTCATCACGAACGGGCCGTACTGCGCGACCGGTTGGCCGATCGGACGACCCTGGAGCATCAGCACCTGCGCGCCGTCGTCGCCCGCGGTGACCGGGGCCGGCACGTCGGCGCGCACGACGACACCGGTGGCGGCCTCGACGTCGGCGGGACCGATGCGCGCTGCGCCCTCGTACAGGTACAGCACGCGCGCCACGGCGTCGTGACCGGCCGCCGGCAGCGTCCACGACGCGCCCGCTTCCAGGTCGAGGTGCCAGATCGCGACCTCGGCGTCGGCGCGTGCCGCCCACGAGTCGGGCGGCGGGGGCGGCGGCGCGTGGCCCTCGACGGCGCCGGCGATCACCGTGATCCGCCCGGCACGACCGTGATCGTCGCGCGTGGTCACGACCGGGACGTCACGCGCCCACAACATCGAGAAGTACGGATCGGCGAGCTTCGACTCGGCGGGGAGGTTCAACCAGATCTGGAACAGCTCGAGCGGGTTCGGCGCGTCGTCGCGCAGCAGCGGGAACATCTCCGAGTGGACGATGCCGCGGCCGGCGGTCAGCCACTGCGTGTCACCGGCGCCGAAACGCGCCGCGGCACCCAACGAGTCGGCGTGATCGATCACCCCGCGCCGCACGTAGGTGACGGTCTCGAAGCCCCGGTGCGGGTGCTGGGGGAAGCCCGGCACCTCGAGCCCGTGGTACATCCGCCAGCCGTCGACCCCGGCGAAGTCGGCGCCGAGCTCGCGACCGGCGAGGGACGGCGCGGGGCCGAACCGGCCGTTCCCGGCCGGATACCGGTCGTCGTGGTGCACGCAGAACAGGAACGGGTCGATGGTCGGCCACGGGGTGCCGGTGAGCGGGACCGTGTCGAGCACCAGGTCGGCGGCGGTGCGGGTGTCGTCCACGAGCCAACGGTACGCGCCCGGGAGTAACGTCCGTACCGATGAGCGCATCTCCCTGGTCGCCCTACGCCCCCGAGGCCTTCGCCTGCTTCGACCGGGCCGAGGCCCTCGCCGCGGGAATGGTGGAGCCGGCCGTGCTCGATCCCGTCCGGGTCGCGGTGGCCCGCGCGTTGGGGCACCCGGAGGAGCTCGAGCGCACGCCGGTCGCCGAAGACGGTGCGACCACCGACCCCCGCGCCGCGGTGTGCGTGGCCTTCGCCGAGCAGTTCGTCGTCGACGTCTCGGGCGTGACCGACGAGCAACGAGCCGCGCTCGCCGGTGCCCTGGGGGCCGACATGATGGTGTTCGTGCAGGCGCTCTACGTCGTCGACGTGTTCCAACGCGGACGCATCGCACTCGAACGGTTCTTCGCCGCCCCGTACCCGCCGGCACCGGCGCCCGCGTCGGGCGACCTGTGGGCGACGCTCGAGGAGTTCATGCGCGTCGTCGCGCTCGGCCACGCCCTCGACCCGGTCACCACCGAGCTGGTCCGGCTCCGCGGTGCGCGGGCGCACCAGTGCCGCATCTGCCAGTCCCGTCTCAGCCTGCGCGCGGTGGAGACCGCGGGCAGCGAGGAGCTGTTCACCTCCGACGACGCCCCGCTCACCGACCGCCAGCGCGCCGCGCTCGACCTCGCCGATGCGGTGATCTGGCAGCCGTCGACCATCGACGCCGGGCTCGCCGACCGTCTGCGTGCGCACCTCACCGACGCCGAGATCGTCGAGATCGTCCTCGACCTCGTGCGCAACGCCGCCAACAAGTTCGCGGTGGCGCTCGGGGGCGACGCGGCCGTGGTCACCGACGGTGTCGAGTTCTACGACATCGATGCGACGGGTGAGGTCGTCGCCGACGTCGACCG
>DATBBL010000085.1:0-2292 GCA_036271015.1 Acidimicrobiia bacterium
CGGTAGGGCGAGGCGAAGGGCAGGTCGGGCGTGGTCATGCGCTCCTCGTTCGGTCGGCGCCGCGCCGGTCGTGGGACGTGCGGCGCGGCGCCATCGTCGCAGCGCGCCGTGCCGGCGGTCGAGTTCGAGCCGCGCCCGCGCCCCCGACCCGTAGGGTGGAGCGGTCCGCGTTCGACGACCCTGGAGAAGGCGATGAGCTTCCACCCCACCCCGGACCGGTTGGCGCCCGACCTCACCGAGCGGGAGCAGATCGTGCTCCTCGCCCGCGCGCTCTGGCACGAGGGGTACGACGACCACCTCGCCGGCCACATCACGGTGAACCAGGGCGACGGCACCCTGCTCTGCAATCCCTGGCTGCTCACCTGGGCGGAGTTCGGTCCCGACGACGTCATCCGGATCGACCTCGACGGCAACGTGCTGGAGGGCGACTGGCCGGCGCCCCTCGGCATCCCGCTGCACCTGGAGCTGCACAAGGCGCGCCCCGGCATCGGCTGGGCGCTGCACCATCACCCCCGCTGGGGCACCGTCTGGTCGGACATGAAGCGCGTGCCCCCGATCCACGACCAGACCGGCGCGGGAGGCGGTGGTCAGCTCGTGCTCGTCGACGAGTACGACGGCGGCGTGAGCAACGTGGACGCGGCGGCGAAGGCGGTCGCGTTGATGGGCGACGCCGAGCTCGCGTTGCTCGCGCACCACGGCGTGTTCGTGCTCGGCGGCAACGTGAACGCGGTGTACTGGCGAGCCGCGTCGCTCGAGTGGCGCTGTCGGAACGCCTGGCTGGTCGAGCAGGGCGGCGGTGGCCCCGGCGTCCCGCAGATCGTGCACGACACCTTCGGGCGCAGCGACGGCACCCGGTTCGTCGGCTACTGGGAGACCGCGGTCCGGCGGGAGCTGCGGCGCGATCCCGCGCTGGCGGCGAGCGTCGGCGTGGAAGTGGCCGGGACCTGACCGGCTACGCCAGCGCGTCCTGCAGCCAGGCGCGGAGCGCGGGCTCTCCGGCGGCGCCGGTCTGCCGAGCGATCACGTCGGTGCCCCGCATGACGAGCAGCGTCGGGATGCCCTGAACCCCGAACCGCTGCGCCACGCCCGGCGAGTCGTCGACGTTCACCTTCACCAGCTTGATCCGTCCCGCGAATTCGTGGGCGAGGTGTTCGAGCGCGGGGCTGACCATGCGGCACGGACCGCACCACGGCGCCCAGAGATCGACCAGGACGGGTCGCGTGGCCGCTTCGACCACCTCGCCGAAGTCATCGTCGCCCGCGTCTGCGACCCAGGCGAGGGGCGAGTGGCAGGTGGCGCACTGCGGCCCTCCGGACGCGGCCGCGGGGACGCGGTTCTTCTTCCCGCAATTGTCGCAGGCGACGATGGTGCTGCTCATGCCACGCATTCTGGCGCGGCGGCCGTCCTGAGCACAGGCGTCGGTCAGCCGAGCAGCTGTTGGAGGGCGGCCTTGTCGACCTTCCCCGTCGTCGTCATCGGGACGTCCTCGGCGGCGACGAGCCGCCAACGCGTCGGCACCTTGAAGGCGCTGAGTCGGGCCCGGGCCTCCGCTTCGAGCTCGTCGACGGTCAGCGCCCGGTCCGGGGTCGCGATCACCGCGGCGGCGACCGCGGTGCTGCCGTCCTGCACGATGTCGACGACGAACGCGCGCTGGACACCTCTGATGCCGTGCAGGGCGCCCTCGACCTCGCTCGGGTAGACGGTCGCACCACGCACCTTGAACATGTCGTCGCGCCGGCCGGTGAGGTACAGGTAGCCGTCGGCGTCGAGCCGACCCAGGTCGCCGGTGGGGTAGAACTCGTCGGCGGTGAAGACGTCGGCGCGCGTGCGGCCGCAGATCCCGCGCATCAGGTTCGGGCCGCGAAGCTGGATCTCGCCCAGCTCGTCGGGACCGACGGGCGCGCCGGTGTCGACGTCGACGATGCGGATCTCGATCCCTTCGAAGGCGCGACCGCAGCTCCCCTCCTTGCCCGGCGGGAGCGGCTGGTCGAGGCGCTCACCGACGTAGGGACCGAACGACTCGGTCATGCCGAGCAGGTTCACCCGCGCCGCGGCCGGCACCCGGCGCTCGGCCGGAAGGACGGCGTCGAGGCTGCCCGGGCGCAGCGAGTCGAGGTCGGCGTCGACGAACCGGGGATCCCGCGCCAGCGCCGCCGCCTGGTCGGGCCAACCCCGGAACAGCGTGACCTGCTCCCGTTCCAGGAACGCCAGCGTGCGCGCCGGTTCGGGCACCGCTTCGGTCAGCAGCGTGGCCCCGGCGACCAGCGCCGACAGCAGGCCGGTCCCGAAGCC
>DATBBL010000086.1:0-36581 GCA_036271015.1 Acidimicrobiia bacterium
GATCTCCGCACACGTGTGCGAGAGCAGCCACTGGCGGATCTCGGCGCGCACCTCGTCGAGGTTCCGCTGCCGGACCTTCTGGTCGTTCCACTCGGCCCGGTCGATCAGGTCGTGCCGCTCGATGAGGGCGAGGAAGTCGTGCCACTGCTGCACGGTGATGGTCGACAGGCCGATGAATCCGTCTTTGCACGGCTCGACGCCGGGCGCCATCGTGAACACCCCCGTGCGGCGCGTTCCGCCCGGCAAGGCCGCGAACAACGGCGGGTAGCACACGAACGTCACCGCCAGGCACTCGAGCGCGGACACGTCGACGTGCTCTCCCCGACCGGTCCGGCGGGTGGCGGCGCGCCCGGCGAGCGTCCCTGCGGCGGCGAAGGCGCCGACGGCCCAGTCGCCGAGTCGCCCACCCACGGCCAAGGGAGACCTGGTCCCGTCGCGGTGCAGATCCGACGAGCCGACGAGCGCCTGGAGCAGGAACTCGTCAGACGTGTCGTCGCGACGGGGACCGGTCTGCCCGAACGGCGTGATCGACACGACGGTGAGCGTCGGGTTCACGCGGTGCAGCTCCGTGACACCCACGCCCCGCGCCGCCAGATGCCCGGGCGCGAAGCTCTCGATCACCACGTCGCTTCGGGCTGCGAGCTCGAGCAGGTGCCGTTGCCCTGAGGCGTCGTCGATGTCGACGACGACGCTGTCCTGGCCGGCGGCCAGGAACCGGAACAACGCACCGTCGGGATCGCCGTCGCTGCCGACGGTGCCGGACTGCGACCAGCTCCGCAGTGGGTGTCCGGTCGCCGGTTCCACCTTCATCACCTCGGCGCCGGCGTCGGCGAGGAGCTTGGCGCAGTAGGCGCCGGCGATGCCGTTGCTGAGGTCGAGCACGCGCGTATCACGCAGTGCATCCAGCGGTCCGCGGGCCGCGCCGGGTACCTCCACGTCCTTCCCCCCTTTCCGCAGAACCTCATCGAGGACGATACTTCCCGTCGATGGACGATCTGCTCGACGCGGTCGCCGAGGACGAGCGGCGAACGTTCGAGGCCGGCGTCGCGACGGCGCCTTCGTTCGCGGAAGACCTCGCCGATGCCCTGATCCGGCTCGCGATGTCGCACTTCCTGCTGGCCGAGGGAGATGCGAGCCGGTTCGAACGGTCGGCCGCCGCGATCGTCGCGACGATGCCGGCGAACTCGCCGCGGAGCGCCCGGTGACCGCTCCCGCAGACCGGGACGTCGTCCGGGACCGGGAGCGGTCGGAGCGGCCGAACGTCCCGTGGCTCGACGTCGATCTGACCGCGAACGAGATCTACCGCGACGGCGTCCCCTACGCGCGGTTCCGGACGCTTCGCGAGCAGCATCCGGTCTGGCGCCACCCGACGGTTCCCACGAACCGCTCGCCCGACGGCATCGGGTTCTGGGCCGTGCTCGGCCACCCCGAGACCCTCGCCGTCAGCCGCGACTGGCGCACCTACAGCTCGCTCGAAGGGCTCGCCCCCACGCCGACCGCGCCGGAGATCCAGGGCCACACCATCCTCACGAGCGATCCGCCCACCCACACCCGCATCCGCAAGTTGATCAGCGCGGGCTTCACGCCGCGCATGATCGCCCGCCTCGACGACCTCGTCGTGCAGCGCACCACCGAGGTGCTCGACGCCGCCGCGGCGAAGAACGACATCAACTTCGTCCGCGACGTCGCCTACGCCCTCCCGATGCACATGATCAGCGACATCATCGGCATTCCCGAAGCCGACCGCGCCGAGGTGTTCCACTGGACCGACGTCATCATGCGCGCCGCCGACCCGACCCAACGGATCACCCCGGCCGCGCTCGGCGAGACCCAGCGGTCACTGTTCGGCTACGCCGCGCAGCTCGGAGAGGAGAAGCGCCGCCACCCGGTCGACGACGTCTGGAGCATCCTCTCGACGGTCACCGTCGAAGACGACGACGGTCACGCGTCGTCGCTCTCACCCCTCGAGCTCGATCAGTTCTTCCTCATCCTCACGATCGCCGGCAGTGAGACCACCCGGAACGTGATCTCGACCGGGCTGCTCGCGTTCCTGGATCACCCCGAGCAGATGGAGCTCCTCCGACACGACCGCGAGCTCACCGCCTCGGCCACCGAGGAGATGCTGCGGTGGGCCAGTCCGGTCACCTGCCACTTCCGGACCGCGACGCGCGACCACGAGCTCGGGGGCCAGCCCATCCGAGCCGGCGACCGGGTGGCCCTGTTCTTCCCTGCCGCCAACCGCGACCCACGGGCGTTCGACCGTCCCGAGCAGTTCGACATCCGGCGCGAGCCCGACTTCCACGTGGCCTTCGGCGGCGGCGGCGCGCACTTCTGCCTCGGAGCCAACCTGGCCCGACGCGAGCTCGGCGTCATGTTCCGCCATCTGCTCGCGCGCTTTCCCGAGCTCGAGCTCCGCGGGCCCGTCACCCACGTCGTCACCGGCGTCGAGCAAACCGTGGCGGTGTCCCTCGACGAGGTTCCCGTGCGGCTCCAGCCCGGCTGAGCCGCGTTGCCGCAGGAGGCGGCTAGGCCGGGTCTGCGGCGGTCCTGATTCGCCGCTCATCGCATTCGGAGTACGCGTGCACTCGAGGCTTCTCGTCCGCCATCTTCTCGAACAAGCGACGCATCGTCTCGAGTTCCGATCGCTCGAGCTCTCGATGTCGATCAGGGGCTACGAGTTCAACGCACATGGCAAGACCGTCTGGCTCGAACTCGACACCTTGATCCCGTTCGGAGACGTCCACCGCAACGGCTCGAGCTAGGCGACGATCCAATCGGCAAGCCCCATCGTCTTGAGTGTCTGACGCACGAAGTCGTGCGGAGCACGCAGCCGAAGACAGCCGCCGCTCGCGAGCAAGCGGTTTCGAGCGCCGACGAGCACCCCGATCGTGCTCGAATCCAAGAACGTGACGCCGGCGAGGTCGATGATGACCACACCCAACAGCGGTCTCAGGACTTCGCGCAATGCGGCTCGTGACCCGAGATCGAGTTCACCAGCCGCCGAGACGATCGTGCTCGCCTCGTTCGACGAGATCACGAACGACGGTTCGGCGGCGATGACCGACGAGTCGGGGTCGAGCTCAACTTGGACCGACAGCTCGGGCTCGGACACGATGCAGCCTCCTCGCGTCTCACGGCAGAAGAGGCGTGGCCCGGAGAGTCGAGGTCCAGAACCCGACCGAGAAGGCGTCGCTCCCACACAGTTGGGATCGATGCGACGATGTACGACTACGCCCTTCGCGCCGCTCTTGGGGCACTGTCTGACGCCGTCACGAGTCCTCAACTCCAGCGACGGCGGGTGGTCGGCTGGGTCGCTCGGAATGCGTTTGAGCCCATCGGGCCCGCGGGGTAGGCTGGTTCACAAGTGACAACGGAGCCCCAGCCCGGTGACGGCTGGGGCTTTCGATTTTCCGCCACACCGTTTTTCACTTTTCGCTCTGCCTACCCGGCGCTCAACCCTTCACCCGGAGGTATGACGACTCGAGGAGCACGCCATGGCCGAAGATGAAGCGATCCGCCAGCCACAACGGGTCTCGCACGCGCTCGCCAACTACCTCGACATGACAACCCCGGCCTCACGGACGCCGAGACGAACGCGACGTCGTCGGCCTGCACCGCCCAAGCGTCCACCGATCGACAATCGTGGGCTCAGCCTCGACGAGGGAAACGACTTCGCGTAGTCACGGTGTCGTGGAACGCCGACAGGCGCGCTCATGCGGCCTTGGTCGCGGCGAACGAGTTGACGACCTTCAACGCGAACTGCTTCTGCGATGCGAGCAGCTCCTCTGCGAGTCGGAAACCCTCTTCGGTGAGGTGGCGAAGATCAAGGAGGGCACCGAACGATCCGCCCGAGGTCAGCGGCATGCCGAACGGCCCTGAGGTCACGTCGATCCAGCGGTTGATCGACTCGGCCATGAACTTCTGGCCCTGCGCCACCATCTCGGTCATGGTGTCGGCGCCATCCGTCGCCGCTTGTGCGCGGCGGCTGCGTTGCGTGCGCGGCGATTGGCCCGGCGGCAACTCCTCGACGACGACGACGACGTCTTCTTCGAGGGGGGAGTCGGCCGCGATCTTGGTGGCGGCGTCGGTTGCGATCTTCTGCACGCGCTTGTCGTGAGCCTGGGGGCTTCGGGCGGCGGCCATGGGAGTCCTTCTGATCGAGGTGGCGTGTCGCTGCCTTTCATACCCTCACGCTTGAGATTTCATGCACCTGGGTGCCCGGTTCTGAACGGTGTCCACCTCGGTTCCTGATCTCCTCCGAGCGAACCCCGGGCTACGCAGTCGTGGCGCTTGACCATGCGAGTTCGGCCCACACCACTTTTCCCGCGTCAGTGATCTCCGCACCCCAGTCAGTGCTGAGCGCGGCGATCATTGCGACGCCGCGCCCGTCGGTCGCCATGGACGGCGACACACCTTCAACGGGCCGCACGACGCTCGAATCCCGCACCGAGATCCGCACGATCCCGTTCCGCGCCGAGACGGCAACGACGAAGTCGCTTGCCGCATGCATCACGGCATTCGTCGCGAGCTCCGACACGACGCAGGCCGCGTCGTCGACGATGTTCGGGATGCACCACTCCGTCAAGGACTTGGCGACGAAGCGGCGCGCCGCATTCGGTGCGTCAGGTCCGTACTTGAACGCGCGTGCTTCCTCGTATTGACCAGGGCCGGTCTCCGCGTTTGCCTCGACAATCCCGGAGTGCAGCTCGCAGACCTGATGGAACGCGTCCAGGTGCTGCGGTTCGAGAATGGACCTTGCTGGATACGAACACAGCAGCGAGAACGCAACCTCGGCGCCAAGGGCGTTCCACCGCGACTCCAGCTCGAGAGCACCCCCGACATCGCCAGCATCCCAGAGCAATGCCACCATTTCGCCGTAGGCGCGGACCCTTCGTCCCGACATCGACGCCTCACGGAGAACGTTTCCGACCGTCAGGTCGAACGCGTCGCGGTCGATCCCGTCGTGGCTCATGAGCTTCGAGAGTGTCTTGCTCGCGTCGAGCACCACAAGACGACCATCCTCACGCGCTTGCACCACATCGACGCCGCGGCCCAACAAGATCGCGTCGAAAGCCCCTACGTGCTCATCGGTCGCCACAACGATCGCGACGTCTTCGTCGAGCAAGGAACGGCCGATATGGGTGGAAACACTGCGAACCAGCGCCTCGTCATCCGCGTAGAACTGCACGACATGCTCGCGAGGTGCGACTGCAGTCTGCGCCTCGATCGACACGAGCACCTCCAAGCAGAGACGGATCGTTGCACCATAGTGGTCTCGGGCGCGAGCGATAACGGTTGATCGGCCCGAGCGACGTACACCGAGGGCGTGGCCCCGGGGAACTCCGACACCGGATTGGAGTCTCAGCGAAGATGATTGACGACGAGGACAGCGATGTCGTCTGTCGGTGGCCTGTCCCCGAGGAGAGCGTCGAGAAGTGAGTCGATGAGCAACGCAGTGATCATCCCGCGAACCAATGCCATGTCGGCAGACGCGGTCACGCCGTGGCCGGTGACGTCACCAACGACGAAGGCGATGCGACCCTCTCCGAGGCGCAGACCTTCGCACCAATCGCCGCCCACCAGTGTGGAGCGACCGATATGAAGGCCGGATCACGCTACCCGCGCTGCCATCGACCCATCCTCCGTCAGCCCTGTGGCGCTGAGCTCATTCGAGGGCGTCGCGAAGCCACCTCTCGCTCCCGCACGCACCTCTCTGCAGCAGCCGCACGCTGATCCTCCGCGTGCAAGAGGGCCATGCACACATGGCCGGCCGCGGCTCCCGACGTCAACAAACCGGCATGCCCGGACGCGACGTTGACCGCCTCGGCGCCCGGGAGGTGCGCCCGAGATGCGGGAACCACAAGATCGAAGGTGCCACCAATGGTGGTCCAACGATCGTGCCCCACGCCCCGCCGATCGAGCGTCTCGGCGACCGACGAACCAAGGGCCAGATCGCGAGCCGGTGCGCTCAGGAACGGCAGGCGCGTCCAGGGCGTGCCGAGATGCGGAGCGCCCATCGTCACTACGGCATCGGCGCGTACGTCGCCTCCGAGCACGTCGTGCCAGTAGCGGATCGCCACACCGCCGAGACTGTGACCAATGAGGTGGACGCGCTCGACGGACCGCGGAGCGGTGATCTTCTCCACCTGGTGGGCGATGCGCACTGCGATCCGCGGCACCTCGTCGTCGAAGCCGTACGTCACCGTCGTGAAGTCGAAGAACCCCGCGATGCCGAGTCGGGCGCCGAGAGTCGACCAGGCCCCATCGTTGTGACCCAGCCCGTGGACGAGCACCACCGGCTCCGTCGTCCACGTGGGGCGCGAAGTCCCGGGCCGGACCGGAGCGGCGAAGTGACGGCCATACCGAGCCATCGCGGCAGCGACCGCCCACGCCTCACGGCCCATACCGATCGCTGCCCCCGGTACGGAGCTCATCCGGAAACCCATGCCCTTCGTCTACCCCCGGGTTCAGCCCGCGCGCTCGGTAGCAACATCCTTGACTTGCTGACCGGCGTCCTTGGCTTGGCTGGCCACCTCGTGCGCGTGACTGGTCGCCGAGTCCTTGAGATCCTGGGCTGCGTCCTGTGCAGATGACCTGGCAGTGTCGAGCGCTTGCTGGCCGGCACCCTTCACGGCATCTGTCGCCGCGGTCAGCTGAGGTTGGACGGCAGCAACGGCGCGCTGCTCCGGTTCGGTCTCTGGGAGCAACGCGGCAACGAGCGCACCGATGCCGAAGGCGACCGCGCCGGCGATGAGGGGTGATCCTGCGGTCGCCCGTTGCACTTGAGCGGGTGCATCGGCCACTGCTTCCGTGGCGGAGCTCACACCGTCAGTCAATTTCCCGACCGTCGAGGATGCCCGCTCGGTGGTGGAGTTCGCCGATCCCATAACACGCTCCTTCACACCGCCTACCCAAGCGGTCACGGCGGAACGGCGCCGCTCGATGATCCGGGACGGCACGACCTTGTCTTCAATGGCGTCGATGGTCCCGGTCATGGACTCGCGGCGTTGCTGGATGTCGGCCTTCAGGGCTTCTGATTCTTCGCCCACTGGACGTCCTCCTTGAGGGTTGTGATCGTTTGCTCGGGCTTGAGGTCCACTCTTTGGAGCTGGTCGCGCCCACGCAGGTACAAGAGGGCACCGGCGACACCCCACACGACCGCGATGATCAGGAAGGCCCACCCCACTGCCATGAGCTCGGAGAGACCCCAAGCGGCGGCGAGAGAGAGCAGCACGATGGTCATGTATCCGGCGAGTGCGGCTCCGCCGAACATGCCTCCGGCACGCCCGACGTTGCGGATCTCTTCCTTGAGCTCGACCTTGGCGAGCTCGAGTTGATCGTGCACGAGACCGCTGAGGTCATCGGTGAGATGCGAGAACAGCTCGCCGAGCGACGCGTCGGTCGCCGGCGGGTGCACCTCGCTCACTGGAGCGTCCCCACCGGGGGTGTGACACCACTTGGTGCACCAAGGTTTGCTGCCGTGGGCGCGGAGGGGGTGAACCCGGGACCGGAGGAGGACTGAGGGGGCGCAGCAGGCTGGTCTTGCGAAGCATTCCGCAGCACCCGCATGAACGCGAAACCGGCAACGCCCGCGGCGGCCAGGAACAATCCCGGCTGGCGGCGCGCGAATCGGCGCAAGTCCTCGCCGACGCCTTGAACTCCCCCCTGCTCGAGCCGGGACGCGAACTGGCCGGACTTCTCTGCGATCTGACGCGTCACGTCGGTGACGGCACCCGTCTGGCCGCTACGGGCCATTTCATGGAGTTGAGAACTTACGTCGCGAAGCGTCGAGGCGGCGCGCTTCGCCTGCACATCACCCTGACTCTCGAGTTCGCTACGCACATCGTGAACGACATTCAGCGCTTTGGTCTTCGCTTCTTCCTTTACCGCGCCCGCGTGCTCGCCTGTCGCTGCACTGAGGTCGTGAACGCGGTCGACCGCTTCGTCCTTCACAACCTGGGCTGGTGACCCGGTCTCATCCCGCGTCGTCGGCTCGGCCATCGCATCTCCTCGGTCCGTCATCATCGGTAGATGAACTGCTCGTGTACTCCCCGCGAACACGCAGACCTAACCGTCGTCGCGAAAAGTTGTGACGTGCGCGTCGCGACAACGCGCGTGTCAATTGGCGGTCGCGCTCCGGCGCTCACTTCCTCTCCTTGATGCAGGGATCGGCGACGCCTTCGCGCTTCATCAACCGCCCGATCGGCCCGGGCGCGATCCGCCGCCTCGGTCGAGACCTCGGTCGCGCGGTCGCGGGAGATCCGGACGTCGATGCTCACCCGCTCCTTGCCGGTACGTTCGTCGTCATGAGTCAGTCCCACACGTTCGTGGCTCCCGGCAGGGTCAACCTGATGGGCGACCATACGGACTACAACGGCGGCTTCGTCCTTCCCCTGGCGATCGACCGCGCGTGCACCGTCACCGCGGTGCGATGTCCGGGTCACCGGGTCACCGCGGTCTCGGTCGACGTGCCGGGTGCGGTCGAGGTCGCGGTCGACGGCGGAGACGACCCATTCGACGTGGTGCCCACGTGGGGCCGCTTCGTCGCAGGTTCAGTACGGGCGCTGGTCGACCGGGGCGTGCGGGTGGGGGCCGCCGAGCTGGCGATCAGCTCGACGGTCCCGGTGGGCTCGGGGCTCTCGTCGAGCTCGGCGCTGTCGGTCGCGCTCACCCAGTCCCTCGCCCATCTCGCGGGGACGCCGGTAACAGGGGTCGCCGCAGCCCGGTTGGCGTCCGCGGCCGAGATCGCCGCCACCGGCGTGCCCGGTGGGCTGATGGACCAGCTCGCGTCGCTCTTCGGCCAGGCTGGGCACGCGCTCCTGATCGACTGCCGCGACCTCTCGGTCACCCCGGTCGAGATCCCGTCGGGGATCGCGGTCGTCGTCGTCCACTCGGGCGTGCCCCGCACGCTCGTGGGCTCTGCGTACGCGTCACGCCGCGCCGAGTGCGAGGCGGCCGCCGCAGCCCTCGCCGTCCCGTCGCTGCGCGACGCCACGTTCGACCAGGTGCGGGACTTCCCGCGCGCGCGGCATGTCGTCACCGAGAACGCGCGGGTCCTCGCCATGGCCGAGGCGTTGCCCACGGGCGACCTGTCGGTGCTCGGCCCGCTGCTGCTCGCCAGCCACTCGAGTCTGCGCGACGACTACGAGGTGTCGACGCCGGAGCTCGACGCGCTCGTCGAGGTCCTCGTCGAGTGCGGCGCAGCCGGCGCCCGCCTCACCGGCGCCGGCTTCGGTGGGTGCGTGGTCGCGCTCGCGCAGCGGAACCACGCCGACGACGTCCTCGCCAAGGCCACGTTGCGCTACCGCGCCGCCACCGGTGTCGAACCGATGGGCTTCGTCGCACGCGCGGTCGACGGCGCGCATCTCGTCGACTGAGACGCAGGGTCACATCCGGCCGAGGAGCTCCGACTTCTTGGCCTCGTACTCGGCCTCGGTGATGTGGCCCGCGTCGCGCAGCCGCGCCAGCTGCTCGATCTGTTCGGGCACGCTCGCCGCCGGCGGCGACGGCGCGGCGGCGGGCGCAGGCGCCGGCGCGGGCTGCACCATCGCCATCGGCATGTTCCGCGTCTCCATCTGGCGGTAGATCTCGTGCTGGACCCCGTCGGGATGGCGGATGAAGTCGAAGTGCGACTGGCCGTCCTTGCCCGCCGACTCGATGTCGAGGTCGCCGGCACCGATGATGCGGTCGATCAGGCGCTGATGGAAGTTGATGTTGTTGATGCGCTCCAGCGGGATCTCGACGCCCCGCTTGGAGATCACGCCGCTGCGGTAGATCACCCGCCGGCTGGTGACCACGAAGTAGGTCATGCGCCACTCGAGGTACTCGAGCCCGAGCCAGACCGCCCAGGCGAGAGTCACCAGCCCGACGAGGATGCCGCCGTACTTCGAGATCCAGTCGGTGTCGCTGTTGAGCACGACGATGAGGATGATCGCCAGCGGGATGCCGGTGAGGATGTTCCGTGAGAAGAACCACCAGTGCGGGCGCAGATCGAGCGCGAGCGTCTCACCCTCCTGGATCAGGTTGTCGGGGTACGGCATGCCCCGAGCCTACGGCAGGCGGCGACTCGCGGTGCGCCTCCTGCACTATGCCCAACCGAGCTCGCGGAGCCGGTCGTCGGACATGCCGAAGTAGTGGCCGACCTCGTGCAGGACGGTCACGCGGACGCGTGACGCGAGGTCGTCCTCGTCGCGCGCCATCCGCGACAGCGGGCCGCGGAAGATCGTGATCCGGTCGGGCGCGACACCCGCGTAGCTCAGCGGTCCGCGCTGCGTGAGCGGCACGCCCTCGTAGAGACCGAGCAACGTGCCGCCGGGGGTGACGCGCGCGAGCTGCGCGGGGTCCGCCCACTCCTCGACGACGACCGCGACGTTGTCCATCTCCGCGCCGAGGGCCGGCGGGATCTCGTCGAGCGCGTCGGCGACCATCTCCTCGAAGCGCTCGCGCGTCACCTCCACCACCGGCCGGACGGTACCGCGCCCGACCGGAAATTCCCTCTTGCTTTCGTGGGCGGGCGTCCTTACGATGCGAGGGCCGGTGAACGCCAGTCTGGTGCCGGAGCGACGGGCCCTCGGGTCGCGGCGCCCCGGAAGACGGACCGGAAGGATCCGGTGCGGTGATCGGACCGAACGGGACCACCCCCGGGAGGAACGACCACCGGTCAGACCGCAGCCGAGGCCGGCACCGGGGCGACCTGGAGCGCAGGGCTCGGAGGTGGTCGGCAGGCACGGCCCCGAGGAGATCGAAGCTGCGACGCAGTGGAGACTACTCGGGGCCTTCTGCTGTGCCGGATAAGCCGGCGGGCACGGGTACCCGATGAGCGTCGTACCCGGGCGGTACGGTGCCGCACGTGGACGCCTTGCTCGACGGTCTCGACGCCACCCAGCGCGACGCGGTCACCAGCACGGCGGCGCCGCTGGCGATCCTGGCCGGCGCGGGCTCGGGCAAGACCCGGGTGCTGACCCGTCGCATCGCCTGGCAGTCGCGGGAGCGGCGGATCGATCCCGCCCACGTCCTCGCGGTCACCTTCACCCGGAAGGCGGCCGGTGAGCTCCGGGCGCGCCTGGGCCGACTCGGCGTCCGCGAGTCGGTGACCGCGGGCACCTTCCACGCCATCGCCCTGGCCCAGCTCCGGCGGCGCGCCGACGAGCAGGGCCGCGCCATGCCGGGCCTCCTGGAACGCAAGGTCCGGATCCTGGTGCCGATGCTGCCCGTACGCGGACGCGACGGCGCGCTCCTCGCCGCCGAGCTGGCGTCGGAGATCGAGTGGGCCAAGGCGCGCCTGGTGAAGCCCGACGCCTACGAGCGCGCCGTCGCCGCCGCCGGCCGCGCCACCCCCCGTCCGCCGGCCGAGGTCGCGGCGATCTACCGCACGTACGAGCGCGAGAAGCGCAGGCGCGGCCTGGTCGACTTCGACGATCTGATCACCGGCTGCGCCGACGTCCTCGAGCGCGACACCGAGTTCGCGGCCGCGCAACGCTGGCGGTTCCGGCACCTGTTCGTCGACGAATTCCAGGACGCGAGCGCGGCGCAGTTCCGGTTGCTCCGCGCCTGGCTCGGCGACCGCAGCGATCTCTGCGTGGTCGGCGACCCCGACCAGGCGATCTACGGCTTCGCCGGCGCCGACGCGTCGTATCTCGCCGGCTTCCGCCGCTGGTTCCCCCCGGAACGCTTCCCCGACGTCGGGATGGTCCGCCTGGGCAGCAACTACCGGTCGACGCCCCAGGTCGTCATCGCGGCGGGCGCGGTGCTCGGCCCCCCCGGACGGCGTCGACCCGCGGTCCACGCACCGCGCGCCGACGGGCCCCTCCCGGACTTCCACGAGTACGACTCGGCCGAGGACGAAGCCCGCGGGATTGCTCGGGCGCTGCGCGACGCCGAGAGCTCGCAGCTGCGCTGGTCGCGTATGGCCGTGCTCTACCGGGTGAACGCGCAGTCGGCCCCGTTCGAGGAGGCGTTGTCGCGCGCGGGAGTGCCGTTCCGCGTGCGCGGCGGTGGTCGCTTCCTCGACCGCCAGGAGGTGAAGGTCGCGCTCGACGACCTCCGCAAGACCGCCCGCGAGGCCCCGGGGCGCCCCTTCGTCGAGCACCTCACCGACTTCGCCACCGACGCGGAGGACCTGGCCGACGAACGACGCGAGCACGTCGACGCGCTGGTGCGGCTCGGGCACGAGTACCTCGAGGCCGACGGCGGTCGCGGCAGCGTCGACGGCTTCCTCGAATTCCTGCAGACCTCGCTGCGCGGCGACGACGCCGGCGAGGCGACGGACGACGCGGTCGAGTTGCTCACGTTCCACCGCGCGAAAGGGCTCGAGTTCGACACCGTGTTCGTCACCGGGCTCGAACGCGGCCTCGTCCCGATCTCGCACGCCAAGTCCTCCGAAGCGATGGACGAGGAGCAACGTCTCCTCTACGTCGCCCTCAGTCGCGCCGAACGGGCGTTGCACCTCAGCTGGGCGCGGGAGCGCACGGTCGGTGGTCGCAGCGCGCGGCGGACGCGGAGCAGCTGGATCACCCGCGTCGAGGACGCGATCACCCCGGGCCACGCCGCACCGGCACCGGGCGACGCGCGGCGCAGCATCGCCGACGCGCGCGACAAGGTGACCCGCGCCAACGGCGGCAGCACGCGGGTCAAGGCACCGGTCGACGTCGCCGCCGCCGACGAACCCCTCTACGCGGCGCTGGTCGAGTGGCGGCTCCGCCAGTCCCGCGCCGCCAGCGCGCCCGCCTACGTGATCTTCCCCAACACGACGCTGGCGGCGATCGCCCGCGCCCGCCCCGGGAGCACCCGCGCCCTGCTCGACGTTCCCGGCGTCGGCCCGGTCAAGGCAGAGCGCTACGGCGAGCCGGTGCTGGCGCTGGTCGCCGAGCACGCCCGCATCGCCCCGGTGGCACCGGCCGGTTGACGGGTCCGCGGGCCGGGACCACCATGGGCGGCGTGCCCAGCCTCCCGCTCTACCCCACCGACGACGGCTGGCCGTACCCCGACGCCCTCGTGGTCGAGCCGGCCGCCGACGACGACATCGATCTCGACCTCCTCGAGCTGCGCGCCGATCCGCACGCGTACGCCGACCTCACCGAGCTCGAGTACTTCGCGGTGTCGTGGCGCTACGGCCTCACCGGCGAACCGCACTCGATGAAGAACCTCGCGCTGGAGCTCGGCTGCAACCACGCCGAGGCGCGCGCGGTGCTCGGTGGCGCGCTCGACAAGTTGCGACAGCGGCTCATCACGCCGTGATCGGGAGGGCGTGACCGGCGTCGCGCAGCACGTCGAGGGACCGTTCCCAGCCGCGCAGCTCCGCCTCGTCCATGACCGGCCACAGCGGCTCGCTCACTCCGGCGGGCCCGAGGACGCAGGGAAGACTCGCACACACGTCGTCGCCCACGCGGACCGACACCGGGATGATGGTGCCGTGCTCGCGACCGATGCAGCGCACGAGACCGCTCACCGCGAGACCGATGCCGTGTCGCGGTGATCCCTTCAGCTCGCGCACGCGGTAGGCCGCGGTGCGCACGTCGTCCTCGATGCGCGCGAACCACTCGCGGTTGAGCGCGATCCCGCGCTGCCGCGCGAACTCCTCCAGTGGCAGCGCGCCGATGGTCACGCTGCTGAACAGGAACACCGACGAGTCCCCGTGCTCCCCGATCACCCAGGCGTGGATGCTGCGCGGATGGACGCCGCACTCGTTGGCGAGCTTCTCGCCGAAGCGCAGCGAGTCGAGCGAGGTACCGGAACCGAAGATCGACACCGCGCGGTCGCCCCACCGTCGCACGAGGTATTCGGTCAGCACGTCGAGCGGGCTGGTGACCACGATCACGACCCGGGGCAACCCGCCGGCCTCGATGGCCGCGGCGGTCTGCTCGAGGATGGCGACGTTGGCGTCGAACACGTCGAGTCGGGTCTCGCCCGGCTGGATGTGGTGACCAACGGTCACCACCAGCACGTCCTCGGGCTCGAACTCGTCGTAGCCGCGGCCGCGGATCTCCGTGCTCGGCAACAGCGGCAACGCGTGCAGGTAGTCGAGTGCCTCGCCGCGCGACCGGATGCCGGTGCGGTCGTACAGCGTCACCCGACCCGCGAGGCCCTGGAGGATCAACGCGCTGGCGGTGGCGATGCCGACGCCGCCGGCCCCGACGATGCCCACCCGCAGCCCGGCCATGCGGGCGTGAGCTTACGGGGTCGGTGTCAGGTGCACGGTTCGACGCACGCGTCCGGTTCCGTCGATTCGCGCTCGTGCAAGGCGTCCCGGAGCCGCCGGAGCGCGATGCGGATCCGGGTCTTGGCGGTGCCGAGGGGGATCTCGTCCCGTTCGGAGATCTCGCGGGCGCTGAGACCCCAGACCCCGGCGAGCACGACGGCGCGCCGTTGCTCCTCCGGGAGGTCGGCGAGCGCGGCGTGCAGCCACTCGAGGTCGTCGTGCAAGGCGACGACCTCGCCCGGGTCCCGGCCCGGCGCGGGCGGGGTGAGCCCCAGCATCTCGTCGGGCGCGACCACGACCGCCCGGCGCTTGCGGATGGTGTCGATGGCGACGTTCCGGGTGATGCTCAGGAGCCAGCTGTCGACGCGCCCGCGCCGGACGTCGAAGGTGTCGGCGCGGCGCCAGGCCCGGACCATCGCTTCCTGGGCCGCGTCCTCCGCCGTCCGCGCATCGCCCACGATGGTGAGCGCGAGGCCGTACACCCGCCGCTGGTAGCGGGCCACGAACGCCGAGGTCGCGGCCGGGTCCGATGCCGCGAACCCGGCCAGGAGCGCCTCGTCCGAGCTCGCATCGTCCGAGCGGACCCCGCTCGGGGGCGTCGCAGCGGTGGTTGCGGCCCAGAGCGGGGCTGGTCGAGCGGGAGAGCGCATCGCGACCACCATTTCGAGCGGCAATGTATCGTTACACGGCTACCTTAAACTCCCGGATTCCGTTACGCAAGTGCTAGAAATTGAATTCCACACCCATCCACAGGAGCATCATGGCCACCCAGGACCCCGTCGCCGCCGAACCACCGACCCCGCATCGCGGGCCCGGTCGGCCGCGCGACGCCAGCCGCGACGAGGCGATCCTGAACGCCACGTTCGCCCTCCTCCGCCGGCGCGGCTACCAGGGCCTCACCATCGAAGGGGTCGCCGCCGAGGCCGGCGTCGGGCGGCCGACCATCTACCGGCGGTGGCCGTCGAAGCCGGCGCTCGTGGTCGCGGCGCTCATGGACTCCAGCCGGCTCGCGCTCCCCGCCCCGAACACCGGCTCGTTGCGCGACGACCTCATCGAGGTCCAGCGTCACCAGGTCAGCCTGATCAACTCGCCCGAGAGCCGCCGGGTGACCGCCGGGCTCCTCGCCGATCTGGCGACCGACGAGGAGCTCGCCGAGCGCTACGTCACCGAGTACCTGATGCCCCGCCGGGCGTTGGTGTTCCAGGTGCTCCAGCGCGGCGTCGACCGGGGCGAGCTCACGCCCGCGGTCGACTTCGCGTTCGTGTACGACCTGCTGATGGGCCCGTTGTTCATGCGTGCGGTCGTGTGGGGCCAGCGCCTCGGACCGGAGGCGGCGGCGGAGACGACCGACGTCGTGCTCGCCCGGTACGGCGCCGAGGGCGGCACCGGCGGCTGAGCGCGACTGACCGACGCCGTACACTCCGCGCATGGCACGTATCCAGATTCCTGACGGTCCGGGTGCCGCCGGGCGGCGGGTGTTCGCCCTCCGCCCCGAGATGGCCGACACGGTCACCGACATGATCGACGCGGTGTACCACCGCAGCATCCTGCCCGCGACCGAGCGCGAGGTGGCCCGGCTCCGGGTCGCGCAGCTCAACGACTGCTCGGCGTGCTCCACCGCCCGAGCCCAGTCGATGCTCGAAGCGGGCGTCACCGAGGACGACTACGGCCACCTCGACGAGTGGCGCACCTGGCCCGGCTACACCGAGCGCCAGCGGCTGGCGATCGAGTACGCCGAGCGGTTCACCGTCGACCACCAGGGCCTCGACGACGCGTTCTTCGACCGCCTCCACACGGTGTTCGCCGACGACGAGATCCTCGACCTCACCCTGTGCCTGTCCATCTGGCTCGGGCTGGGGCGCACGCTCGCGGTGCTGCAGGTCGAGCAACGCACCGGAGTGATGGCCGACCTCTGAGTGCCGATCACTCGGGGAGCAACCACGCGAGCGTGAGCGCCGCCGACCACGAGAACCCGTGACCTCCGATGCCCTGTCCGGTCGTCGCGTCGTAGTACTCGCTGAAGCCCGCGCGCGCGACGAGCGCCAACGTCGACGCTCGTAACTGCTCGGCGCGCTCGGCGTAGCCGCTCCGCGCGCAGCCGTCGGCCACCAGCCAGTTCACGAGCACCCACGCCGGTCCCCGCCAGTAGCGCTCGGGATCGAACGCCCGCGCGGTGGGGTCGCACGTGGGGACGCCGAAGGGCGCGGCCGCGGCCCACCCGTCGAGGCGCTCGAGCATGCGGTCGACCCGGGCGGCGTCCACGCCGCCCGCCCACACCGCCACGAGGCCACCGGCCGTCAGCGGGCCGAGCGGCGCCTCCCGCCGGACGTCGTAGGGACGGAACCACCCCGCGTCGTCGTCCCACAAGGCCGTCAACGCGGCACGCGCCTCGGCGGCGAACCGGTCGAGCGGCGCCGGGTCTTCGCCGACGTCGCGCGCGACCTGCCCGAGATCACTCGCGGCGCGCGCCGCGATCGCGGTGAACGCGACATCCTCGACCACGAACGGGCTGACCGCCGCCTGCTCCTCGGTGTCCCAGCCTGCGGCGCGCAGCCGTTCGACGATGCCCAGGTAGCGGCGGTAGTCGTGGTCGGTCGGTCGGTGCGCCGCCGCGACCGTCGCCACGTCACGACGTTCGAGGTGCGGGTCGCTCGCGGTGGGCGCGTGTTCCAACGGCGCATCCCAACACGGCGCGTTGTCCATCCCCGACTCCCAGGGGTGCACGATCACGCACCCACCGTGCGGCCCGCGGCGAGCGCGGGCGATCCACTCGATCCACGCCACCAGCCCCGGCCACACCGCGCCCAACATCGCGCGGGCGCGGTCCCGGTCGGGATCGGCGACGAACAGCCGCGCCGCGCTCGAGACCGGCAGCGGTGGCTGCGTGATCCCGGTCGTCGGGGGTGTGTGCGACGTCCCCCACACCTCAGGCCCGGGGAAGTAGTCGTCGCAGGACTCCCAGAACACGATGTGCGGGACCATGCCCGATGCCCATTGCGCCGAGAGCAGCCGCCGCAGCTCCGTCCACGCGTCGTCCCACTTCCCCGCCGCCGCCCACCCGAGTGCGATCGGGCCGGAGTCCCAACACCACTGGTACGGGTACAGGCCTTCCGCCGGGACCGTGTAGCCCGCGCGGTGGTTGCCCACGAGGACGGCCAGTGCACGCGCCCGGAGGTCGACGACATCGCTCGCGCCCCGGCTCGTCACGCGCTGACGCTACCGGCTTCACCGCAGAGGCGCGTGCAGCGGTCATCGGCGCGATCATTGGCGATCCGCCGGCATCTTGGAGCGAGCCCATGAGCATCAGCGAGCGGCAAGCACCGGACTTCTCCCACGCGCTGCGGGGCTACGACCGGGCGCAGGTCGACGAGTACCTCGCGTCGTACACGGAGTACTCGGTCCAGGTCGAGGAGCGCGCCCGCAAAGCCGAGACCGCGCTGGCGCAGTGCCGCCGCGAGCTGGCGTCGGCGCCCGGCACGGTCGGCATCTCCGAACGGCTGGCGTCCATCCTGCACCTCGCCAACGAGGAGGCCGAGGAGATCCGGGAACGGGCCCGGACCGAGAGCGAGGCGACGACCCGGGCCGCCGCGAGCGAGGCCGAGCGCACCGTCGACGACGCGCTCCGGCACCGGGACGCCATCCAATTGGAGATCGACGAGCTCTCGGACATCCGCGAAGCGCTGCTCCAGCGGCTCATCGCGCTCAGCGGCCAGATCGTCGATGCGACGGAGCGCTATCAGGGGTACGCGCCGGGGATGGCGCCGCGCCCGCCGGCGGGGGTCAAGCTGTTCGACGCCGAAGCGATCGACGACGAGGCGGTCGACGACGAGCCGCCGGCCGCCGAACCGGAGGAGGCCGCGCCGGCCGCCGACGCCGACGCGGTCGTCGATCCCGAGGCCGTCACGCAGCGGATCACCACGACCGGGCCACCGCCCGAGCACGACGAGCTGGTCGAGTGAGCTACCAGATGCGTCGCAGCTGCGCGCCTTCGCGCCGCCGGCGCAGCTGCTCCTGACGCTCGGCGGGAGTGACGACGGGCGTGTCCGCAGGAAGGTGCTGCCGCACGTCGGCCAGCGGCACCTTCGTGATCGTCGGATCGGGATAGTCGCTCGCCCGGTTCCACCGCATCTGGATGACGCCCCACGGGTAGTCGGCCTTGTCGAGCCAGTTCGGCACCCCGGGATCGAGGCGCGAGATGACGGCGCGGAACTTGCCGTCGCCGTCGAGGTGCGCCTGCGCGTCGTTGAGGCTCGACTGCCGGTTCACCCAGTCGATGGTGCAGAAGCGGTCGTCCGCGACCAGCATCTGCCAGTAGCGGACCCGCTCCGGGAGCGCGGTCTCCACGATCAGCGCTTCGTCGTCGTCGATCTCGTGGATGCCGTCGTAGTAGGCCTGCTTCGGCAAACCACCCATCTCGTCGACCTTCGTCGAACGGAGGAACGTGTTCACGCCGTGGTGCTCCCGGTAGTAGCGCACGAGCTGCATGTCGAAGCCGATCATCCCCTCGATCCACGCCGCGAGGTCGGAGAAGCGGCGCGCGATCTCCTCGGGGGTCATGTCGGCACCGCCGTCGTCGACTCGCTCGATCGCGACCCGGGCGTCGAGCTCGTGGTTCCAGTCGCACGCGCACTTCCGCATCAGGAGCCGACGGGTGCCCGGGGCCAGCTCCCACCAGTCGCCGTCGTGCCCCGCGGGGCGTTCGGGGCTGAGCACGACGCTGAAGTAGCCGTCGGCGTCGAGCGCGACGTCCTCGTCGAGGTCGTGGGTCAGCGGTGCCGGGCCTCCTGCGCCCATGTCGGCCGGGCTCATCATGTCGAAGCCCTGCTGCGTGATCTCGACGAAGCGCGAGGTCCCGCGGTATCCCGAGATCCGGTACACACCATCGGAGTCGATCTCGGCGGTCGAGTAGACGTAGTCGGGGTCGGGTCCACCCTGGTTGAACGCGTAGTTCCACAGCGGCATGAACACCGGGCGACGCGAGTCGGTGTAGACGCGGCACAGGTAGCCGCAGGCGAGGATCGACAACGCGAGCTTGTTCATGTCCTGGGTCTCGGCGGCGGTCGGACCATCGGGGCGCCAGGTGGCCATCAGGTTGTCGCTCACCCGTTCGAGCGCCTGCATCTGGTCGGCCCAGCTGGGCAGCGAGCGATTGCCGGATTCCGTCATGCGCGGGTCTCCTCGGCGGTGAGATCCGTCAGGCTTCGAGCGCGACGTCGAAGTGGCGGACGTAGAAGTCGTAGTCGGAGCGCAGTTGGGCGGTGCTGAGACCGAACTGCTCGGCGGTGTAGCGGTGCGTCCCGTGTGCGCCGGACCGGTTGGCCTCCTGCCAGTCACGCAGCGCCTGCTCGACCGGCGGGCGCAGCTCGAATCCGAGGAATTCGTAGACCGCACGCACCGTGCCCATCGGGTCGGCGATCAGGTCGCGGTGATGGACGTCGAGAAAGCGCTCCTCCCCGAGGCGCGACCGGGCGGCGATGGCGCGTTCCACCCCCACGCGCAGGTGCTCGGACACCTCCCGACCGACCCGGTGCAGGTCGCGCGCTCCCTGCGACGGCGGGAAGATGGTCGACACGATGCTCGCCCAGGAGGGCACCGACTTGGCCGGATCGCGGTGCGTCATGACGAAGCGGGCGTCGGGATAGGCGGCCACGATGGCTTCCAGGTCGAAATTGTGGTGTGGGGCCTTGAACAACCAGAGGTCGGGCGGACGCTGTGACTGCAGGAGGGTCACGACCCGCCGGTGGTACCGGAACGTCGGGGTCAGGTCGGCCGCGCGCCACCACGCGTGGTAGCCGTACACCGGGACCGTGTACTGCTGCCCGTGGAAGGCCATGCCGAGCAACCAGGTGTCCTCGACCGTCGCGTCGACCTCGTAGAGGTGCATGGCCTTCAGCTCCGGCGCGAGCTGCTCGTTCTCCCGGACGAGCTGCAACCGCCGCGGGTCGGTGGCCTCACCCTCGGTCGTCGGCGGCGGGCACGGCTGCATCTGCTCCCACTGGCGCAGGCAGCGGAACTGCGGATCGAGCGACATCATGTTGGCCAGCGCGGTGGTGCCGGTGCGCGGCAGGCCGTTGATGTCGATGGGACCGCGCACCGGGAGCTCCAGGAGCTCCGGATGGTCGGCGTACCACGCCTCGACCTGGAGACGGTTCACCAGACGCCGATGCAGATCGTCCACGACCGACGCGTCGGTCGCGGGGCTCAGATCCGCGTCGCGTGCCAGGCTCTCGAGCAGCACGTCGAGTCCCTCGCGGAAGTCGCCCGGTCCGAAGTCGGTGAGTCCGGTCGCCGCGGTCGCGTCGGCCAGGAGCACCTCCGCGCTCGGGTACCGCGACGTCGTCGAGTTCGTGGATGACGCCGCCATCAGCTCCCCTGCCGCACCCGGTCGGGGTAGAAGTGCTCGGCGACGCGGCGGAACCCCTCCCGCCAGCCGACCCGGCAGGGTCCGGTGATCGCACTGCGCATGGTGTCGTCCCCCACCGAACCGTGCGACGCGCCCGGGATCTCCTCCACCAGCACCTTGACGTCGGCGCCCAGGAGCTCGCCGAAGAACGCCGAGTACTCCTGCACGCTGACCGGCTCGTCCCCACACCAGTTCACGACCGTCGCGGGAACGCTCGCCACCCCGAGCAGCGGCTCGAGCTGCGCACAGATGTCGTCGTCGTGGATGGGGCTGTAGGGCATCGGGTCCCACCGGGTCCGCACGGGTTCACCGGCGGCGATGGCGTCGAGGTGCCAGACCGGGAGGCCGCTCTGGTCGCTGTAGGCGGCGCCCATGCGCGCGATGGTGACCGGCAGGTCGAACGAGCGGGCGCAGTAGCGCGCCACCCCTTCTTCGGCGATCTTCGACACCGAGTACGGCGCCGACGGCGGCGCCATCGCGTCGCCGAGCGGGTCGTCCTCCCGGAAGGGGTGCCAGGGGTCCGGGTGCGGCTTGTAGACGGTCACCGTCGACATCACCAACGCCGACTTGGCGGTACGGCAGTGCTCGAGCACGAACCCGGTGCCCTCCGCGTTCACCCGGAGCGCCTGGTCGTAGTCGTCGGCGCTGAAGTCGGCCGCGAGGTGGAGCAGGTGGGTGAAGTCGGTGGGGAGGTCGCCGTACTCGCCGCTCGCGAGGTCGACGGCGCGCGTCGTCACGCCGAGCGCCTCGACCCTCTCGCGCGTGGCCGGGTCGCTGAAGCGGGCGATCCCCCAGACCTCGTTGTCGGCAACGAGCGATCGCGCGAGGCCGAACGCGATCCGTCCTGCGGGCCCGGTGATGAGGATCTTCTCGCCGCGCAACACCGGCCGCACCCCCTTGGACTCGCGCCGCTGCGACCCGGGCGAATCGTCTCACAGGCGCTGAGCCCGGCTCAAACAACCGACGTGTCGTCGCGTGCTAGCCATGTCCCGGTGACTTCCGAGGCCTCCGAGAGAATGACGACCCCGGGCGACGGCGACGCAACGCTCGAGCAGGCGATCCTCCTCGCGCTCGACGGCCTGCTCGACGCGCTCGGGCTCGAGTGCGCAGAGCAGGCGGATCACTTCCGGGTCGTCGGCGAACCCGGGCGCTTCGACCGCGTCTTCGGCGGCCAGACGGTCGCGCAGGCGCTGCTCGCGGCCAGCGCCACCGTGCCGGACAAGGTTCCCCACTCCCTCCACGCGTACTTCGTCGAGGCGGGGACGCCCGAAGCACCGCTCGATCTGGCGGTCGACCGGGTGCGCGACGGCCGCTCCGTCTCCACCCGGCGCGTGACCGTCAGCCAGGGCCACAGGCCGCTCCTCGTCCTGATGGCCTCGTTCCACGCGAACCCGCCGGACCCCGAGGTCGCCGGTCCGCCACCGGTCGTCCCCGAGCCCCATGAGCTGCCGCGCCTCCAGGACTGGGTGCGCGACGTGCCCGCGGACCTCCGCCCGCATTCCGTCAACTGGGTCGAGCAACCACCCCCGCTGGAGCTGCGCATCGGCGAGGCGCCGACCTTCCTGGGTGGCGCTCCGGCCGACGGACCGCGCTCGCACTGGATGCGGCTGCCGCGCACGGTCGGCGACGACCCGGTGCTGCACGCGGCACTCCTCGCGTACGCGAGCGACTACCTGCTGCTCGACATGGCGTTCCGGTCACACCCGGAGGGCGGGTCCACGCAATTCACCGGCTTCAGCCTCGACCACGCGCTCTGGTTCCACCGCCCGGTCCGGTTCGACCGGTGGCACCTGCACACCCAGGAGACGCTCGCCATCTCGGGCCATCGCGGCCTGGTCCGGGGCGCGATCCACGACACCGACGGCCACCTCGTGGCGACCGCGGTGCAAGAGGTGCTGATCCGCCCGCGCGGAAGGGAGACCCCGTCATGACGTCGCTCGAACACCGCCTGTTCCAGCAGCCGTGGCCCGAGGGTGAGTACCGCCTCTTCCAGCTCGGCTTCGTGGTCGACGACGTCCTGGCCACCGCGGCGCGCTGGGCGGAGGTGCACGGCGTCGGGCCCTTCCACGTGCTCCCCCCGATCGAGACCCCGTGCACTTATCACGGCGCCCCGTCGTCGGTCGAGGTGCGGGTCGCGGTGGCGCAGGCGGGCCCGGTGCAGATCGAGCTGATCCAGCAGCTCTCCGACCGCCCGAGCGTCTACCGCGACCTGGTCGACAAGGGTGAGTCCGCGTTCCACCAGCTGTGCACGGTGACGGCGGACTACGACGGGAAGATCGCGCGCTACCGCGAGCTCGGCTACGAGCTCGTGACCGAGATGGTCGTCGGAGGCCAACACCTGGCGTACTTCGACACCGTCGACGACTTCGGCTTCTACACCGAGATCGTGGAGGCGCTGCCGGCATTCATGGAGGACCTGGAGCGGATCGCGCGGGTGTGCGCGGAGTGGGACGGCACCGATCCCGTCCGCCTCCTCACCCGCGACGGCTACCGCACCCCCTGAGTCGAGTCGTCCGGTCAGCCGTAGTGCTTGAAGTGCTCCCAGATCTGGGGCCACGGTGCACGCTGCCCGGTGCACACCCAGATCGGTTGACCCTCCTCGTCGTTGTCGACGTCGTCGGCGTTGTGCACCCGCGCCGAGAGCGCGCAGCGGCCGAAGTGCGGCGTCAGCGCGCTGCGGTCGAAGCCGATGGCGATCGTCGTCCCGACCGACGGCTCCGGCGGACCCCATGACCAGAACGAATTGTGACCGCTGTACGCGCGCGGGAGGCCGAGGCGACCGCCGTACCGGTCGATCGCACCGGCCTCGCCGTAGTTCTCGGTGAGGACGACCGCCCTCGCTCGCTCCGAGGGTGGGAGCGAGCGCCACGCCCGGGCGACCTCGCGGGTGAGATCCTGCCATCCGATCTCTTCCCCGAGGTTGTAGTTGACCTTCTGCAGGGGCACCGACGCGAGCGCCGACGGAGGCACGACGGGGAGCGAGACGGGGAGCAGCAGCACGCCACTGCCGAGGACGAGGCCGACGGCCCAGCGACGCGATCGCCACAGCAGACGGCGTCGAGGTTCGGCGCGGAAGAACCCGCGCGCGCCCACTGCCACCTGTTCCGCGATCGGCGCGCCGGCCGCGATCAACACCGGATAGATGCCGAACAGGTAGTAGAAGCGATCCGGGATCACGACCCACAACACGCCGAAGCCGAACGCGTACGCGACCGCGAACGCGCGGTACGACGCCATTCGGCGGTCGCGCCAGAATGCCCATGCGCCGGACGTCCAGACCGGAGCGACGAAGGGTCCGAGCGCGAGGACCATGACGAACGGATACTTGATGGCGTACCCGAGACCCGAGTGCTCGGCGCGGAGGCTCGCGTCCATCTCCGTCGTCGGCCACCCGTTGGTGGCCTGCCAGATGATGTTCGGCGCCCAGAGGACGACCGCGACCACCACGCCCGCCCACAACCACGGGCTCCGGAAGATCCGTGACCGGCGGTCGATGAGGAACCCGAGGGCGAGCCCGGCGAGCAGGAGCAGGATCGTGTCCTTGGCTTCCAACCCGACGCCGACGACCGTCCCGACCAGCAGCCAGAGCCGTTCGTTGCCGGTGCGCAGGATGCGGAGCACGAGCCACGACGTCACCGCCCACACGAACACGTCGTACACCGTCGGACCCTCGAGATGACCCACGACCAGCAGTGCGCCGGTGGCGACGCACAACGCGGCGAACGCCTGCGCGAAGCGCGATCCCCCGAGCTCCCTCGTCATCGCGCCCGTCAGTGCGACGACCGCACCGCTGAGCACGGCGGGGATGGCACGCAAGCCCAACAGCGTGTTCCCGAACCCGACGCGGTCGAGCCACGCCACGAGCACCGCGATCGGCGGCTGGTCGACGTACCCGAAGTCGAGATGACGCGACGCGCTGAGGAAGTACAGCTCGTCGCGGTGGTACCCGTATCGGGATGCGAACGCCAGCAGCAGCGCGGTCGAAACGAGCGCGATCGCCCCGACCGGCCCCGCCGCGAATCCGGGCAGGGCCGTCGGATCGGAGCTGGTGCCCCGGACACCAGCAGTCGGTCCCGCGTACACCCTCGCCAGTATCCACCGCCGGCGTCGTGGCGAGGGTCGAGGCCAGCCCCTCCCCCAGTCCGGTTATGAGGCCCGGACGAGGGGCTGGACCGGGGCCGCCAGCTCGACGAGACGCGCCGACATGGTGGCGTGGAGCTGATCCGACAGGGCCGGGAGCTCATCGAGCAGCGTCCAGAACTCGCGCTTCGAGAACACGTCGACGACTACGGGAGTCGTGGAGACGGCGGTCGCAGTGCGAGGCCGGCTGGCGAGCAGAGAGATCTCACCCAGGCATTCGCCGGGTCCGCGCGTCGCCACCACGCGATCACCGGTCCGCACGTCGACGGCGCCTTCCAGGATGATGATGAACTCGGCGCCCGCGTGCCCCTCACGGATGAACACCGTGCCGGGTTCGCGCTCGAACCGGGTCCCGAGCCGGGCGACCGTCCGGAGCTGCTGCTTGCTGAACCCGCCCAAGAACTGGGCCTTGGCCGGGTGTACGCCGGGACGTCCGGGACGGTTCATGGCTTCCTCCTGGTGTGCGCGGCCCCCCGGCGAGCATGCAGGGGCCGCGTCCGGGCGTCTGCGTCACCTGCCACAGACGGGCAGCGACCGACGTCACACTCCAGGGTTCTCGCCCCGACGGTGCTCGCCTGCGGCGACCATCTGCTCCGAGCTCCGCGGCCGGGCGGGTCCGGGGATGACGGGAAGCTCGCTGAGGCCCCGGAGCACGAGGCCGTCGCCGTGTCCCCAGTGCAACCGCTCCCGCCCGGTCGCGAGACGCAGCTCCGGGAACCGTCGCAGCAGCGAGGCGAGCGCCAGCTGACCCTCGAGTCGGGCGAGGGGAGCACCGAGACAGAAGTGGATGCCGTGCCCGAAGGCGAGGTGCCGGGCATCGGACCGGTGGATGTCGAGGGTGTCGGGCGCTGGATAGCGGTGCGGGTCGCGGTTGGCCGCCGCGAGGTTGATGACGACCTGCGCGCCGGCGGGGATGGTCGCGCCGCCGAGGTCGAGCGGTTCCCGGGCGTACCGGAACGTCGCATGCGGAACCGGCGCGTCGTACCGGAGGAATTCTTCGACCGCGGCGCCGATCGCGTGGGGGTCGGCGCGCAGCGCGGCGAGTTGCCCGGGATGCTCGAGCAGCGCGACGACGCTGTTCTCGATGAGGCTGGCCGTGGTGTCGTGCCCGGCCACGATCAATTGGAAGATGGTGGAGAGCAACTCCTGCTGGTTCAGGCGCTCGTCACCGTCGCGGGCCGCGATCAACGCGCTGATGAGATCGTCGCCAGGATCGTGAGCTTTCCGCTGCACCAGCGCGGTCAGCTGCGCGACCACCGAGTCCGACGCCTGCTTGGCTGCGGCGTACTCCGCGGCGGTCGACGTCGGTGCCAGGAGCGCGGTGAGCCCGTGCCCCAAGGACGCGCGCTCGTCGCCGGGAACGCCGAGAAGCTCCGAGATCACGGTGAACGGGAGCGGGAATGCGAAGGCCGCGACGAGGTCGACCTGGCGGTCGGGCCCGTGCGCGGCGACGGCGTCGAGGAGATCGTCGACGATCTCCTGGATGCGCGGCCGGAGCGCTTCGATGCGTCGGAGCGAGAACGCCGCCGCGACCAGGCGACGCAGTCGAGTGTGATCGGGTGGGTCGACCACGAGCATGTGTCGGGCGAAGGCCGGTCCCGGCAGCCCCTCCGCCACCACCTCGTCACCCGACGCGAGCGCAGCACGGAGGTCCTTCGAGAGCCTCGGGTCACTCAACGCGGCCCGACACTCGGCATGGCCGAGCACGAGCCAGGCGCCATGACCGTCGGCCAGCGTCACCTCGTGGACGGCGCCGCGTCCACGGACCTCGGCGAACAACGAGAACGGCTCGTCGCGGTCGTAGGCGCCCCACGCGGCGAGCGCCTCGTCGACGCTGGTCATCCGACCGCCGCGCGCGCGGAGGAGGACGGCTCGACGCCGAGTCGCCGGCGGACGACGCGGCGCGCCATCTCGAGCGCGGCGGGATCGGAGCGGAGGACGTAGTTCGCGTTGGCGGCGAGGATGATGCCGTTCAGCTCGAAGGTGAGTGCGTCGGGGTCCTCGTCCGCCGGGAGCTCGTGCTGCTCGAGCGCGACGACCGCGAACTGGCGGATCAGCGCGGTGAAACCGCTCTGGAAGGTGGCGATCGCCTCCTTCACCGGACCGGGGCGCGTGCCCATCTCGAGGGCGGCGCCGGCGAAGAAGCAACCGCCCGGGAACGTGTGCCGCACGAGGTGGTCGAAGAAGGCGTCGCAGACCGCGACGAGCTGCGCGAGTCCGGGCGCGGCGACCAGGGCCGGCGCCACGACCTCGGCGTGGAAGATCCGCCCGGCTTCGTCCACCGCGGCGAGCTGGAGCTCCTGCTTCGAGCCGAAGTGGGCGTAGACGCCGCTCTTGCTCATGGCGAGCCGGGCGGCGAGGTTGCCGATCGAGAGGCCTTCGAGGCCATCGATCGTCGCCAGCGAGACCGCCTCGCGCACGATGGCCTCGCGGGTGCGCTCGCCGTCGGCGCGGGGCTTGCGCGGTCCGGGCACGTTGACAACATAGCACGACCGGTCGTACTCTGCTCGATGAGCACGACCGATCGTGCTTTTTCTTCAACCATCGGGGGAGGCGCCATGATCGTGCAGCACGGGCAGGGGCGAACGGCAGCACCCGACCGCGATCCGCGTTTCGCCGGGTCGGACGTCCTGGCTCTGGAGGCTCCGGTGCGCGGGGTCCGCATCGACGTCGACGGGCTGTCCCGGACGGTGCGCGTCCGCCACCGCGGCGACCTGACGCTGCTCGACGCCGCGTCGTTCACCGTTGCCGCCGGCGAGCTGGTGGCGATCATCGGTCCGAGCGGAGCGGGCAAGACGACGTTGCTCCACGCGATTGCGGGGGTCGGACCCACCACGTCGGGGTCGGTGCGCTACGACGGCATCGACGTGGGTGCGAATCCGACGGCGTTCCGCGGCGTGCTCGGGTACGTGCCGCAGGACGACATCGTCCACGCCGAGCTGCCCCTCCGGCGCATGCTCCGGTATGCCGCGCGGTTGCGGCTCCCGTCCTCGACGAGCGCGGCCGAGGTCGAGGCGGCGGTCGGTGACGCGATCGACGCCGTCGGCCTCGCCCACCAGGCCGACGTCCGGGTCGGCGCGCTCAGCGGCGGGCAGCGCAAGCGCGCCAGCATCGCCGCCGAGCTCCTCACCGACCCGCACGTCTTCTTCCTCGACGAGCCGACGTCCGGGCTCGACCCGATCACGGGTACCGAGATCGTCTCCCGTCTCCGCCACCTCGCCGACCGCTCCGCCACGGTCGTGTTCACCACCCACTCGGTCGACGACCTCCAGCAGTGCGATCGCGTCGTGTGCATGGCTCGCGGTGGACGAGTGGCGTTCGTGGGGACTCCGACCCAGGCACTGGAGCGCTTCGGCGTCGGCTCCATCGCGGAGCTCTACCGCGACCTCGACCGACTGGACGGCACCGTGGTGCACGTCGCCCCGCCGGGCGGCGCCGAACCACCGCGGGCGCGTGGTCCGCGAGAACACGAAGCCCGAGTCGCCGCCACCGGGTTGACGCAGTGGGCCGTGCTCACGCACCGGACCCTGGAGACGTTGCTGCGCAATCGGCTGACGATGGCGATCCTGCTGGGATCGCCGGCGCTGGTCGTGGCGATGTTCGCGGTGCTCTTCCGGCCCGGCGCCTTCGACTTCGGGCACCCGACCCCGAGCTCGATGGTGATGATCGGCTTCTGGATCGTCTTCGCCGCTTTCTTCTTCGGGCTCACCTACGGCTTGCTCCAGATCTGCACCGAGCGGCCGATCCTCGAGCGCGAGCGCGCGGTCGGCTTGCGGCTCGACGCGTACGTCGCATCGAAGGTGACGGTCCTCGTCCCGTTCCTCGTGCTCGTCGTGGTGGCGATGCTGGGAGTGTTGCGCCTGCTCGATCGCCTTCCCGAACGGTCGCTGTCCACCTATGCCTCGATCGGAGTGGGGTTGCTGTTGTGCGCGGTGGCGGCGCTCGGCCTCGGCCTGCTCACGTCGGCCACGGTGGGCAACGTCGCGCAGGCGACGCTCGCGCTCCCGATGTTGTGCTTCCCGGCGGTGTTGTTCTCCGGCGCGATCCTGCCCGTGCACCTCATGGCCGGTGCCGGCGCCGCGCTCAGCCGGCTGATCCCGTCGCGCTGGGCGTTCGAGGTGATCGGCCACGACCTCGGGGCACGCCGGATCCTGGCCGACGGCGGCTCGCGACTCGGCCCTCCGCTCCTGGCGTCGTACGGCGACGCGGGTACGCAGCCCACCGGACGGTACTGGCTGGTCCTGGCCGTCTTCGCGCTCGTGTTCCTGGTCGGGGCGTGGGGCGTGCTCGTGCACAGCACGCGCACGTCCAAGGCCTGAATCGACGCCTCCGATCCCGCAGGCGCGGTGTCACGCGGTGTCGTCCGGCGTGAACTCGATGAGCACCTTGTCGTAGGCGCGGGCGAAGGTGGCCGGCATGATGCGCGGCTCCGCGTCGTCGGCCAGGCGCCAGTCGGGGATGCGCCGCAGCAGCTCCTCGAACATGACCCGTACTTCCAGGCGGGCGAACGCCGCGCCGAGGCAGAAGTGGGTGCCGATGCCGAACGACAGGTGCTGCGCCATCTCGCGGGTGACGTCGAACACGTCGGGTTCGGGGAACTCGCGCTCGTCGCGGTTCGCCGACGGGTACATCAGCAGCACCTCGTCGCCCGCGTGGAGCTGCTTGCCGTGGAGCTCGTGGTCCTCGGTGACGGTGCGGCGCATGTTGAGGATCGGGGACACCCAGCGGATGAACTCCTCCACGCCGGTGCGCGCCAGCACCTCGGGACGGTCGAGGAGGATGCGGCGCTGGTCCGGCCGCAACGCGAGCTCACGGACGATCGCGCCGATGACGGTGCGCGTGGTCTCGGCGCCGCCGTCGAGCACGAGCAGGCACTCTTCGAGGATCTCCTGGTCGGTCCACGGTCGGCCCTGCCCCTCGCGTTCGGCCTGCGTCCAGATCGAGATCAGGTCGTCACGGGGGTCGGCGCGGCGTTCGTGGACCAGCGCGAGGGTGGTCTGCGCGAAGTCCGTCACCGCGTCGCCCAGCATCTCCCGCGTGGGGAACTGCCCGCCGTCGGCCGGGGTCTGGCCACCCTGGTGCATCGTGACCTCCGACCAGTGGCGCACCTGCTCCCACTGCTCGGGCGCGTATCCGAGCCGGCGCCCGATCATGATCGCGGGAAGCCGCGACGCAATCGCCTCCACCGCGTCGCACGAGCCGCGCGGCGCGACCGCGTCGACGATCGCGGCCGCCACCTCACGAACCTCGTCCTCCTGGGTCGAGACCGCGCGCGGAGTGAATCGCCGCACGATGAGCGACCGCTGACACTGGTGCGCCGGATCGTCCTGGTCGATCATGGACGTGTTGTCGGTCTGGTCGATGTGCGGTCTCGACCCGCGGAACGAGGTGTAGAGCTGCGCGTGCTTCTCGACGTGCAGCACGTCCTCGAAGCGGGAGATGCCCCACAGCTTCTGCACCGGGTCCCAGAACACGGGGTCGTTGTCGCGCAACCAGCGGAACGCGTCCCACGGGTCGACGTAGAACTCGGGGTCGAGCAAATTGACGTACGGCTGATCGCTCATGCGCCTCCTCGCAGTCGTCGGTGAGGACAGCGAACCTACGCCCGAATCCGGCCCCGTCGCAGGGTCGACTCGGAGCCTGGACACAGCTGCACACTCCGTCGCGCCGGGCGAGCGATCGGGTCGGCGGGGACCACCCGGCTCGCGGCGCGGCCGGGTGAAGCCCCTGCCGGATCAGTCCAGACCGCCGGCGGTGCGGGCCCACGCGCTCCCCGCCGCCAGGTTGCCGACGCCGTCACCGATGTCGACCACAGGCGTGACCTCGTAGTCGAGCCAGGCGAGGTACTGCGCCACCGAGCGGTCGATGCTGCCGAGATCGTCGGTCTCGCAGATGAGGAGGCCCCCCTTGCCGTCGACGCGCGTGACGAACTCGCTGATGGTCCATTCCGCCGGCGCCGTCCAACTCCCGAACGCCTGGAGCAGGCTGTCGGTGCCCTGCAGGTTCTCCTTCGGATCGCTCCCCGGCCGTGCGGTCCACTCCACGACGAACTTCATGCTCTCTCCCCTCGTTTGCCCGATTCGTGCCCGGTTGAGCGAAGCATGCCGTAGTACCGGTGCGGCTGTCGAGCGGCGTCCGTGCGATCGCCGGCCGTCGAAGCGAGTGCGAACTGCAACTCGAGCGCGCGGCCGAGCTGGCGCGTGGCACGGTGCTCCACGTCCAGATCAGCGTCGCGCTCCTCCGGGGGACGCTCGACGCCGACGACGACCCGGACGCGGCGATGGCCTCGCTGCGAGATGCCATCGAGCTCGGCGAGCGGCACGCGGTCATGCCCGACATCTTGGCGAACGCCTACGAGGCGGTCGCCGCGATCTGGATCGCCGACGGTCGAACCGTTGACGCCGCGATCCTCATGGGTGCGGTCGACCGAATCCGCGCCGCGGTCGGCGCCCACCGAGACCGCTTCGGCGCCGAGCGACGTGAGCACGTTCGCTCGACGCTCGACACGTCGATCTCGCCGACCGAGTTCGACGCGCTCGCGGCGCGAGGTCGCGCCCTGAGTCGCGACGAGCTCCGCCGGTTCGCACTCGGTGAGTACGACCCGGTCCCCCGGGTTGCCGAGCACGGGTGACGTTCGGTCGACGGGTCTGGTTTACTTGGCCGGCGCGACCACGCGGGGAGGGCTCGGGTGGCGGAGTTGCCGTCGGGGACGGTCACCTTTCTGTTCACCGACATCGAGGGTTCGACGCGTCTCTGGGAGCAGTATCCGGACGCGATGCGCGACGCGTTGGCGCGTCACGACGAACTGCTGCGCGATGCGATCGAAGCCCGGGACGGGTACGTGGTCAAGACGACGGGTGACGGGTTCCACGCGGCCTTCGGGACTGCCGACGCCGGCGTGATCGCCGCGGTCGCGGCGCAGCGGGCACTCGACGACGAGGCGTGGCCGGTTCCCGTGCCGCTGCTGGTGAGGATGGGCCTGCACACGGGCGTGGCATCGTCCCGTGACGGCGACTACTTCGGTTCCTCGTTGAATCGTGCGGCGCGGCTGATGGGTGTCGCGCACGGCGGGCAGGTCGTGTGTTCGCAGGCAACCGCTGATCTCGCTCGCGAAGTGCTGGACGATGGCGTGGACTTCGTCGACCTCGGCGAGCACCGGCTGCGCGACCTGTCGCGCGCGGAGCGGGTGTTCCAAGTGTCTTCGCCGGGATTGGCGACGGAGTTCGCGGCGTTGTCGTCGGTGGATGCCTTCCCGGGGAACCTGCCGTTGCAGTTGAGCTCGTTCGTCGGTCGCGAACGCGAGATCGCAAGGACGGTGGAAGCGCTCACCTCGTCACGCATCGTCACGCTCACAGGGGTCGGCGGGGTCGGCAAGACACGGCTGGCGTTGCAGGTCGCGGCGGAGGTGCTGCCGCAGTTCCGTGAGGGCGCGTGGCTCGTCGAGTTGGCGCCGGTGCGAGACCCGGCCGGGGTCGTCGACGCGTTTGCGGCGGACTTCGGCGTGTCCGCCCGAGCCGGCCAGACGCTCACCGAAGCGATGGTGGAGTTCTTGGGCACCAAGCAGCTGTTGTTGGTGGTCGACAACTGCGAGCACGTGCTGGATCCGGTGGCGGACCTGCTCGACGAGGTCAGTCGTTCGTGTCCGGGCGTCGTGGTGCTGGCCACCAGCCGTGAAGGCCTTGCGCTCGACGGCGAGCGGGTCGTGCCCGTGCCGTCACTCCGTGGCCCCGATGTCACCGACGACCTCGCGGTCGTGGCGGGGTCGGAGGCGGTGCAGCTGTTCCTCGAGCGAGCGGCCGCGGTCGACCCGGAGTTCGTGCTCGACGCGGCGACCGTGCAGGGCGTCGTACAGGTGTGTCGTCGTCTCGATGGTGTGCCATTGGCGATCGAGCTCGCGGCCGCGCAGGTGCCGATGATGAGCCCGGCCGAGCTGGGGCGGGCGTTGGACCAACGGTTCGACGTGCTCGCAGGTGGGCGTCGTGGGGGGATCGAGCGTCACCAGACGCTCCGGGCGACGATCGACTGGTCCTACGAGATGCTCGACGAAGCGCAGCGGAGGTTGTGGGCCCGCTTGGCCGTGTTTGCCGGCGGCTGCACCCGCGACGCCGTCGAAGCCATCTGTGTCGGTGGTCCGGTCGAGGAACGCGCGGTGCTGGCGCTGGTCCGGGACCTGGTCGCACGGTCGTTGGTGGCCGCAGAACGCGGTGGGAACGCCACGCGGTATCGGCTGCTGGAGACCATCCGGGCGTACGGCGAGGAGCGCCTGGTCGAGCACGGCGAGACCGACGCGTTGCGCGATCGTCATGCCGCGTACTACGCCGACCTCGCCTGGCGCTGCGGCCAGGGGCTCGAGGGACCCGAGCGGATGGAGTGGGGCGCCCGCATGTCCGCCGAGAGCGAGAACATGCTTGCCGCGTTCGCCCACGCGATCGACACCGACAACCTCGACCTTCTCGTCATGATGCTGGAGTCGACGCCACCGAACAGCCCGCAGACCGGCTATCAGTTGAGCTTCCCCGTGGACTCGGTCCTGGCCGCGCCGGGCGTGGAGGACCATCCGGGCTACCCACTCGTGCTCATGGCCGCGGCCACCGCCGCCGACCGCCGAGGCGAAACGAGGCTCGCCCGAGAGTACGGCGACGCCGCGCTCGAGGTGGAGCGTGCGTCGCCTGTCCCCCGCCCGTACACCCTCGACCTCGAAGCGACCCGCTGCTTCCTCGAAGGGCTCATCGCGAGCTCGGAGGGCTCGTGGGAGGACGCCGCCGCGGCCTGGCTCGAAGCTGCCGAAGGCTACCGACGCGGAGGCAAGTTTTCACAAGCGGCGACGAGCCTCGGTTCCGCCGCGTCGGCGTTGTCGTTCGGCGGGCGCTTCGCCGATGCCCTACCCCTCGCGACCGAGGCACTCGGACTCCTTCGAGCGACGAGCACACCGACGATGGCCAACATCACCCTCGTGGGCGCGCTCGCGATGGCGGTCTCCCCGGAGGACCCCACCCGGGCCCGCGCGCTGCTCGACGAGATCCAGGGCGACCCCGCGGCCGAGAACTACGGCGAGGCCACGCAACTGACCCTCGCCGCGGCCGTCATCGGCGAATGGTCGCTGGCGGCGCGCTTCGCCACCCGCAGCATCCCGCTCCTGCATTGGGTCAACCACCGGCCCTACATGCAGATCGTGCTCACCCTGGCGGCACGCATCCTCGCCCCGACCGATCCCGAGTCGGCCGCGACGATCCAGGGCGCCGCACGCGCACTCGTCCTCCCCGTCGACACCGCGAGTACGGACGAGCGACGAGGCCAGTCCACACAAGGTGGAGCGGAGAGTGGCGTCGGCCTCCTCGCCGACGCCGCCCGCGACACCACCCGGCTCCTCACCGACGCCCTCGGCCGCGAACGGCTGCGCGAGTTGCGCGACCGCGGCGCCGCCCTGGGCACCGACACTGCGGTCGCCTACACCCTGTCGCGGCTCGACGTCTTCCTCACCCACGCCGACTGACCAACGTCCGCGCGAACGACAAGCTAACTGTTGTTCCCGGTCCCGTTGTTGGCGTCCTGCTCGAGCTCTGACAGGTCGATCGAGGATCTCGGCGCCCTCGGCACCTTGGCGGTGCCGAACTGGCTCAGGACCACCTCGCCTCGGTTCTTGCCCGTGCCCACGATCCCGAGCACGTACGGCGTGCCGGTCGCGGCGACGTACACCACGCTGCCCTTGGTCGTGTCCTCGAGCGGGATCGCCTTCGTGCCGCGGTACGAGCGGATCGGGCCTTTCGTGATCGGCCCGTCAGCGCTCGACGTGTTCGTGAACGTCGACAGGTCGAAGAGGTTCGAGAGGCCGCCGAAGTCCTTGTCCGCGGTCGTGGTGTGCAGCCATTTCCCTGCGAACAACTGACCGGCGACCTTGTTGTGCGCCAACTTCGTCCACGACGCAGCGTCCGACCGCATGTACACATCAGGCGGTACCACCACCATGGTGAACCGCGCGCCGTTCACCGCCATCGTGCCGCCACCCGACCCGTGAGAACTCACGATGTTCAACGAGATCCGCTTCGCTCCGCTCGTGATCGACCCCGCGAGGCGCACCGAGCTCAGCTGAGCCATTGCCTGCCCGGCATCGGCAACGATCGCCTCCGGCGCTTTCGCCGCCTCACCGTCGTCCGCGACCCTGGCACCAGCAACCGACGGCACCCACCACGCCACCGACAACACGCCGACGGCAACCGTTGCCATCACGACACGACGCACGACACCCCGCCCTCCTCGGACCGCACAACGACCACCTACAACCTCGGTCCACGACCCGAACACCTGTAGCGCCGATCCCGACGTGCCAGTGACGGCGACGCGGCCGACCGCGCCTTCCCCGCCGATCAGCGGCGCACCCGGTAGCGGAGGTGCAGCGCCCGGGTGCCTTGGACGACGATGGGGTCCTCGAGGAGGACGTGGCCGCCGACGAGCTCGCCGAAGTAGCGGATGCCGGTGCCGAACAGCACCGGCACCTGGCTGATGCAGAGCTCGTCGACCAGGCCGAGGTTCAGCGCTTGCTGGATGATGTTGGCGCTGGCGATCGTGACGAACTTGTCGCGGGCCAGCTCCTTGGCGGTCGCGACCGCCTCCTCGACGCTGCCGGCGAAGGTCGTCCGCGGAAACCGCTCAGTGGCATCGGCGGGCGGCGGCCGGTGGGTCACGACGACCACCGGCGCGCCGGCGGGGTGGTTGTCACCCCAGCCGTCGGTCTGGTCGAACAGCCGGCGGCCGGCGATCAGCGCACCGCAACCGGAAGTGAGATCCTCCAGCATCGCGGCGCTGGCGGCGTCAACCGAGAAGCTCATGCCGTCCTGTGCGCTCGGCACCACGACGCCGTCGTTCCAGTACCAGTCGAACAACTCCGCCGGGTTGTCGTCCGGCTGGGCGACGAACCCGTCCAGCGACATGCACATGTGGGTCAGCACCTTGGCCATGCCCATACGACTCGGCCGGCGCCGCCGATTCATCGGTCGACCGTCGCCGAGACGGCCTCCGCCGGTTCGATGCGCTGGCTGATCGGCAGGTAGGGTTCTGGCGTCATGCAGTGATGTTGAAGCACGGGGCGAGGGGCAGGGTGCGATCTGGTCGAGTTTTGGCGCCTCGAGCTTTCCCGGTCGCGGGCTGAACGGCGCGCGGAGGACGTCGAGCAGAGGAGCTGGGAGCGAATGCTCACCGCAGAGGACTACAGGCAATCGATTCGCGACGGGCGGGCGTCGTACCTCGAAGGCCGGCGCGTCGTGGACCCGGTCACGCACCCGCTCCTGCGGGTGTCCGTCGACTGGGTGGCGAGCACCTACGAGCGGGCGCATTCGGCGGCCCCTGGGTCCCGCAACCCGATCTTCGATCAGCCGGCGACTCCGGCTGAGCTCGACGAGCAGATGAACTTCCTCATCGAGGCGGATGTCACGGCCGCGAGCACTGCCGGGTGCATGGCATTGAGCAACGTGGCGCCACGGTTGGCCGAGGCCAAGCCCGAGTACCGCGACCGGCTCGAGCGGTTCCTCCAGCGGTGTCGTGAGGACGACCTTCGCGTTGCCGCCGCCGTGGAGGATGGTGGAGAGCTGCGACTGGTGGCCCGCACCGCCGACGGGATCGTCCTCAAGGGCGCCAAGCGGCACGTGCTCGGAGCGGCGGTGGTGCACGAGCTCTGCGTCGTGCCGTCGGGCGCGGTAGCCACGGATGACGCTGACAGGGCGATCGCCGGCGCGGTGAGGGTCGACACTCCTGGTCTCAAGATCATCAGCATCACCACCGCGCCCCGCGCCGAGGACTCGCGGCACTTCCCGATCAGCCGCGAGAAGAGCATCCCCGACTGCACGG
>DATBBL010000087.1:0-4404 GCA_036271015.1 Acidimicrobiia bacterium
TCTGCGTACCCGGGGCCGGGGGCACGATCGATCCGAGTCCCTTCGTCGCCGCCGACGGATCGCTGTCGCTGGAGTACGCGGACGACAACGGGATCCACGCCCAGAACCTCACGCCGGACGGCCTGCGGCTTGCGGGCGGCGAGCAGCTCCTGTTGCAGGACGACGGCGGGTACATCTGGGAGCTGACGCGGGCCGAGGGTCCGAGCATGATCAGCACCCCCGAAAGCGGCATCCTGCTCTTCTACTCGGTGAACCTCTTCACCTCACCCGACTACGCGGTCGGCGTGGCGCGCTGCGACACGCCCCTCGGGCCGTGTCGTCGCCTGTACTCCACCCCCGTGCTGGCCAAGCGCGGCGCCATGCTCGGACCCGGGGGCCAGGCGCCGGTGCAACTCCCCGACGGTTCGTGGCGGCTCGTGTTCCACGCCTGGGACAACGTGGTCGGCTACGACGCCGGCGGTGACCGCACGCTGCACGTGCTGCCGCTCACGTTCCCCGGGGGCGACCCGCAGGTGGGCTGATCCCCACCGGAGCGATGCCTCAGGCGGAGACCGGCACCGCCGTGGTGTCGGCGGCGGCATCCGCGCCCGCCTCGTGCCGGGCGTCGACCTGGTCGGGCGAGTACGGGATCACCGGCTCGTCGGTGCCGAAGACCTCGAGCGTGTGGATGAAGCGGTGGAGGCCCATCGATCCCGCGCAGGTGAAGCCGAGCTCCACGATCTGAGCGGCGGTGAACACCTTGGCCAGCTCCCGGTAGAAGTCGGCGTCGATCGCGTGGTGGTCGGCCGACAGCAGGTCGATGAACGTGACCGCGAGCCGCTCCTGGTCGGTGAGGTCGCTGGAGCTCACGTCGAGCAGGCAGGCGACGTCCTCGTCGGTGATCGAGTCGTGCTTGCGCGACTGCATGCATGGCTGGCACTCGCCGAGCTGGGCGCTCCGGATGCGGATCAGCTCCAGGATCCGACCGCCGAGGAGTGAACCGTCGCCGCGGAGGCGCCGGGTCTCGTCCATCGAGAGCAGCTGGCGGGTGTGATAGGCGAAGATCTGCAGCGGGATCGGCGTCGCGTACAGCCCCTCCTCGCAACCGCCTTCGATGACCATACGGGACACGGGCGACAGCTCGTCGGTGGGGATCGGTTCGATGATCGGCATGGTGGCAACCTCTTCGTCGTCGGCCACCGCAGACACTATGCGCCTTCGCGCTCGGTACGAAAGGACGCTCCCGCCATGGACCAGCCCCTGATCGACCTCGCCGACTACGAGGCCATGGCACAGGCGACGCTCGAGCCGTACGCATGGGAGTACCTCGCGCGCGGGAGCGGCACCAACACGACGCGGGAGCAGAACGTCGCCGCTTGGCAACGGTGGGTGCTCCTCCCCCACGTCCTGCGCGACATGTCCGACCTCGACGTGTCGACGACCGTGCTCGGTACCGACGTCGTGACGCCGATCCTCGTCGCGCCGACAGCGATGCACCGGTTCTTCACCGACGACGGCGAGCTGGCGACGGCGCGCGCGGCGGCCGAGGTCGGCACGGTGTACGTGGTGTCGATGGCGGCCACGACGTCGGTCGAGGACGTCGCCGCGCACGCGCCGAACGGCCGGCACTGGGCACAGATGTACCTGTTGCGCGACCGCGGCCGCACGCGCGCGCTCGCCGCACGGGTGCGCGCCGCGGGGTACCGCGCCATCGTGGCCTCGGTCGACGGTGCCGCGGTCGGGCGCGGCACCGCGAGCGTGTCGGCCGGTCGCCTGATCCCTCCGCCCTGGGTGCGCTACCCGAACCTCGCGGTGGGCGACGACGCAGAGAGCTCCGACATCATGGAGATGGTCACCGACTTCGACCCCTCGATCACGTTCGACGACCTGGCGCGGTTCACCGAGTGGAGCGGCCTCCCGCTGGTCGTGAAGGGCCTGTTGCGCGGCGACGACGCGGCCCGCGCGGTCGACGCCGGCGCGTCGGCGATCGCGGTGTCGAACCACGGTGGGCGGGTGCTCGACGGCATCGCCGCGACCGCGGACGTGCTCGCCGACGTGGTCGACGCGGTGGCGGGGCGGGCCGAGGTCTACGTGGACGGCGGGCTGCGCGGCGGGACCGACGTGGTGAAGGCGCTCGCCCTCGGGGCCCGCGCGGTGATGGTCGGGCGCCCGGTGCTGTGGGGGCTGGCCGTCGACGGCGCAGACGGCGCGGCGGCGGTCCTGCGGCTCCTGAACCTGCAGTTCGAGGCGGCAATGGCGTTCTGCGGTGCGCGCGACGTCGACGCGCTGGCCCGCGAGCTCGTGCGACCCCTGCGCTCGTGATACGAACACCGGATGGACCTCGGACTCGACGGCAAGGTCGCGCTCGTCACCGGTTCGTACCGTGGGACGGGCGCCGGCATCGCACGCGTGCTCGCCGCCGAAGGTGCGACCGTGTTGGTGCACGGGCTCGAGCCCGGGCAGGCCGACGGGACGGTGCAGACCATCACCGATGCCGGGCACCGATGCCGACCGGTCGTGGGTGACCTGCGCACCGAGGCGGGCACCGCGACGCTCGTCGCCGGCGTGCGCGACGCCACCGGCACCGTCGACATCGTGGTGAACAACTACGGGATCGCGGAGGGCAGCGACTGGGAGTCGTCCGACACCGCGAGCTGGCACGACAGCTACGACACCAACGTGGTCACCGCGGTGCGCGTCACCCAGGCGTTCCTGCCCGATCTGCGGACCGCGGGCTGGGGCCGCATCGTGTTCGTCTCGACCGTCGGCGCCACCCGACCGGGTGACCGGATCCCCGAGTATTACGCCGCGAAAGGTGCGCTCCCGTCGATGGCGGTCAGCCTGGCCAAGCACCTCGCCGGCACCGGCATCACCGTCAACTGCGTGAGCCCCGGCATCATCGCCACACCGGAGATCGTCGAGCGCTTCACCGAGCAGGCCCGCCGCGCCGGGCGAGGCACCGACTGGCCGAGCGTCGAGCAGCTGATCCTGGAAGGCCGCATGGCCAACCCGTCGGGGCGGGTCGCGACCCCCGAGGACGTCGGCCGCTTCGTCGCATTCGTTGTCGGCGAGCCGGGGTGGCACCTCAACGGCGCGCACCTGCGCTTCGACGGGGGCGCCGCCGACGCGGTCACCTGACCGGCGCACGCCACTGCCACGCGAGGTGGCGCTCGATCTCGGGCACGAAGGTCGGGAGCCGTTCCGGCCGGTGCGCACAGACGAACCAGAGCTGGTGCAACGCGACGTACGCGGCGAGGATGCGGCGCGCGCGCGGCTCGACCTCCGCGTCGGTCGCGGCGCGGACGAGCGCCGCGGCGCCGACCTCCACGCCGGTACCCGCGTAGACGTGCGTCCAGAAGTCGAGGAGGACCAGGTCGACCCGGGCGTCGCCGGCGCCCGCCGACTCCCAGTCGATGACCGCCTCCACCCGGTCACCGACCACTAACAGGTTCCGGTGGTGCCAGTCTCCGTGACGGGCGTCGCCGCCGCGGAGGACGGCGGGATCGGCGCGCTCCCCGACCGCCACGATCTCGTCGAGCAGTGCCGCGGGCCGACCTCCGGCGGTACGGATCGGCGCGTGCTCGGCCCAGAGCTCGCGGTCGCCGACGACCAGCGCCCGGACGACGGCTTCGGGCCACCCTCCGGCCGCGGGCACCGCGTCGACGTGGCGGGTCCAGAACCCGAGGAGCTGCGTCGCGTGCGCCGCGGTCAGCGGGTCCGGAAGGTCACCGGCGCACCGACGCTGCAGCGTGTACGCACGTCCCGCCGCGGCGCCGACGCGGTACGGGTCGGGGACCGGCACGCCGCGCGATCGCAGCGTCGCCGCGACCGCGATCGCGTGCGCAAGCTTCCGCTCATCGTCCGGACGGAACACCTTGAGCACCCACTCCGCGCCGTCGACGTCGCTCACCGCGACCGCGCCGTGCTCACCACCGGCCAGTCGAGCGAGCACCTCGAGCTCGAGCGCGTGGGCAACCGCCTCCATTCCGACGCCGTTCATGCGGCGCTCGGTCCGGCGCGGGGTGGTGGGAGGCCGAGCTGTTCTCGTTGTTGGGGGGTGAGGTCGTCGAGGTGGACCTTGCGCAGGTCTCCGGGCACGTTGGGGTTGCCGACCAGGGCGTAGGGGCCGTGGGGGACGAGGTCGGGGTGGCAGGTGCTGCACACCGCGGCCAGGTCGGAGATCTCGTCGGTGCCGCCCCAGGAGCGGGGTCGGAGGTGATGGATCTGGAGTCGGTGGCGACGGCGGCAGATCTGACAGCAGTGGTCGCGCAGCAGCACCGCCCGCACGATCTTGGGGGACAACACGCTGAAGCGTTTCCCGATCGCGAGCGGGGTGCCGTCGTCGTCGACCAGCACCGGTTCGATGCTGGCGTTGGCCCGCAGCTGCTCCAGCCGCGAGTCGGCGATCGGGACCCCGGCGATCTC
>DATBBL010000088.1:0-5831 GCA_036271015.1 Acidimicrobiia bacterium
CCCGGCGAGCTCGACCGGCGGGGGCTCGGCGATGCCCTCGACCGCGCGGAACACGATCTCTTCGCCGTCGGCGTCGACCACGATCGTCTCGCCTGCGTGGTATTCCTTCCACAGGATCTTCTCGGCGAGCGGGTCCTCCACCATGCGCTGGATCGCACGGCGCAGCGGCCGGGCGCCGAGCGACGCGTCGTAGCCCTTCTTCGCGAGCAGCAGCTTCGCCTCATTGGTGAGCTCGAAGCCGAGACCCTGCGAGTCGAGCTGCGAACGCAGCCGCTTGATCAGCAGGTCGACGATCTCCGTGATCTCCTCGGTGGAGAGCTGGTGGAACACGATGACGTCGTCGATCCGGTTGAGGAACTCGGGCCGGAAGTGGCGCTTGAGCTCGTCGTGGACCTTCTCCTTCATCTTGTCGTACGTCACGTGCTCGTCGGCCCGTGCGAACCCGAGCGCCGACTTCTTGAGGTCGGCGGTGCCGAGGTTCGACGTCATGATGATCACGGTGTTCTTGAAGTCGACCGTGCGACCCTGCGCGTCGGTCAAGCGACCGTCTTCCAGGATCTGCAGCAGCGCGTTGAACACGTCGGGGTGTGCCTTCTCGATCTCGTCGAAGAGCACCACCGAGAACGGCTTGCGCCGAACGGCTTCGGTGAGCTGTCCGCCTTCGTCGTAACCGACGTAGCCGGGCGGCGAACCGACGAGCCGCGACACCGTGTGCTTCTCCATGTACTCCGACATGTCGAGCTGGATCATCGCGGACTCGTCACCGAACAGGAACTCGGCGAGCGTCTTCGCGGTCTCGGTCTTCCCGACACCCGAAGGCCCGAGGAAGATGAACGAGCCCGACGGACGCTTGGGGTCCTTGAGGCCGGCACGCGTACGCCGGATCGCCTGACTGACGGCACGGATCGCATCGGCCTGGCCGATGACCCGCTTGTGCAGCTCGTCCTCCATGCGGAGCAGCTTGGCGGTCTCCTCCTCGGTGAGCTTGTAGACGGGGATGCCCGTCCACAGCGCCAGCACCTCGGCGATCGACTCCTCGGTGACCTCGTTGAAGAGGTCGACGCCCTCGGCGCGCCACTCGGTCTCCTTGGCCTCCCGCTGCTCGAGGAGCGCCTTCTCGTCGTCGCGGAGCTTCGCGGCGCGTTCGAACTGCTGCGCCTCGATGGCGGACTCCTTCTCGCGACGCGTGTTCGCGATCTGGTCCTCGAGCTCCCGGTAGTCGGGCGGTGCCTGCATGCGACGGATGCGCAGGCGCGAACCCGCTTCGTCGATGAGGTCGATCGCCTTGTCGGGGAGGTGGCGGTCCGAGATGTAGCGGTCGGCGAGGTTCGCCGCGGCCACGAGCGCCTGGTCGGTGATGGTGACCCGGTGGTGCTGCTCGTACCGGTCGCGCAGACCCTTGAGGATCTCGATGGTGTGCGCGACGGTCGGCTCCTCGACCTTGATGGGCTGGAAGCGGCGCTCGAGCGCGGCGTCCTTCTCGAGGTGCTTGCGGTACTCGTCGAGCGTGGTCGCGCCGATGGTCTGGAGCTCACCGCGGGCGAGCATCGGCTTGAGGATGCTGGCGGCGTCGATCGCGCCCTCGGCGGCACCCGCGCCGACGAGCGTGTGCAGCTCGTCGATGAACAGGATGATGTCGCCGCGTGTGCGGATCTCCTTCAGGACCTTCTTGAGGCGCTCCTCGAAGTCGCCGCGGTAGCGGGAGCCCGCCACCAGCGCGCCGAGGTCGAGCGTGTAGAGCTGCTTGCCGACCAGGGTCTCGGGCACCTCGCCGCCGACGATGTCGGTAGCCAGACCCTCGACGATGGCGGTCTTGCCCACGCCCGGCTCGCCGATGAGCACGGGGTTGTTCTTGGTACGGCGCGACAGCACCTGCATGACGCGCTCGATCTCCTTCTCGCGCCCGATGACCGGGTCGAGCTTCTTGTCGCGCGCGAGTTGAGTGAGGTTGCGGCCGAACTGGTCGAGCACCAGCGAGCCGCCCTGCGTGGTCTCGGGTGAGGAACCACCGCCCTGCGGCGAACCCTCCTTCGCACCCGCGTAGCCCGACAGCAGCTGGATGACCTGCTGGCGCACGCGCGAGAGATCGGCGCCGAGCTTGACGAGCACTTGCGCGGCGACGCCTTCTCCTTCGCGGATGAGGCCGAGGAGGATGTGCTCCGTGCCGATGTAGTTGTGACCGAGCTGCAGCGCTTCGCGCAGCGAGAGCTCCAGGACCTTCTTGGCGCGGGGGGTGAACGGGATGTGACCCGACGGCGCGGTGCCGCCGTGGCCGATGATCTCTTCGACCTGCGCGCGCACGGCTTCGAGAGAGATGCCGAGCGATTCGAGTGCCTTCGCGGCGACGCCCTCGCCCTCGTGGATCAGGCCGAGGAGGATGTGCTCGGTTCCGATGTAGTTGTGATTGAGCAGGCGCGCTTCCTCCTGCGCCAGGACGACCACTCGGCGGGCTCGATCGGTAAAGCGTTCGAACACGGTTGGAATCCGCCTCTCCTCGTTCGGATGAACGTGTTTTCAGTGTAATCGGCGCCGCTCGGGGTCCTCCCGCGCATCGCAGGATGATCGGCACGCGGCGGCCGGTCGGTAAGGGTGAAACAACGGCCGGCTTGGAGAATGTTCCCGAAGCTGCGTAGCGTGAAGGCATGCAGGGGCCGGGAGAACCGTTGCGGCCGCCGGCGCCCTCGGAATTGGCTGACGACCTGCCGTCGCTCCCGGACGACCTGGCGCGGATCGACCAGGCCCTGCGGGATTCGGTCAGAACGCCCGATCCGTTCCTCGCCGAGGTCGCCACCCACCTCATCGGGGCCGGCGGGAAACGCCTCCGGCCCACGCTGACGCTCTGCGCGTCGTATGCGAGCACTGACGGTGCGGGCCGGCCCGGCGCGCCCGACTCGGTCACCGGCGCCGTCGCCTGCGAGCTCGTGCACCTCGGGTCGCTGTACCACGACGACGTCATCGACGAGGCCGTCACCCGGCGGGGCGTACCGAGTGTGAACGCCCGCTGGAGCAACATCGTCGCAATATTGGCGGGCGACTTCCTGCTGGCGCGCGCCTCGTCACTCGCCGCATCGCTCGGGGCCGACGTCGCCGGGTTGCTGGCAGCCACCATCGGCGAGCTGTGTCGCGGGCAGGTCCTGGAGCTGCAGCACCTCTTCGACGTCGATCGCTCCGAAGAGGACTACTCGTCGGCGATCGAGGGGAAGACCGCGGCGCTCTTCGCGACGTCGTGCCGCATCGGCGGCATGGTGTCGGGCGCGAGCGATCCCACCCTCGACGCCCTCACCCGGTTCGGCCGCCACCTCGGCATGTGCTTCCAGATCGTCGACGACGTCCTCGACCTCTCGTCCACCGACGCCGCGCTCGGGAAGCACGCCGGTCAGGATCTCCTCGAGGGCATCTACACGCTGCCGGTCATCTACATGCTGCGCGAGTCGGGCGAGCTGCGCGAGCTCCTCGGCGGGCCACTCGACCCCGACCAGCTCGACGACGCCCGCACCATCGCGCTGGGCACGCTCTCCACCGGCTCCACCGCGGTCGACGTCGCCCTCGACGTGGCGCGCGACCACGCGGTGAAGGCCGGCGACGCCCTGGAGGGGGCCGACGGCCTCGATCCCGGCGTCTGCCGGACCCTCGGGCGCCTCGTCGAGGGGCTGGTCAGCCGCGAGAGCTGACGCCCGCCCGCGGTGGTCGTTCGACCGGTCCGTGAGCGGGTGCGCGCGCTCCGTCGTAGTTGACGACCGGTCGTGAGGCGGCGCCTACCGGTTTCGCTCGTGGACGATGCGCAGACCCTGGAGGGTGAGCCACGGCTCGAAGTGCTGGATGGTGCGGGAGTGCGGCATGATCAGCTCCGCCAGACCACCGGTCGAGACGACCGTCGACTGCCCCAGCTCCGCTTCGAAGCGGTCGACGATGGCGTCGACCTGCCCGCTGAAGCCATACACGGCGCCGGACTGGATGGCTTCGATGGTCGACTTGCCGATGACGTTCTTGGGCGCGACCAGCTCCACCCGTCGCAATGCAGCTGCACGCGCGAACAGCGCGTCGAGCGAGATCTCGATCCCGGGGAAGATCGCGCCACCGAGGTACTCACCCTTCCCGCTCACCGCGTCCACGGTGTTGGCGGTCCCGAAGTCGACGACGATCGTCGGGCCGCCGTAGAGGTCGTACGCGCCGACCGCGTTGGCGATCCGGTCGGCGCCGACATTGCGAGGCTCGTCGTACAGGATCGCCATGCCGGTGCGCACGCCCGGCTCCAGCACCAGCGCCTCGTACCCGAAGTACCGCTCGGTCATCTCGCGCAGCGCGGCGGTGACGCGCGGCACGCCCGACGCGATCACCACGCCCGACACGTGCGCGTCGAACGAGAAGCCGTGGAAGCCGAGGAACTGCTGGAACATCAGCGCCAGCTCGTCGGACGTGCGCTCGGCCACGGTGGCGATGCGCCAGTGGTCGACGAGCTCGCGCTCGGAGAACAAGCCGATGACGGTCTGGGTGTTGCCGCAGTCGATGGCCAACAGCATGGCTACGCCTCCTCGTCGTCGGGCGCGTCGGGCCGCAGATCGAACGCGAGGTCGAGCGCCGGCGCCGACTGCGTGACGACACTGGTGGAGATCAGATCGGCGCCCGCGTCGGCATAGGCGCGCACGTTGTCGAGGGTCACACCCCCGGAGACCTCCGCCAGGAAGCCCGCCGGCGCGGTGGTACGGGCCATCGACACACAGGCGCGCACCATCTCGGGGGTCATGTTGTCGAGCAGGACCATCGTCGCGCCGGCCGCGATCGCCTCCTGCACCTGCGACGGCCGGTCGCACTCGACCTCGACCGTGCGCCCCGGCCACAACGCCCGGGCCCGGGCGACGGCTGCGGTGATCCCGAGGCCGGCGAGGTGGTTGTCCTTCACCAGCACGAAGTCCGACAGCGAGCCGCGGTGGTTCACGCCGCCCCCGGCGCGCACCGCCGCCTTCTCGACCGCCCGGAGCCCCGGGAGGGTCTTGCGGGTGTCCCAGATGCGCGCCGTCGGTCCCGCGGCCTCGACGAATCGGCGGGTCAGCGATGCCACCCCCGACAGGTGGCACAGGAAGTTGAGCGCGCTGCGCTCTCCGGTGAGGACCGAGCGCAGGGGCCCCGAGACCTCGCCGAGCTTGGCGCCGCGGCCGATGGCCTCGCCGTCGTCGACCAACCAGACCACGGCGACCCGGGGGTCGAGCTGCGCGAACACCTCGGTCGCGCACGCGCTGCCCGCGATCACTCCTTCCGCGCGAGCCACGACGTCGACGGTCGCGGTGGCGTCGGCAGGCACCAGCGCGGCGGTGAGGTCGCCCAGCGGCCCGATGTCCTCGGCGAGCGCGGCGGACACGAGCGCCCGCACCACGTGGACGGGCGGGTCGTAGTCGCTCATCGCGACGGCTCGTGCTCGGTCGCCAGGGGCACGAACTCGGGCGAGGGTGCGCCGGTGAAGACCAGACGACCGAGGAACTCGGCCGACGGCTCCGGGTGGTCCTGGCGGGTGTGCGTCCCTCGCGATTCGCGACGCGCGGTCGCGGCGCGGACGAGGACGGTGCTCACCGCCAGGAGGTTGGCGCTCTCGATGTCGGTCGGGACGAGCTCACCGAGCGCGTCAGCCGCGCGCTCCAGGCTTTTCGCGCTCCGGAGCACGCCTGCGTCACGGGTCATGACCCGTTGCAGCTCTTGGCGGATCGGCGGGCCGGGTGTGGTCGAGATGCCACGCGGCACTGCGAGCGGTTCGGGCAGCGGATGGCGCAGCACGCCGTTCGCCCGGTAGCGGTCGCGACCGCCGACGATGGCCTCCACCGCGCGCGCGGCGAACACGA
>DATBBL010000089.1:0-9451 GCA_036271015.1 Acidimicrobiia bacterium
CGAGACCGTCGAACGGTTCCTCACGTCCAGCTACGACCAGTTCGCGACCCGCGCCACCGCGGTGAACTTCCTTCCGGTCATGGCCGAGCGTTTTGCCCGCCAACGGCTGCAGGCCCTCGCCCGCGTCGAAGGTAAGGCGGACGACGGGCTGCCGACGGTGCTCTTCCTCTGCGTGCACAACGCGGGCCGATCGCAGATGGCCCTCGGGTGGTTCGAGCGTCTCGCCGGTGACCGAGCGGTGGCATGGTCGGGCGGCTCCGAGCCCGGCGACGAGGTCAACCCCGCCGCGATCGCGGCGATGAAGGAGATCGGCATCGACATCAGCGCCGAGTTCCCCAAGCCCTGGACCGACGAGATCGTGCAGGCCGCCGACGTGGTGGTCACCATGGGGTGCGGCGACGCGTGCCCGCTGTTCCCGGGCAAGCGCTACGAGGACTGGGTGCTCGACGATCCGGACGGCATGGGCCTCAAGGCGGTGCGACCGATCCGTGACGAGATCGGACGGCGCGTACGGGAGTTGCTCGCGAGCCTCGACGTCACGGTCGGCTGAGGCTCACACCTTCTCGTAGCGGTAACCGACACCACGGACGGTCACGATGCGCTCGGGCTTGCCCGGGTCGTCCTCGACCTTGGCCCGCAGGCGCTTCACGTGGACGTCGAGGGTCTTGGTGTCGCCGTAGTAGTTCGGTCCCCACACGCGGTCGATGAGCACGTCGCGCGTGAGCACGCGCCCGGCGTTGGCGAGCAGGAGCTCGAGCAGCTCGAACTCCTTGAGCGGCAACGCCACCCGCTCCCCACGCACCTCGACCTCGTGGCGGGCCGCATCGAGCCGGACGTCGCCGATCTCGAGCACCTCGCCCGGCTGCGCGACGCCGGCCTCTTCGCCACGGCCGCGCCGGAGCGCGGCGCGCACCCGGGCGACCAGCTCGCGGAGCCGGAACGGCTTGGTCACGTAGTCGTCGGCACCGACCTCGAGCCCGACGACGGCGTCGATCTCGGCGTTGCGGGCCGTCACCATGATGATCGGCACCTGCGAGCGCGAGCGGAGCTCCCGGCAGACGTCGATGCCGGAGATGCGGGGCAACATCACGTCGAGCAGGACGAGGGCCGGGCGCGCGGCGTCGAACCGTGAGATCGCCTCCGCGCCGTCGGCCGCGACGTCGACCCGGAACCCTTCCCGTTCCAGCGCGACGCGCAGGGCGTCGCGGTACGACTGCTCGTCGTCGACGACGAGGATCAAGGGCGCTTCGGCCATCAGAGTTGGTCGATTCCGCGACGGTGCATTCAGGCAGTCTCCTGGTGGTCGGACGGGACCGCCGCCGACTCCGGCTGGAGCGGCAGCACGAGGCGGAAGGTCGAGCCCTGTCCCTCGACGGACTCGACGGTGATGTCACCGCCGTGCGCACGAGCGACGTGTCGCACGATGGCGAGCCCCAGCCCGGTACCGCCGGTGGAGCGGCTCCGCGCCTGGTCCACGCGGTAGAACCGCTCGAAGATGCGCTCGAGATCGCGGCTCGGGATCCCGATCCCCGCGTCACGCACCGCGACCTCGACCACGTCACCGACGAGGGCGGTGCTCACGGTGACGGGATTCCCCGGCTCCGAGTACTTGACCGCGTTGTCGATGAGGTTTGCGATCGCGCTGACGACCTGCCGGTCGTCGCACGCGACCAGCGCGCCGGTGACCCCGGGGTGGAGCTGGAGGTTGATCCCGGCCGCGACCGCGGTCGGCCGCAGCTGCTCGACCGCGTCGTCGACGAGCACCTCGAGCGGCACGGGCGTACGGCGTGGTGCCTCCTGCGTCTCGATGAGGCTCAGGTCGAGCAGGTCGTCGACGATGCGGGCGAGGCGCTCCGCCTCCTTGACGATGCGCTCGGCGAGCGGACGTGTCACCGCCGGGTCGTCCTCCTCGGCGAGGGTCTCGGCCAACACCTCCAGCGCGCCGATCGGCGTCTTGAGCTCGTGGCTCACGTTGGCCACGAAGTCGCGGCGCACACTCTCGATGCGGTGCACCTCGGACACGTCGGCGACGAGCGCGGCCACTCCCAAGCGCTGGTCGGCGTCGCCGATGGGCGTGGCCGAGAGGTGCACCACGGCCCGGGGAGGACCGAAGAGCTGCAACTCGCGCTCGCAGGGCTCGCCCACCAGCGCCCGCGAGATCAGCGAGTCGAGCGCCCCGGCCACGACCGCGTCGGAGTGCCGCGCCGCCCGGTATCGCTCGGCGGCGGGATTGCGGAACACCTCGACGCCGTCGGCATCGAGCACCAACACGGCCTCGTGCAGCTCGTCGAGCACCGCTCGGAAGCGGTCGTGCTGCACGGTGGCTGTCTCCGTCTCCTGGACGGCTCTAGCCAACGCCTGTTCCAACGCGGCGTTCGCGGAATCGCGCCGCTGGGGGCTCATGAGCTCAACCGAACCGCCCGGTGATGTAACCCTCGGTGCGGGCGTCGGCGGGCGCGGTGAACAGCTTCTCGGTGACGTCGTACTCGACGAGACGGCCGACTCGCTTGCCCTGGTCGTCGACCTCGGCGGTGAAGAACGCGGTGCGGTCGGAGGTACGGGCGGCCTGCTGCATGTTGTGCGTGACGATCACGATGGTGAATTCGGACTTGAGCTCCTCCATGAGGTCTTCGATACGGGCGGTGGCGATGGGGTCGAGCGCGGAGCACGGCTCGTCCATGAGCACGACGTCGGGCTCGACCGCGAGCGCGCGGGCGATGCACAGGCGCTGCTGCTGGCCGCCGGAGAGGGAGAGCCCGCTGTTCTTGAGCTTGTCCTTCACCTCGTCCCAGAGCGCGGCGCGCGTCAGCGCGCGCTCGACGATCTCGGACAGCTCGGAGCGCTTGCGCCCGTTGAGCTTGGGACCGTAGGCGACGTTGTCGAAGATGGTCTTCGGGAACGGGTTCGGCTTCTGGAACACCATCCCGATCCGGCGCCGGACCTCGGCGGCGTCGACCTTCGATCCGTAGAGGCTCTCGCCGTGGTAGTTGACCTGCCCGATGACCTCGGCACCGGGGGTGAGGTCGTGCATCCGGTTGAGGCACCGCAGCACGGTGGTCTTGCCGCAGCCGGACGGGCCGATGAAGGCGGTGATCTCCTGCGCGGCGATGTCCAGGTCCACCTCTCGGACCGCGGTGTGGCCGCTGTACTTCACCTCGAGGTCGCGCAGCTCGAAGACCAGCTCCCGTTCGCGCTCCGGCTCCTCTTCGAGTGCGGGAGAGTCGGGGACCTCGTTGCCGGTGAGGGGAAGGCCGACGTCGGTCGTCACGTCGATGACGTTAGTGGTGGTGTCCACGAGCGTGGGCATGGATCCGTCCTCGGGGGTCATGCCGCCTGCCGGCGGGCGAAAAAGGCGGTCACCAGGCGGGCCATGATCGTGAACAGGAACACGATCACGATCAACGTGAGCGCGGCACCCCACGCTCGGTCCTGCGCGGGAACGAACGGCGAGGTGGCGTTGCTGAAGATCTGGACCGACAACGCGGTGTTCTGACCGTGGAAGAGGCTCGTGTTGGTCTCACGCACGATGCCGATCGTGAAGAGGAGCGGCGCGGTCTCACCCGCGGCGCGGGCCACCGCGATCAGCGCACCGCTCACGATGCCCGCCGCCGCGTTGGGTAGCACGACGGTCCGGATGGTGCGGACCCGGCGGCTCCCCAACGCATAGCTGCCCTCGCGCAGCTCTCCCGGCACGAGCGACAACATCTGGTCGGTGGTGCGGATCACGATCGGCAGCATGAGGCACGCGAGCGCGAGTGCGCCGGCGAAGCCGGTCTTCTCCTTCGTGTTGAGCACCACCAGTGTGTAGATGAAGAGGCCCATCACGATCGACGGGACGCCGGTCATCACCTCGGCGAGGAAGCGGATGAGCCGGGCGAGCGGACGGGTGCCGCCGTACTCGTTGAGGTAGATGCCGCCGAGCACGCCGAGCGGGATCGCCATCACCGCCGCCGCGCCGGTGATCAGGAGGGTGCCCACGACGGCCGGGCCCATACCGCCACCGGGAAGGCGGTCGACGAACGGCAGGTCGTCGGTGAGGAACGACCAGCTGATCACCTTCGACCCCTGTTGCACCACGTAGATGACCAGGAACACGAGCGGGACCAGCGCGATGAGGAAGGTCAGCGCGATGACGCCGGTGGCGACAACGTTGGAGACCTTGCGCCGGCGAGAACGCGGGCGTGGTGTCGTGAGCTGTGGCCCGCCGGGCGGCGGCATGGTCACCGAGCTCACACCACCGCTCCCGACTTGCGGTCGTATCGGTTGACGAACCCGCGGGCGAGGATGCCCACACCGACCGTCAGCACCAGCAGCACGACACCCATGCCGATGAGCGCGGCGCGCTGGATGCCGACCGCTTCACCGAACTGGTTGGCGATGATGCTGGCCAGCGTGTCGCCGGGGCCGAAGATGTGTGCGCTGATGTGTTGCGAGCTGCCGATCAGGAGCGCCACCGCGATGGTCTCGCCGATGGCGCGACCGAGCCCGATGATCACCGCGGAGACGACACCGCCGCGGCTGTGCGGGAACACCGACCCCCGGATCATCTCCCACCGGGTCGCCCCCATGCCGTAGGCCGCTTCCTTCAGCGGCTGCGGCGTGGTCGCGAAGACCTCACGGGTGAGCGACGTGATGATCGGCGTGATCATGATGGCCACGATCAGCCCCGCGGTCATGAAGCTGAGACCGGTGGGGCTCGGGTCCGAGGTGAGGTCGCCGATGATCGGGATGCCCGACGTGGCCGACGAGATGCTGCTGTAGATGTCGGCCAGCGGGCCGGTGAGGACGGCGAGCGCCCACAGGCCGTACACGACCGACGGGATCGCCGCGAGCAGGTCGACCACGTAGACGATCGGCTTGCGAAACGGTCGGGGCGCGATCTCGGTGACGAACAGCGCGATGCCGAGGCTGATCGGGACCGAGACCAGCAACGCGATGATGCCGACCAGGAAGGTGCCGTAGATCATGGCGCCGGCGCCGTACTGGCCCTTGGCCGGGTCCCAGTTGTCGGCGAAGATCCCGAAGCCTTCTTCGCGGAACCAGGGCCACGCGTTCTTGGTGGTCGTGTACGCGATCAACGCGAGGATGGCGAGGACGAGCAGCCCGCTGGCGAGCGCGATCCACCGGAACAGCTGGTCCGTGAAGATGCCGGGTGGGCGCGGCCCGGTGCCGAGTCCCTTCGGCGCCGGTGCCGGTTGCTCGTTCTCTCGGGGCGGGGCGATCGCAGCCATGCGAGTGTCCGGACTCTACGCGAGGTGGGAGGTCACGGGCGGGTGCACGGGACGGGCGGGGGTACCCGTCCCGTGCACGACTCGCCCGAGGTCACGACGCCGGGACGGCGATCTTGTTGACCTGCGCCTTGGCCTGCTTGAGCATCGACTTCGGGATGCCGGCGTAGTCGACCTGCGACGCCAGCTTCTGCCCGTCCGAGTAGATGAAGTTCAGGAAGGTTTTGATGGCTGCGCCCTTGGCCGCGTCGGTCTGGTTCTGGTACACGATGATCCACGTGGGCGACGTGATCGGGTAGGCCGCCGGCCCGGTGGCGTTGATCGGGTCGAAGGTCAGATCCGGATTGACTGTCGCACCCTGGGCCGCAGCCGCAGCCGACACGAGGTTGGGCGTGATGTACTTGCCACTCGAGTTCTTCACCGACGCGAAGGTCAGATCGCTGGCTTTGGCGTCGGAGAAGTCGACGTAGCCGACCGCGCCGTCGGTGGACTTCACGAGCTTGGCCACGCCCGAGTTGCCGGTCGCACCCTGCGTACCGGAGGGCCAGCTCACGGTCGAGCCGCTCCCCAGCGTCCACGACGACGGCGCCGCCTTGGTCAGGAAGCTGGTGAAGTTGGCCGTGGTCCCCGAGCTGTCACTCCGGTGCACGACGGTGATGGTCGTGCTCGGGAGCTTCGCGCTCGGGTTGTCGGCCTTGATCGCGGCGTCGTCCCACGTCTTGATCGCACCCGAGAAGATCTTGGCGATCGTGTCGGCCGAGAGCTTCAGCTTCACACCCGAGAGGTTGTAGGAGACCGTGATCGGCGCCACGACCGTGGGGAAGTAGAAGAACGGCTTCGGGGGCTGCGGGTCGGTCGACTTGTACGCCGCGTCGGTCCCCGCAAAGTCGACGACGCCGTTCACGAAGTCGGTGCGCCCGGCGCCCGAGCCGTTGCCCTGGTAGTTGATGGTGACCGCCTTCTGGATCGGCTTGAAGGCGCCGATCACCACCTGGTTGAACCCGAGCTGGAAGGTGGACCCGTCGCCGTTGAGCGTCGCGGACGAGAGCTTCGCCGCGGCCGGCGTGGTGGCGGAGGCGCCGGTGCCGATCAGCAGTATCGGCAGCGCCAACGCTGCGAGCACGAGGCCGCAGCGACGAACGAACGAGCGTCGCATCAGGGTGTCCCCTCCTGGAACGGTGAATGGATCGGTGACTCGGCGCGGATGGTAAGGAGACGGCGTAGCCGCGCCGTGGCCGCGTGGTGGCGCGCAGGTGAACAGCGGGGAAACAGTGGGCTTTGTGGCTGCGCGCGTCGCGTGGTCCCTCCATGATCGCAACGTGGTCTCCTCGGAGGTCGTCCCCGTCCACTCCGATCCGCGCGTCGTCACGCGCGTCGACGACGTGCGAGTCGACATCGTGCGGCTGGCGTCGCTGACCCTCGACGCGATCGCGTCGGGCACCGAGGCGCTCATCGACGGTGACCTGGAGGGGGCCGACCGGGTCGTCGCCGACGACGACGCCATCGACTCCCTGCGCCATGCGGTCGAGGACCAGTGCCTGCGCATCTTCGAGTTGCCGGGCATCGCCCTCCCCGACCTGCGGTTCGTCGGGGTGGCGATGCGGGTCGCCCACGAGCTCGAGCGCAGCGCCGACCTGATGGTGAACGTGGCCAAGACGACCTGGCGCCTGTTCCCCCGCCGCCTCGACACCACTGCGACCTCGCTGGTCCACCGGCTCGGTCGCCAGGTGGGCGTGCAGCTGCGGGTCGCGGTCAACGCCTTCGCCGACCGCGACCCGTCGTGGGCGGCGGCCCTCTCCGACATGGACGACACCACCGACGAGCTCGAGAAGCGTCTGTTCCGCCACGTGCTCGAGGTCGACGGCGGTGTCGTGCCCGACGACGGCACGGTGAACGACGCGGTGCAGCTCGCCCTCGTGGCCCGTCACTACGAGCGCATCGGCGACCACGCGGTCACCATCGCCGAGCAGGTGCACTTCGTGGTGACCGGCGAGCGCACCCGTGGGCGGCGGGTCCGGAAGTGACCCGCTCGCCCGCACCCGCGGTGCGCCGGCGACCTGCCGGAGAGCGTGGGGCCGGGAAGGGGGAATTCCCGGCCCCGCACTCTCCGTTCGAGCCCTCCCCGGCCACGCACTCCCAACCGTGGAGAGCCACATCCCGGAACAACTCTCGGAGGGGGGTTCCTCGAGCCGTTCCCGGTTGACCATCACGATACGGGCGCGCCGTTTCCAACCAGTTGCCCGATCGTGGCGGGAAAGTAAACGAGCAGTGAAGGTTGGGCCCGTCCTAGGGTGCGGACAGGACGCACCCGCCCCTCGCACGGCAAGATCGGCGGTGGCGGGCGGCGCGCCGAGCGCCGCTCCGCATCCGCCCTCAGCGCAATTGGAGGCGTTGTGACCACCACCCCCGATCCCGACGGCGCGCCGGATGAGGCGCGCAAGGCCTTCCACGAGAGTCTCGACGATCTTCGCGTCGACGTGATCCGTCTCGCCGCCCTCACCACCGAGGCGATCGCGGGTGGCACGCAAGCGCTGCTCGACAGCGACCTCAGCGCCGCCGAACACGTCATCGAGGCCGACGACGTGATCGACGAGCTCACCCACACCATCGAGGACCGCACGTTCCTGCTGCTCGCGCGTCAGCAGCCGCTGGCCACCGATCTCCGGTTCCTCGTAACCGTGATGCGCGTCGCCCACGAGCTCGAGCGCAGCGCCGACCTCATGGTCAACGTCGCGAAGACGACGCGCCGGTTGTATCCCCACCAGCTCGATCCGAAGCTACGCGGGATCATCGACCGCATGGGTACGCAGGCGAGCAACCAGACGCGCGTCGCCATCGACGCGTTCGCCGACGCCGACCCGTCGTGGGCCGCCGCGCTCGCCGACATGGACGACGCGATGGACGAGCTCACCAAGAGCCTGTTCCGCCACATCCTGGCCGGCGACGGCAGCGACGAGGGCACCGTCCTGCTGGCCGTGCAGATGGCGCTGGTCGGCCGGCACTACGAGCGCATCGCCGACCACGCGGTCACGATCGCCGAACGGGTGGGCTTCATGGTGACGGGCGAGCACCCATCACCCGAGGTCGAGGTCGACCTCTAGTCCGCCGTGGCTAGCCCTCTTCGTCGTAGCCGAGGTCCCATTCCAGGATGAGGTGCTCCCGCTCGGCGTCGCGCGCGACCCGCTCCCGGTTGCGACGGAACTGCGGGTCGTGCGGCGGGAGGAGCTGGAGTCGGGCGACCGCCCGCTGCCGGAACTCGTCGATCATGCGACCGTCGCCGAAGACCCCGTGGACCTCCCAGTGGGGCGCGACCGGGCCGAGGTAGACGACCTTGACGTGACCCACCGGCGGTACCTGTTCGAGCTCTTCGGACTCCGTCGACATGCATCGCAGCGTAGTGGTTGCCGGGTTCGATCCAGCAGGCCGATCAGGAGCTGGGCGCTTCACCGAGCGCGGCGGTGACGGTGACCTCGTCGCCGTCGCGCACGACCTTGATCTCCACCTCGTCGCCGGGCAGGTGCTCGCGGATCAGGCCGCCGAGCGAGGCGGCGCTGGTGGCGGCCTTGCCGTCGACCGCCACCACGACGTCGCCGACCTGGATGCCGGCCTTCGACGCCGGCGAGCCCGCACCGACCGTCTTCACGTACGCGCCCTGGTCGACCGAGACGTCGTGGCCTTCAAGCTTGGCTTCTGAGATGTCGACGGTGCTCACGCCGAGGAAGGCCGGCTGCCTTCCCTCGCGGAGTCGTTCGATGATCGCCTTGGCGTTCGAGATCGGGATCGCGAACCCGACGTTCTGCGCGCTCCCGGGATCGGCGATGGCCGTGTTGATGCCGATCACCCGGCCCTGCGCGTCGACCAGCGGACCGCCCGAGTTGCCGGGGTTGATGGCGGCGTCGGTCTGGATGACGTCCTCCAATGCGCTCCCTGAATCGGTCCCCACCTCGCGGTGCAGGCCCGACACGATGCCGCGCGTCACGGTGAGACCGCCCTGCAACGCCAGCGCGTTGCCGATGGCGACGACGTCGTCACCGACCTGGACGTCATCCGAGTTGCCGAGCTCGATGGTCGGCAGCCCCGTAGCGTCGACCTTGACCACCGCGAGATCGCTCGGTGCGTTGTGCCCCAGGATCCGGGCGTCGCGCGTGGTGCCGTCCGAGAACACCGCCTGGATCTTGTGGGCGCCCTCGATCACGTGGTTGTTGGTGACGATCACCCCGTCG
>DATBBL010000090.1:0-7689 GCA_036271015.1 Acidimicrobiia bacterium
CTCGACGGAATCCCGTTGGCCATCGAGCTCGCAGCGGCGCGGGTGCGGTCGATGTCACCCGCGGATCTCGTGGCCCGGCTCGACCAGCGGTTCAAGCTGCTGACCCGCGGCAGCCGTGCCGCCATGGAGCGCCACCAGACGCTGCGCAGCACCATCGACTGGTCCTACGGCCTCCTCGATGTGACCGAGCGCCGGGTGTTGGATCGACTGTCGGTGTTCGCAGGTGGCTGCGACCTGTCCGCCGCCGAGGACGTGATCGTCGACGACGAGCTCGACACCTTCCAAGTCGACGACCTCCTCACACGATTGATCGACAAGTCACTCGTGGTGGCCGGGATCGACCCGAGCACCGGCGCAGTGCGCTACCGGCTCCTCGAGTCGATCCGGCAGTACGCCCAGGAGCAACTCGAGGGCAGCGGCGAGACGGCCGAGCTTCGCCGTCGCCACGCGGACCACTACGTCGCCCGGGCCGAACGCGCCCATGGGCCGTTGCGCGGGAGCTCGCCCGAAGAATGGATTGCAGCCGCGCGGCGCGAAGTCGACAACTTCCGGGCCGCGCTCGACTGGTCGGTGGAAGTGGTTTCGCCCGACCACGCGCTGCGGCTGATCGCGCCGATGACGTTGCACGGCAGTGTGGGCGAGCCGGCGCTCGAGTGGTCAGCGACTGCGTGCACGATCCCAGGCGCGTCCGATCACGCGCTGTATCCCGTCGTCGCGGGATGGGCGTCGTGGAGCGCCACGCGGGTGCTGGACTTCGAGCGGGCCGAGGCGTTCGCAGTCAAAGGCCGAGATGCGGAAGAGCGACTCGGTGTGCGCCATCCGACCATGGCGCGAGCGTGGGCAACGCTCGAGTTCTACCGCGGTGACCTCGAGAGCTCGGGGGAGCACGCCCGCGAATGGGTGGCGCTCGCCCGCGCGCTCGATGACCAGTACGAGCTCCCCCATGCACTCGCGATGCTCGGTGGTGCGCTCTACTCCGCGGGCCGGATCGACGAGGCGGTGGTCGAGCTCGACGAAGCGGTGCGCGTCGCACGCGCGTACGGCATCGACGACGCCCTGGCCTTTCCGCTCTTGTTCCTCGTGGACCACCTCGCGGTCGAGGATCCCGAGCGCGCGCTCGCCCTCGTCGACGAGGCCATCGAGGTGACCACGCGTATCGGGGTACCCATGGGCCTCGCCAACGCGATCGGAGCCAAGGGCCTCCTGGCGATGCGCCGCGGTGACTGGGTCGTCGCGCTGACAGCACTCTCCGACGCGCTCGACGTGAGCCGCCAGATCGGTGACCTCGCGAACGGGTGCGCATCGTTGTACGGCGCGGCAGTGGCGCTCTCGCACCTCGATGGGTTCGAGTCGGCCGCCGTGCTCACGGGGAAGGCCGAGTCCTTGGGCGTTCGTGGCGGACCTGAATGGATCGAGGAACTCGTGGCGGCGCACTACGACACCTTGCGCGAACAACTCGGCGACCCGACGTTCGACGAGCTCGCGGCTCGCGGCGCGGCTCTCGGGTTCACCGAGGCCGCCCGGTATCTCCGATCCGAAACCGAACGGGTGTTGGGCGGGTTTGACGGTTGATGCCATGGTCGACGCCCATCGGTGGAAACTCGACCGCTACGGGCGCGTCCAGCCTTCCGGGAGTCGCCGGGTTCCGGCGGTCGTCGTGACGTACACCTGCCACGCGTAGTAGCCGTCGTACGCACGGGGGTCGGCTGTCATGACGCCCGCGTACGCCTCGATCGCGGCGACGTAGTCGTCGCTGGGGTTGTACGCGAAGAGCGCGCGGCCGATGTCGTTGGTACCACCGTTGGCAGCCAGGAAGCGCCCCGCGGCCAGGATCGCGTCATGGTCGTCGTTCACGTCGCCGCCGTCGCCGTATGCCGCCCAGGTGCTCGGGATGAACTGCATCGGGCCCTGTGCGCCGGCACCGCTGTTGCCGTGGATGCGGCCCATGCGCGTCTCCACGAAGTGGATCGCGGCGAGGTACGCCCACGGGATGCCCGATTCCGTCTCGGCCTCCCGGTAGAACCCCAGGAGGGTCGACGCCGGCCGCGGCGTACGGATCGTCCAGTCCGGGAGCTCGGTCGGCACCGGCCCCAGGCTCGGGCTCTCGAGGTGCGCCGCCGCGCCCTGGTTGGTGCGCACGATCGGCGCGACGTCGGCGGGCAGGGCGGCGAACACCGCGTCCGTCCATTCGGGATGAGACGAGAGCGCGCCGTACGCCAGTTGCTGAGCCCAGCCGAGTGCAAGTCGGGTCTGCGGGTCGGGACCGTCGGTCCGCAACGCCCGCTCCACGCGCACGAGCTCCGCCGCGACCGCGCCGGCGCTCGTGGGCGCGGTCAGCTGGTCCGGGCTCGTCGGCGGGGGCACCGTCGTGGTCGTCGGTGCCGCGCTGGTGGAGGGTGCGAGGCGACGCGGCGGTGGTGCGGTGGACGAGGGGCCGCCACCGTCGTGACACGCGGCGAGCACGATCACGAGTGCACCGGCGACCACGGTGGCACGGACCGGCATCATGCACGAAGCGTGTCACGTCGCGCCTTCCGGTCCTCAGCTTGCGCACGGTCGCTCGCACGCGCAGATATTGCTATCGCGAAACATGCGCGCATTCACAGGTAACCTGGACGGATGGCACGAGCCGCACCCGCCGCCAACCGAGCCTCCGCCATCCTGGCGCTCCTGACCGCGAATCCCTCGCGGGGCTTCACGATCAGCGAGGTGGTGAAGCGCCTCGACATGAACATCGCGTCCGCGCATGCCACCCTGGCCGTGCTGTGCGACGTCGGGTTCCTGGTCCGTGATCCTGCGCATCGCACGTACGTGCTCGGTCCCGCCCTGGCGGCGACCGGCTTCGCCGCGCTGGAGCAGCACCCCGCAATCGAGGCGGCCATCGAACAGGCCGAGCTGCTGGCGGGGGAGCTCGACGCCGAAGTCGGGGTCACCGCGATCGCGGGCCGCGACGGCGTCCTCCTGGCTCGCCGCGGTCCGGAACCGGTGGCACCCGGCGTCGGGTATCCCGGCGATCGCTCACCGATGTTGGCGCCCTTCGGCGCAGTGTTCATGGCGTGGGCCAACGAGGACGAGATCGCCGCGTGGCTCGATCGCGCCGCCGTGAGCCCGGCCGTCGCCGACCACTACCGCGATGTCCTGGCCGACATCAGAGCGCGCGGGTTCAGCGTTCCCATCATCCCGATCGGCGCCCCGGCGGTCGCCGAAGCCGTGGCGCGACTCCGAGAGGAGCCGACCGCGCCGGACGCCGAACAGCACCTCGCCGACGCGCTGCAGCAGTCCGGCGAGATGCTGCTCTCGTTCGACGGGCTCTCGCCCTCCGACGAAGTGAGGTTCCGGACCGTGACCGCGCCCGTCTTCGACCCGATCGGCCGGGCCCTCCTCTCGCTCAGCGTTACGGGGCCCGACCACCCGGTGCGGGTCGATCGGGTCCTCGAGCTCGGCCGCCGGGTGGTCCAGTCGGCCGGCATCGCCACCCGGCAGGCGCGAGGACGCCCCCCGGCATAGCGCCTTGACGCGAAGACAGTTTTGCTATAACAATACGTCGGCATGTTCGACTTAGGCGAGAAGGTCGTCCTCGTGACCGGCGGCAACGCGGGGATCGGTCTGGGATTCGCGCGGGGGATCGCCCGGGCGGGTGGTGACGTCGTCATCTGGGGCCGGCGGGCAGAGAAGAACGCGGAGGCCGCAAAAGCGCTCGCCGAATTCGGCGGCCGGGTGTTCACCCAGGAGGTCGACGTCAGCGACGAGGGCCAGGTCGTGCGGGGCATGGCCGCAGCGGTCGAGGAGATGGGCCGGGTCGACGGCGTGATCTCCAACGCGGGCCTGATGAGCAACGCGGAGAGCTTCGTTGCCATGTCGTCGGAGGCGTGGCACGGCCTCCTGGCCGTGAACCAGCACGGGTCCTTCTACACGATGCGGGAAGGCGCCCGTCACATGAAGCGCCGCTACGACGCGGGAGACCCGGGCGGCTCGCTCCTCTTCTGCGCCAGCCTCTCGGCGCTGACGGGAAGTCCCGGCATGCAGCACTACAACGCCTCGAAGGGCGCCATGGTCGCGATGTCGCGCGGCATCGCGGTCGAGGCGGGCCGCTACGGCATCCGGTGCAACGTGGTGTGCCCGGGGTACACCAAGAGCGAGACCGTCGATCTGCCGGACGACCACCCGGTCATGGAGCGCATCCGCCGCTACAACCCGATGGGCCGAATCGGTACGCCGGCCGACTTCGAGGGGATCGGCGTGTACTTCATGAGCGACTGGTCGAGCTTCCACACCGGTGACCTCGTGATCGTCGAGGGCGGATGGATGGCGAACGCCGGCAAGTCCGACATCACGGAGCTGCCGCCGTGGCCGTGACCGTCTTGCGCGTCGAGGGCATGCGCGAGGACACGCGCACGCCCGAAGAACGCCGGGCGCTCGAAGCAGCCGAAGCGGACTCGCTCGCCATGGGCGTCGAGCACGCGCTCGAGATGGCTCGTCGCCAGACCGGGCTCGAGGATTTCGGGTCTTTGGACTTCACCGAGCGCCTCGGGCTCCTCCTCGGCGAAGTCGAGGCGGACGACAACGTGTGGAAGGTGCACAAGGCGACGTTCGTCGACCAGTGCGCGCACGCCGCGGCCAATCGCCTGCGCATCCAGCACTACTGGTCGGAGAACCCGGCTGCGCTCGATCTCGTGATCGACCGGCCGATCAACGTGATCGCGCTGCCCCGCTCCGGGAGCACGCACCTGGAGAACCTGCTCGCGGCCGACCGACGGCTCCGCCACCTTCCGGTGTACCTCGCGGCTCAGCCCGCACCGCAGCCCGGCGAGGAACCCGGGCCCGACGGCGTCGATCCCCGCTGGGCGCGCGCATCCACCCGGTGGGACATGATGCGCCAGAACCGGATCATGGCCGCGATGCACGAGCACTCCCCGGACCACGCGTGCGGCGAGAACGAGCTGCAGATCCCGGACTTCGCCAGCTACCAATGGGAGTGGATGGCGAGGGCACCGGGCTTCCGCGACCACTACCTGAGCCACGATCAGACGCCGCACTACCGGTACATGCGCGACGTGCTGAAGGTCATCGCCCATCAGTTCCCGGGCGATGAGCGATGGATGTTGAAGTCGAACCAGCACAGCGAGCAGCTCGGCCCGCTGCTCGCCGCGTATCCGGATGCGACGATCGTCATGATCCACCGCGACCCCGTCGCCACCCTCCAGTCGTTGCTCACGATGCGCGGCATCGCGTTGAAGAGCAGCCAGAAGCAGCCGGACATCGACGCGCACGTCGAGTACTGGGTCGACCGCATCGAGCGGATGTTGCGCAGCTATGTCCGCGACCGGCACCTGGTCCCCGAGGGCCAGCTGGTCGAGGTGATGTTCGCCGACGTGGTCACCGACGACGTCAAGGCGGCGGCCGGCGTGCTCGAGCGTGCCGGTCTGCCGGTGAGCGACGAGAGCATCGCCGATGTCGAGGGCTACATGGCGGCCCACCCTCGGGGCAAGGACGGCCGCGTCGTCTACGACCTGGAAGGCGACTTCGGGCTGAAGGCTTACGAGCTGCGCGACCGGTTCGCGTTCTACACCGACGAGTTCGACATCAGATCCGAAGGCCGGAAGGACCGCCCGTGAAGCAGCCGCTCAACGCGCTGATCGTCAAGGAAGGGGAGGGAGTGCAGGATGCCGTCCCGCTCGGCGACGGCATCTTCATGTCCAAGGGCATCTCCAACAGCTACCTGGTGACCACGACCGACGGCGACGTCCTGATCAATTCCGGCATGTACTACGAGGCGGAGGAGATCAAGCGACGGTTCGGAGCGGTCAGCAGCAACCCGCTGCGGGTGATCGTGTTCACCCAGGGCCACGCCGACCACGTCGGCGGTTGGTCGCAGCTCACCGGGCCGGGCGTCGAGACGATCGCCCACGCGAACCATGCCGATGTGCGCGAGTACTGGCGGCGCCTGCAGCCGGCCTTCACCAGCCGAACAGGAAAGCTCTGGTCCCAGGACCTCACCAACAACGTCGACCGCTCCTACCAGCCACCCGAGCCGGTGGTCACCACCACCTTCTTCGACAGCCATGCGTTCACGGTGGGCGACCGCCGCTTCGAGCTGTACTCGACGCCAGGGGGCGAGACGACCGACTCGTTGGTGGTGTGGCTGCCCGAAACCCGCACCGTGTTCACGGGGAACCTCATGGGCCCGCTGTTCGGTCACGTGCCCAACCTGTACACGCTGCGCGGCGACAAGTATCGGAGCGCCATCCTCTACCTCCACTCCCTCGACCGGCTCCTCGCGTTGGAGCCCGAGGTCCTCATCACCGGTCACGCCGACCCGATCCGCGGCGCCGAGCAGATCCACCGCCGGGTGAAGCAGATCCGCGACGCCACCGAGTACCTCCGCGATCGCACCATCGAGGGCATGAACGCGGGTGTGGACCTCTGGACGCTGATGGGCCAGATCACGCTCCCTCCCGAGCTCGACATCCCCCAGGGTCACGGCAAGACGCCGTGGATCGTCCGTGCGATCTGGGAGGAGCACCTCGGCTGGTTCCGCTACGAATCCACCACCGAGCTCTACGACGTCCCGCCCTCGGACCTCTGGTCCGAGCTCACCGAGCTCGCCGGGGGGACCACGGTGCTCACGGAACGCGCCCGAGCCCACCTCGACGCCGGTCGACCCCTGCACGCGTTGCACTTCACCGACATGGTGCTGGCCGAGGACCCGAGCGCGAAGGACGCGTTGCAGGTGAAGCTCGGTGCCCTCCAGCAGCTCCTCGCGGCGAGCGGCCGGGAGAATTTCAGCGAAGTGCGGTGGCTCGAGGCCGAGATCCGTGACACGACGGCGGTGCTCGCATGACGCACCCGCGCCTCTCCGTGAGCGAGATGTGCACGTATCCACTGCCGTTCGCCGAGGAGCTCGGGCTGTGGGACGAGCTCGACGTGCACCGGGTCGGCGTGATCACCGCCAAGCTCGATCAGCACGGGCGCGACGCGGCCGTCGCCGACCTGAAAGAACGCTCGATCGTGGCGACGACCCTGATCACGAGCATGTTCGACCTCGGCGCACCGGAGACGTGGGACGCCAACCGGGCAACCATGAACGAAGCCATCGACCTCGCGGCCGTGATCGGCGGGTGCACCTACTTCACGCCGGGGAGGCGCGATGGGCGTACGTTCGATGAGCTGACCGCGTCGCTGGCCGAGGCGGTGGCGCCGTGCGCCGCCCATGCCGCGTCCCGCGGTGTGCGGCTCGCCATCGAGCCGTCGTTGCGGACCGACGTGTCCTACGTCCACACGCTCCGCGACGGCGCCGAGGTCGCCGAACGCGCCGGTATCGACGTGATCGCGGACCTGGGCAACTGCTGGATGGAGCGGGACTACGAGGCTACGGTGCGGCGATCCGGTGCGCGCATCGCGGCGGTGCAGTTTGCCGACGCCATCTTCGGCACGTCGAGCCAGCCCTCCCCGGGTGGCCGCGCGGTGCCCGGCGACGGTGACGTTCCCATCCGAGCGTTCTTCGAAGCCGCGCTCGACGCCGGGTACTCCGGCGCGTTCGAGCTCGAGCAGGTCGGGCCCAAGATCGAAGCCGAGGGTCATGCCGCCGCGCTGCGGCGAGCCGTGGACCGGGCCACCGCCATCCTCGAGGAGGTCCTTTCGTGAGCCGAGCCATCGTGTTCAACGGCGACGAGACGTGGGAGATGCGCG
>DATBBL010000091.1:0-9149 GCA_036271015.1 Acidimicrobiia bacterium
CCGCAAGCTGTTCGTGGTGCGCAAGCGTTGCGAGCACGAGCTCGCCGGCATGGGCACGGTGGAGGAGGGCGGCTCGTCGGAGCAGCCGGTCTACTTCCCGTCGCTGTCGAGTCGCACCCTCGTCTACAAGGGCATGCTCACGACGCCCCAGCTCCCGGAGTTCTTCCCCGACCTCGCCGACGACCGGGTCGAGTCCGCGCTGGCGCTGGTGCACAGCCGCTTCTCCACCAACACGTTCCCGTCGTGGCCGCTCGCGCACCCGTACCGGTACCTCGCCCACAACGGCGAGATCAACACCGTGCAGGGCAACCGCAACTGGATGCGCGCCCGCGAGGCGCTGATGTCGACCCCGCTGATCCCGCGGCTCGAGCGTGCCTTCCCGATCACGACGCCCGGCGCGTCCGACACCGCGACCTTCGACGAGTGCCTCGAGCTGCTGCACCTCGCCGGCCGCCCCATCTGGCACGCGGCCCTCATGATGATCCCGGGCGCGTGGGAGAACCACGCGACCATGGCCGCCGAGGAGCGCGCCTTCTACCGGTACCACGCCTCGCTCATGGAGCCCTGGGACGGCCCCGCGTCGATCACCTTCACCGACGGCACCGTCGTCGGTGCGGTGCTCGACCGCAACGGGTTGCGCCCGAGCCGGTACTGGGTCACCGACGACGACCGCGTGATCATGGCCAGCGAGGCCGGCGTCGTCGACGTCGACCCCGCGCGCGTCGTGCAGAAGGGCCGCCTGCAACCCGGGCGCATGTTCCTCGTCGACACCGCTAAGGGCCGGATCGTGGGCGACCGCGAGCTCAAGCAGGAGCTCTGGAGCGCGCGCCCGTACGGCGAGTGGCTCGAGCAGGGCCTCGTGCACCTGCACGCGTTGCCCGACCGCGTGCACGTCGTCCCGAGCCACGAGTCCGTCCTGCGCCGACAGGAGACCTTCGGGTACACCCACGAGGAGCTCAAGCTGCTGGTGGCGCCGATGGCCCGCACCGGGGGCGAGGCGCTGGGCTCCATGGGCACCGACACCCCGATCGCGGTGCTGTCCGAGCGCTCGCGCCTCCTGTTCGACTACTTCGCGCAGCTGTTCGCGCAGGTCACCAACCCGCCGCTCGACGCCATCCGTGAGGAGCTCGTCACCTCCCTCTCGTCCACCATCGGCGCCGAGGGGAACCTGCTCGAACCGGGTCCGGAGTCGTGCGTGCAGGTGGAGCTGCCGTTCCCGGTGATCGACAACGACGAGCTGGCCAAGCTCATCCACATCCACCGCGACGGTGACCGGCCGGAGTTCGCGGCCGTGGTGCTGTCGGGGCTCTACCAGGTCGCGGGCGGTGGCCGCGCGCTGCGTGAAGCGCTCGACCGCGTACGGGCCGAGGCGTCGGCGGCGATCGCCGAGGGCAAACGCATCCTCGTCCTCTCCGATCGCGACTCCAGCGCCGAGTGGGCCCCGATCCCGTCGCTGCTCCTCACCTCTGCGGTGCACCACCACCTGATCCGGGAGCGGAGCCGCACCAAGGTCGGGCTGGTCGTCGAAGCCGGCGACGCCCGCGAGGTGCACCACATGGCGCTGCTCGTGGGCTACGGCGCCGGCGCCATCAACCCGTACCTGGCGTTCGAGTCGATCGAGGACCTCATCGCCGCCGAGCTCCACGGCCTCGGTGGGATGGACCCGAAGGTCGCGATCAAGAACTACATCAAGGCCGCCGGCAAGGGCGTGCTCAAGGTGATGTCGAAGATGGGCATCTCCACCGTCGCGTCCTACTGCGGCGCGCAGGTGTTCGAGGCGATCGGGCTCAGCCAGGAGCTGGTCGACGAGTACTTCACCGGCACCGTCTCCCGCCTTGGCGGCATCGGTCTCGACGAGATCGCGATGGAGGTCGCCAAGCGACACGCGGTCGCCTACGCCGAGCGGCCCGACGAGCGCGCCCACCGCGACCTCGAGCTCGGCGGCGAGTACCAGTGGCGGCGCGAGGGTGAGTACCACCTCTTCAACCCGGAGACGGTGTTCAAGCTGCAGCACGCGACCCGCGCCCGCCGCTACGACGTCTACAAGGAGTACACGACGCTGGTCGACTCGCAATCGACCCGTCTGGCCACCCTGCGCGGGCTGTTCGCGCTGCGTGAGGGCGCGCGCCCGCCGGTGCCCATCGACGAGGTCGAGCCGGTCAGCGAGATCGTCAAGCGCTTCGCCACCGGTGCGATGTCGTACGGCTCCATCTCCAAGGAGGCGCACGAGAACCTGGCCATCGCCATGAACCGCATCGGTGGGAAGTCGAACACCGGGGAGGGTGGGGAGGACGCCGACCGCTACACCCCGGACGAGAACGGCGACCTGCGCCGATCGGCGATCAAGCAGGTGGCGTCGGGGCGCTTCGGCGTGACGTCCGAGTACCTCGTGAACGCCGACGACCTGCAGATCAAGATGGCGCAGGGCGCCAAGCCCGGTGAGGGCGGACAGCTGCCGGGGGCGAAGGTCTACCCGTGGATCGCCAAGACCCGGCACTCGACGCCCGGGGTGGGGCTCATCAGCCCGCCACCACACCACGACATCTACTCGATCGAGGACATCAAGCAGCTCATCCACGACCTCAAGAACGGCAACCCCCTCGCGCGTGTGCACGTGAAGCTGGTCGCGCAGGTCGGGGTGGGCACCGTCGCCGCCGGTGTGGCCAAGGCGCACTCCGACGTCGTGCTCATCTCCGGGCACGACGGCGGCACCGGCGCCGCCCCGCTCACGTCGCTCAAGCACGCGGGCGCGCCGTGGGAGCTCGGCATCGCGGAGACGCAGCAGACGCTCGTACGCAACGGCCTGCGCGACCGCATCGTCGTGCAGTGCGACGGGCAGCTGAAGACCGGACGCGACGTCGTGATCGCGGCGCTCCTCGGGGCCGAGGAGTTCGGCTTCGCCACCGCGCCGCTCGTGGTGAGCGGGTGCGTGATGATGCGCGTCTGCCACCTCGACACCTGCCCGGTCGGCATCGCCACCCAGAACCCGGAGCTGCGCAAGCGATTCACCGGCAGGCCCGAATTCGTCGTCAACTTCTTCGAGTTCATCGCCGAGGAGGTCCGCGAGTACCTCGCCGCGCTGGGCTTCCGTTCGATCGCCGAGGCCGTCGGCCACGCCGAGGTGCTCGACACGCGCGCCGCGATCGACCACTGGAAGGCGCACGGTCTCGACCTCACGCCCATCCTGACCGTGGCCGAGAACCCGTACGACGGCCAGGACCGGTACTGCACGAAGGCGCAGGACCACGGGCTCGACCGCGCGCTCGACCAGGACCTGATCGCGGCGGCCAGCTCCGCGCTCGAGCGGGGCGAGCGGCTCGAGATCGAGGCGCCGATCCGCAACGTGAACCGGACCGTCGGCACCATGCTGGGCTCCACGGTCACGCGGAATTGGGGTGCCGACGGCCTGCCCGACGACACCATCACCGTCCACCTGCGGGGGTCGGCGGGTCAGAGCTTCGGGGCGTTCATACCCCGCGGCATCACGCTGCGGCTCGAAGGCGACGCCAACGACTACACCGGCAAGGGCCTCTCGGGCGGCAAGCTCGCGTGCTTCCCCGACCGCGAGGCGCAGTTCGCCGCCGAGGAGAACATCATCGCCGGCAATGTCGCGCTCTACGGCGCCACCAGCGGGGAGGCCTACTTCCGCGGCGTGGTGGGGGAGCGGTTCTGCGTGCGGAACTCCGGCGCCACCGCGGTGGTCGAGGGCGTCGGTGACCACGGCTGCGAGTACATGACGGGCGGGCGGGTCGTGGTGCTCGGCCCGACCGGCCGCAACTTCGCCGCCGGCATGTCGGGCGGCGTCGCGTTCGTGTACGACCCGAACGACACGTTCCCCGCGCTCGTCAATTACGAGATGGTGGAGCTCGAGCCGCTCGACGAGGACGACCGCGAGTGGCTGCGGGTCACCGTGGAGCGCCACAAGGAGGCCACCGGCTCCAAGGTCGCGGCGCGGCTGCTCGATGGCTGGGAGAGCGAAGTCGAGGCGTTCTGCAAGGTCATGCCGAAGGACTACCGACGCGTGCTCGCGGTGCTGCGCGAGGCCGAGCGTCTCGGCCTGTCGCCGGAGGAGACCGACGTCAAGGTGATGGAATCCGCGCATGGGTGAGCTCACCGGGTTCCTGAAGTGGTCGCGCGAGACCCCGACCCGCCGGCCGGTACCGGTGCGGTTGCGCGACTGGCAGGAGGTCTACGAGCCCTTCCCACCGGACAAGCTCGCGATCCAGGCCGGGCGCTGCATGGACTGCGGCATCCCGTTCTGCAACAACGGCTGCCCCCTCGGGAACCTGATCCCTGACTGGAACGACCTCGTCTACCGCGACCACTGGCGCGACGCGATCGAGCGGCTCCACGCCACCAACAACTTCCCCGAGTTCACCGGGCGGCTCTGCCCGGCACCGTGCGAAGCCGCCTGCGTGCTCGGCATCAGCCAGGACCCGGTCACCATCAAGCAGGTCGAGGTCGAGATCGTCGAACGTGCGTGGGCGGAGGGGTGGATCGCGCCCGTCGTGCCGACCGCCCGGACCGGGCGCAAGGTCGCGGTCGTGGGCTCGGGCCCCGCCGGCCTCGCCGCGGCGCAGCAACTGACGCGCGCCGGGCACACCGTCGTCGTGTTCGAGCGGGCCGACCGCGTCGGCGGGCTCCTGCGCTACGGGATCCCCGAGTTCAAGATGGAGAAGCGCCACCTCGACCGGCGGCTCGCGCAGATGCGCGCCGAGGGCACCGAGTTCCGGGTGAACGTGAACGTCGGCGTCGACATCGGGGCGGAGCAGCTGCGCGAGGACTTCGATGCCATCGTCCTCGCCGGCGGCGCGACCGCGTGGCGCGACCTTCCGATCGCCGGTCGTGAGCACGGTGGCATTCACCAGGCGATGGAGTTCCTGCCGTGGGGCAACCGGGTGCAGCAGGGCGACATCGACGCACCGCCCATCACCGCCGAGGGCAAGCGCGTGGTGATCATCGGCGGCGGTGACACCGGCGCCGACTGCCTGGGCACGTCGCACCGCCAGGGCGCGGTGTCGGTGCACCAGTTCGAGATTCTGCCCCGCCCGCCCGACACCCGGGCACCGAGCAATCCGTGGCCCACCTGGTCGAACGTCTTCCGCGTGTCGTCCGCCCATGAAGAAGGCGGGGAACGCATCTACAGCGTCAACACCGAGTGCTTCCTCGCCGACGACGACGGCAACGTCCGCGCGCTGCGCGCGCACGAGGTCGAGATGGTCGACGGAAGGTTCGAGAGGATCGAGGGAACCGACTTCGAGCTGCCCTGCGAGCTCGTCCTGCTGGCCATGGGCTTTCTCGGTCCGGAGCAGGAAGGCCTGCTCCAGCAGCTCGGAGTCGAGCTCGACGCGCGCGGGAACGTGGCGCGCGACCCCGCGTTCATGACCAACGAGCCGGGCGTGTTCGCGTGCGGCGACATGGGACGGGGGCAGAGCCTCATCGTCTGGGCGATCGCCGAGGGACGTTCGTGCGCCGCCGGGGTCGACACCTGGCTGATGGGGGAGACGCTCCTCCCCGCGCCGATCGGGCCCTCGACCCGGCAGCTGCTCTAGGGGCTGCCGAAGCTGTCCGGCCCACGGGCGACAATGGCGTCGCACCGGGGCCGGTCAACCTGCTCGATGGAGCGCGGGTGCTCAGGAGCCGCGGCCGAGCGCGAGCACCGGGCGGGCGTCGTACCCGAGGACGCGGGCGACCGGTTGCTGCAGCGCACCGGTGCGCTCGTCCTCGTACCGATCGACCGCGGTGTTGTAGCCGCGGACCAGCGTCTCGTTCGGGCGGGTGGTGGCGAACGTGGTGAGGGCGCTGGTCACGTCGGTGATGCCCCGGATGCGCTGCGAGCCGAGTGCGTTCGCGACCAACCGGGTGCCCTGGGCCTCGACCGCGTTGGCCGCCTCGACCTGGGCCGCGGCGCTGCCGTTGCGCAGCGCGCGCTGCCAGGTGGTGAGGGCGGCGTGCAGGTCCTTCGACACGCCCCGACCGGCGCCCCCGGCGGCGTCGAACGCACCCAGGGCGCCGGCCAATGCCTGGTACCGGGCCACCAGCTGGTCGGGGGCTCGCAGCGGCTTCCACCGCGCGTCGACCGCGGACCGCGCGTCGTCGAGCTTCGGCCGCTCGACCACGACGAGGGCGATCGCTCCTCCCACGAGCGCGACGATCAGGACCAGCAGGATCCACCGGGTGCGTCGCGACATGGCTGGGACACGTTACCGGCGCGCCCTCCCGGGACCGATGACACCCTGGTTCCGCGTCACACCCCACCGGTAGGGTCACGGCATGGTCCGCTCCCGGGCCGTGGTCGTGGTCTCCGTGTTGACCGCCGCCTCGGTGCTGGGGTGGTGGTTCGGTGAGACGCGAGGTGCGGTCTCCCGGCAATACCGAGTCGTACAGGTGCTCGACGGCGACACCGTGGTGGTGCAGCGCGACGGCGGGCCCGAGACGATCCGCCTCCTCGGCGTCGACACGCCCGAGACGCACCATCCCCGCAAGCCGGTGCAGTGCTACGGACCGGAGGCGTCGGCGTACACCGCGTCGCGGCTGTTCGGGCAGCTCGTGCGGCTGGAGGACGACGTCGAGCGCCACGACGTCTACGGCCGCCGTCTCGCCTACGTCTACCTGCACGGCGCCAACTTCGAGGAGGAGCTGCTCCGGAAGGGCTACGCGCGGCTGCTCGTGATCGAACCCAACCACGCGCACGCACGCGACATGCTCGACGACGAGCTGAACGCCCGTGCCCGGCACGTCGGCCTCTGGGGGGCATGCGAGCCCGAGCCGTCATAACCGGCGCGGTGCGAGATCGTTTCGGGATGCGATCGAGAGACATCGCTTCGTGCAAGGTGTGTCGGCTCGCGGCGCAGTCATGTGCCCGAACCTGTGTTGCCAGTAGACAGAGATGAACAAGCTAGGCGCCCGGCGGGAGGACGAGCGCTCGGATGTCGCGGATCAGGCCGTTCTCGGTCTCGAACCGCACGACCGCCGCGACGCGCCGGTGCACGAAGGCGATGACGCCGGGTTGGCGTTCCACTGTCATGGGAATGAGCACGCTTTCGGTGCCGGGTCCGAACAGGCCGAGGAGACGCTGCGCGATGACCGGGCGTCCCGCTGACGTCAGCAACGGCCCGAAGCCGAAGATCGTCGCCTCGCCGACCACGTCGGGGTCGAGGACCTGCATGAGCGCGCTGATGTCACCGCCGGCGCAGGCCTCGATGAATCGTTCCGAGACGGCGCGGTGCTGCTCGTCCTCGATGTCGGCCCGGCTGACGTCGTCGCGTCTCCCATCGGCGCCCTCTCGGATGGCACGGCGTGCCCGGCTCGCGAGCTGACGGCAGGCGGCGGTCGAGCGTCCGACGGTCTCCCCGACTGCCGCGTAGGGGAACCCGAAGATGTCGTGCAGGACGAACGCGGTGCGTTCCGCGGGAGAGAGCCGGTCGAGCACGACCGCGAGTGCGAGCTGGACCTGGTCGTCGAGTGTGACGCGATCGGCGGGGTCGGCGGCGAGTTCCGGTGGGAGGGAGATGACGCCGTCGGGCAACGAGCTGAGGGTGGTGGACTCGTGGCGGAAGCGGGCGGAGCGGATGCGGTCGAGGCACAGCCGACGCACGACCACCGCGAGCCAGCCCTGAACGTCTTGGAGCTCGTCGAGGTCAACGCGGGCTAGGCGGCCGAACGCGTCCTGCACGACGTCTTCCGCTTCGATGGCGTCTCCGAGCATGCGCCGGGCAAGACCCAGCATCCGGTCGCGGTCATCGCGCCATACGAGCTCGAAGCGCGGGTCAGAGTCCTTAGGAGATTGCAGAGCGGCGGCTTCCTGATCCATGGCGGTTCAACTCCTCGGCCGAACGTAGTGCCTCCTCTCTCGACGATGTAGCGGGCCGGAACGTGACGTCGGATCACCACGTCACGTTTCCGGCGCCTGCGTCGTCGCTACCGCCATGGATCACAACGACACGAACCCACCGGCAATCAGCGTGCGCGGCCTGAGCAAGACCTGGGCGGGCGGCGTCGAGGCGGTGAAAGGAATTGACTTCGACGTAGCCGCCGGCGAGGTCTTCGGGTTGCTCGGACCGAACGGCGCGGGCAAATCGACGACGGTCGCCATGTTGACGACGACGGTCAGGCCGACGTCGGGCTCGGCGCACTTGTACGGACGCGACGTGGCGACGGAGGCGATCGCGGCCCGCGCCGACAGCGCGGTCGTGTTCCAAGACCCGGTCGTCGACCGGGCCCTCACCGGTCGCCGCAACTTCGCCATTCACGCGCGGCTCTGGGGCGTCAACGCCGACGACGCAAGCCGGCGTATCGAGGAGCTCGCCGACAGCTTCGACCTCGCCGACCTGCTCGACCGTCCCGTCGCGACCTACAGCGGGGGCCAGCGCCGACGGCTCGAGATCGCGCGCGCGCTCGTCTCCGAACCACGGGTGCTGTTCCTCGACGAACCCACCGTCGGACTCGATCCGCGCATCCGGTACGAGCTCATCGACGTCATCGCCGGATTGCGCGCTCGCTTCGGCGCGACCGTGCTGCTCACCACGCACTACCTGGACGAGGCCGAGCGCCTCTGCGACCGCGTCGGAATCATGCACGCCGGACGGATCGTCGCGCTCGATCGACCGGTCACCCTCCTCGCCGCGCTCGGTGACCAGGTTCTTGAGCTCCGCGTCGACACCGATCCGACCGCCGCACTCGCGCGTCTGCGCAACCACGGCGTCGCCGGCGACGACTCGTTCGCGGTCGGCGCGACGCTGACGATCCCGGTGCGTGGGCGGTCGGCTGACGACGTGCTCACCGCGGTACGCGAGAGCGGTCTCGCCGCCACCGCGACCAGCACCCGGCCACCGACGCTCGACGACGTCTACCTGCGCCTCACCGGCGACACCCTCGCCGCCTGAGACAGCTCCCCCTCAGCAAAGGAGGATCCATGACCGCCCCAACCGCGACCCTCACCCCAGCGACCGTCCGCGGCGAACGCCGGAACGTGACCGGCATGCTGTCCGCATTCACAACGCTCACGCGCCGCCGGCTCGCGCTCAGCGCCCGCACACCGCGGGAGCTGGTCGTCCCCTTGCTGACGCCGATCCTGTTCGCGCTCGTGATCGCACCCGCGCTCGCGTCGATCGGCCCGACGATTCCCGGCCTCGACTACATGAGCTTCG
>DATBBL010000092.1:0-5478 GCA_036271015.1 Acidimicrobiia bacterium
AACTCCTCGAGCCCCACCCGGAGCTCCATCCGCGCGATGTGCGCGCCGAGGCACCGGTGGACGCCCAGCCCGAACGCGACGTGCGGATTGATGGCGCGGTCGAGCACGATCTTGTCCGCGTCCTCGTACTTGCGGTCCGTCGCGGTTGGCCGACGGCAGCGACAGGAGGACCATGTCGTCGCGGGCGATCGGGCACTCGCCGACGGTCACCTCGGTGGTGACGATCAGCGCGATCGACACCGGGCTGTACGCCCGGAGGAACTCCTCGACCGCGGTGCCCAGCAACTCGGGCCGGCGGCGCAGCTCTCGTTGCGCGTCGAGGTGCCACAGCGCCATGCCCTCGCATCCACCCTTCGCCGCCACGTCGGCGGCGCAGCTCCGCGCCGTCTCCCGGGCCACCGGCTCCAAGAGCGCCGTGCGCTGGGGCGTGAAGAACGGCAGCAGCATCTGCCGGTACCGCGTGTGTGCGGGTGGGTCCTGGTCGAGGGGCGGCACGGGGAGGAAGTCGTTGGTGCGCCGCGGAATCGAGATCGTGGTGGACGAGAACGTGTCGTGATCCTTCAATGCGGCACCGACGTCGTCAAATCGGGTGAAGAGCCAGAACCCGTCGCTCTGCTCGCTGCGCGCGACGGGACACGCGTCGCGGAGTCGACCGAGGGTCGGATACGGATCCACGGCGAGCTCGCCGCTCCAGTGATCGAAGTTCGTCGCCTCGGTGCGCGGATCGGTGGTCACGGGAGCACCCCCGGGATGATCGGGGCGAAGGACCGCGCCATCAGCTGAAGCCCCCGCCGTCGACGACGAGCCGCTGACCGGTGATCTGGTCGGCAGCGTCCGACACGAGGAAGCGGACGGCCTGTGCGACGTCCTCGGGTTCGGTGACACGGCCGAGCGCGACGCGGTGGTTCAGCTCGTGGATGTCGTCGACGCGTGACCCCTTGGCGACCTTCTGTCCGAGGTCGGTGTTGGTCAGACCGGGCACCACGATGTTGACCCGGATCCCGTGCTTTGCTTCCTCGTGGGCGAGCGTGAAGCCCAGCGCCTCCTGCGCGGCCTTGGCCATGTTGTACGGCGCGCCGTACGGATGGTGCTGCACGGCCGACTGGCTCGAGATCATCACGATGTGCCCGCGCGACCGCTCGCGCATGCCGGGTAGCACGAGCTGCGACAGGTGATAGGAGCCATAGGCGGAGGTCGCCATCACCCGAGCCAGATCGTCGAGCTCCGTCGTCGCGACGAGCGCAGGGCGGTTCGACACGCCCGCGTTGTTGACGAGGATGTCGACGTCGCCGAGGTCGTGCCCGATCGACGTGACCATCTCGCGGCACTCGTCGGGGTCGCTCACCGACGCGCGGTACGCGACCGCGGTGCCACCGCGTCCGCGGATCTCCTCGACGAGCTCGTTGGCGGGCTCGTCGCGCTTCACGTAATTCACTGCGACGCTCACTCCATCCTCGGCGAGCGCTCGGGCGATGGCCCGTCCGATGCCGCGCCCTGACCCACTGACCAACGCGACCCGGCTCGTCATGTGCCGAGATACCGGTCGAGGACGCGTTGGTGGTGGATGAGGTTCGCCTCTTGCACCGGATTGCACAGCGCGCCGCGAAACCCTCGCGAGTGCTGCCCGCTGGCGACGTCGGCGAACATGGCGAAGTCCTGGTTGTTGATGAGACCCCAGTCCTTCGTCGTCCAGTCCTCGTAGGACTTCCGCTCGACCGGCGGCGCCTCGGCGCCCGCCGGCAGCCACTCGAGCGCCCAGTAGTCCATGACCGTTCGCTCGGGATCGGAACCGTACGGCCGGAGCCGGTACAGCGTCGCGTTCCCGTGGTTGATCGGCCCGACCAGGTTGGGGAAGAGATGGATCGTGCCGCTGATCAGCAGCTCGTCCTCGGTGATACCGGTCGTGTCGTACCCACGGTCGCGCATCGCCTTGATGCGCAGATCGTCGAACACCTGCATCGCGGTCTTCCCGGGCGGGGGTCCGTGTTCCTTGAGGTCGGTGAGGACGGCCTGATCGGCCCGGGTGAACAGTCCCTTCATCGCCTCGACGCGTTCGGCGAGCAGCGCGCTCTCGTCGTAGTCGCCGCGGGCGAGTCCGAGTCGTGGGCTGGGCCCCATCTCCCGGCGCCGCTCGCGCTGGCGGTAGGCGCTGTGCTGACCGATCTGCTCGTAGACGAACATCGAGTCGTCGAACCAGGTGAGCATCTGCGGATGCAACCCCTGCGGGTGGTAGCCCTCGTTGAAGGAGTCGACCGCGGTCTTCCAGTTGCAGTCGAAGAGGATCGTGCGGTACGAGCGGAACCGCATCTGGTCGAACCGGTACGGCGCGTAGCGCTCCGGGATGTCGCCCAGGAAGGACTCGAGCGATTCGCAGCCGGGATGCATGTTCACGAAGACGAAGCCACCCCATCGACCGACCTGCACCTCGCCGAGGCACACGTCGTCGTCGGTCAGCGTCTCGGGATAGTCGTGACGGTCGACGATCTCGACGATCTCGCCGTCGAGGTTCCACCGCCACGCGTGGTACCGGCACCGGATCTGCGCGGTGCCGAACTTGCCGACGCCGACCGCGAGGCGCGTGCCCCGGTGCGGGCACGCATTGAAGTACGCCCGGATCGTCTCCTCGTCGCGACGGACGACGAAGATCGACTGGTCGCCGATCGTGTACTCGAGGAAGTCGCCCGGGTTCGGGATTTCTTCCTCGCGGCACGCGACCTGCCAGACGCGCGGCCACAGCTTCTCGATCTCGAGGTCGAAGAACTCGCGCGAGTAGTAGCGCGCGCCGGGCACCGCCACGAGGCCGTGCTTCTCTTCGAGCGCGAAGGCGGAATCGAGCTTCGTCATCAGCCTCTCCAGAGATCGAGATCGGTGCTCCACGTCAACGAACAACTCCCGCGCCGTGCAGCCGGCGAAGGTCGTCGCTCCCGAAGCCGCGCTCGGCGAGCACCTCGTCGGTGTGGGCGCCGGGCGGGACCGGGGGGCGACCGAGTGCGCCGGGCGTGCGGCTGAAGCGCGGCGCGGGGCTCGGCTGCACGACACCGTCGCGCTCCACGAAGCTGCCCCGCGCGACGTTGTGGACGTGCTGCGGAGCCTCCGCGAGCGACAGCACCGGCGCGAAGCACGCGTCGACGCCCTCGAAGCGCTCGCACCACTCCTGGCGGGTGCGCGTCCGGAAGACGGCCGCCAGCTCGGTCTTGCGGTCGGGCCAGCTCGCCCGGTCGCGCTGCGCGTCCCAGGTCGGCCCGTCGAGCTCCAGGACCCGGCGGAGCTCCGCGTAGAACTGCGGTTCGACCGCGCCGACCGAGACGTACTTCCCGTCAGCGCATTCGTACACGTCGTAGTGGGGCGCGCCCCCGTCGAGCGCGTTCGTACCGCGCGGCCCGAGCGGAATGGAGTGGAAGAGCGTCGTGAGCAGCGCGGCACCGTCGACGATCGCGGCGTCGATCACCTGCCCTTCGCCGCTCGACGCCCGCTCGACCAGGGCGCACGCGATCCCGAGTGCGAGCAGCATCCCACCGCCACCGAAGTCGCCGACCAGGTTCAACGGCAACGTCGGCGGTTGCCCGGCCCGTCCGATCGGCTCGAGCGCACCGGCGAGCGCGATGTAGTTGATGTCGTGTCCGGCACGCGGCCCGTACGGCCCCGTCTGCCCCCACCCGGTCATCCGTCCGTAGACCAGACCCGGGTTGCGGTGCAGGCAGACGTCCGGGCCGAACCCGAGTCGCTCCGCGACACCGGGCCGGAACCCTTCGATCAGCGCGTCGCTCGACTCGACGAGACGCAGCACCACCTCGACGCCCTCGCGCCGCTTCAGGTCCACGACCACGGACCGCCGCCCACGCGCCAACGGGTCGGGCGGGGCACCGGAGTCCGCACCGGAGTCGCTCGGACGATCGACCCGCACCACGTCGGCGCCGAGGTCGGCGAGCACCATCGCCGCGAACGGTCCGGGACCGATCCCCGCCAACTCGAGGATGCGGATGCCCCGCAGCGGGCCGGTCGCGGCGCGCTCGTCGTCAGGCATGCAGCGGCCGATCGCCGATGACGTGTGCTGCCCGCAGGTCGTCGAGCTCCTCGGCGCCGAGGCCCAGCTCCTTGCCGAGCACCTCTTCGTTGTGCTGACCCAGGAGCGGCGCGGGTGACCGGTACCAACGCTCCGGCGTGCTCTCCAGGCGCATCGGCCATCCCGGGTAGGTCTGCGCGCCGACAACGGGATGGTCGAGCGACTGCCAGAAGTCGCGCGCGAGCATCTGCCGGTCCTGGTCGGCGTCGTACGCGGAGACCACCGGCTCGGCCGGCACGGTCGCGTCGCGCAGAGCCACCAGCGCGTCGTCCCGGGAGCGTCCGGCGCACCACGACCCGAGGTGCTCGTCGAGACGATCGTGCGCGGCCCGCCGCCCGTCGGCGTGGGCGAGCGACGGATCGAGCGCGAGATCGGGGCGTCCCAGCACCTCACAGAGCGCCCGCCACTCGGCATCGGTGCCGACCGCCACCGCGATCCACGCGTCGTCACCCGCGCACCGGTACACACCCTGCGGTGCGGCCGCCGGTCCGCGGTTCCCGGTGCGCGCCATCACGTTGCCGTACGCGGCGAACTCGACGATCTGCTCGGCGGCGACGTTCGTGGCCATGTCGATCATCGCCAGCTCGACCTGCTGACCCTCGCCGGTGGCGCGCCGGTGCTCGAGCGCGGCGAGCACCGCGAACGCGCCGTGCGCGCCGGCGATCGGGTCGCAGATCCCCGGAGGGAGCGGTGGCCCGTCGACGTAGCCCGTGACCCAGGCCATCCCGGACGCCTGCTCCATCGTCGACGCGAAGCCGGGGCGGTCGCGCCAAGGGCCCTCGAGTCCCCACCCGGGCATGCGCAGGAGGACGATGTCCTCCCGGACCGCGCGCAGGTCGTCGTACGCCAGTCGGTGGTGCTCGATCACCCGGGGTGTGAAGTTCTCGACGACGACGTCGGCGGTCGCGACCAGCCGGAGGAAGAGCTCGCGTCCCCGCTCGTCGGCGAGATCGAGGGTGATGCCGCGCTTGCCGAGGTTCACCGAGAGATGGAGGTAGCCCTGCTCGAACCACTGGTCCTCGGTGCGCGGCACGGTGACGTTGAACCGGATCGGGTCGGGGCGCTGGACGGACTCGACCTTGATCACGTCGGCGCCCAGCGTCGCGAGGTACTGCGTCGCGAACGGACCGGCCCAGAAGGCGGTGAGGTCGAGGACCCGCACGCCGTCGAGCGGCAACGTCGCGCCCGTCGTGGACCCGGGCGCGGCGGTCGTGTCGTGCTCGCGCTCCGACCCGTCGGCATGCTCTCCGAGCCGGGGGGCGGACGCAACCGGCAGCTCCGACGTCGCGGTCGAGCGGAACGGTGACCGCGGGTGCGGGAAGCCGCCCCGGGGGTTGGGCCGGAACAGCGCGCGTTCGGTGAGGTGCGGGAGCGTGGTGACGGTGGCGCCGTTGCACACCGGTGCCGCGGGAAGG
>DATBBL010000093.1:0-4508 GCA_036271015.1 Acidimicrobiia bacterium
GGTCGCGGACATCATGGCGAGCGGTGCCGACGTCGTGTTCAACACGATCGTGCCGCCCGGACTGACGCCGTTCCTCGAGCAGCTGCACCGCGCGGGCTTCACCGCTCGGGGTGGGCACATCGTGTGCACCTACTTCGACGAGAACTTCCTGAACCTGGTGCCGGCCGACCAGGTCGAGGGCCTCTACGGATGCCTCGACTACTACCGCGGTGTCGAAGACCCGTTCAGCATCGAGCTCCTCAACCGCTACGAGAGCCTCTACCCGGGGAGCGCGCTGTTCACGGCGGGGAGCGCGTGCACAGGGACCTACCGGGCGCTGAAGCTCTGGGAGGCGGCGGTCCGGGAGGCTGGGTCCTTGGACCAGGACGACGTCATCGCCGCGCTCGACCACGCCCGGATCGAACAGGGCCCGGGAGGGCCGGCCGAGATGGTGCCCGGTCAGCATCACGTGCGCATGAACATGTACATCGCTCGGTCGGAGGGCGGCACGTTCACGGTGGTCAGGAACCTGGGCCACATCGATCCGGACGAATGCGAGGTCGCGGACGTGTGACGTCGTGCGAGGCCGGTCCGCTCCACGGGCCGGCCTCGCACATGCGCGTCCGTCCCGGCGACACGCCGGCCGCGACCAGGTAGCGTTCACGCGACCACCGCGAAGGGCAGCCATGACCCAGGACGCAACCGACCCGCTGGCAACCCTGGACTTCGCGCTCCGTGCGCTCCAAGACCAGGTCGCCGTCCTGCAGGGCGAGCACATGGAGATCCTCTCGAACTGCGATCCGTGGACGGTCCGCCGGCTGGCCAGCCATGCGCTGAACAACCAGCTCGTGTGGGCCGGCATCGTCACCGATCAGGAGACGGTGTCGTTCGAGGATGCCATGGGCGCAGTGCCCTACGACGGCGACCTCGCGCGCTACGCGGACGAGGTGACCGGCCGAACGCTGGCGATGTGGGCCACCGAGGGGGTGCTGGACTCGATGCACGTCACCCCGCTCGGCGAGCTGCCGGGGTCGGTGGTGATCAACTTCGCGATCATCGATGCGCTGTGCCACGCGTGGGATCTCGGGGCCAGCATCGGGCATCCGATCGAGTTCCCGCCGGACATGATCCCGACGATCTCCGTCGTGGTCGCGGCGACGTGCACCGACGCCGCACGGGAGCACGGCCTCATCAAGCCGGTCCCTCCGACCGCCGCGGACGCCACCGACACCGAACGGCTCATGGCCGCAGCGGGCCGGTCCGTCTCGCGCTGACCTCTCGACTCAGGGTACGAGCACGATCTTGCCTGGTCCATGCGGTCGTTCGAGCGCACGGTAGGCGTCGCGCACCTGGTCCAAGGCGTACGTGGCGGCGATGGGAACCTCGAGCTTGCCCTGGTCGATGAGTGCGGCGAGCTCGGCGAGCACCGCGGCATGGGCACCGACCATGTTTCCATCGGTCTTGGCACCAACCTCGGCCGCGCGGTTCCAATCCACGAGGGTGTCGATGCGATTCGGCGCCACGCCGAGCTCGAGCGCCAGGTCCACATACCCCGAACCGTAGGTGTCGACCATCGCGTCGACGCGCCCGTCGGCAGCCGCACGAATGCGCTCGGCGAGGCCGTCGCCCCGCGTCACCGGTATCACCCCGTGACGCTCGAGCCACGGGTGGTTCCGCACGCTCGCGATGCCGACGACCGTGGCGCCCGCGAGCGCGAGGAGCTGGACCGCGATCGATCCGACTCCGCCCGCGGCGGCGGAGACGACGACAACGTCACCGGGCTCCGGAGCGACCGCGCGCGTCGCCGCCCACGCCGTCGCACCCGCGACGAACAACGAACCCGCGACCTCCCAGGGGACTCCCGGTAGGCGTGGCGTCAGATCGTCGGCGGCCACCGTCACCAGCTCGGCCTGGCTGGCTCGATTGTTGGTGAATCCGATCATCTCATCGCCGACGGCCGGGCCGTGGACGTCGGGACCGAGCTCGTCGACCACGCCCGCGAGGTCGCTTCCCTGGCCCGACGGGAACGTCGCCGGAAAGCGTTCCCGCAGGAGGCCTTCACGGATCTTGCTCTCGCCGGGGTTGATGCCGGCGGCCTTCACGCGGATGAGCACCTCACCGGCCGCAGGTTCCGGGCGGGCAACGTCGACGACCTGCAGGACATCGATGTCGCCGTACTCGGCGAAGCGCACTGCCTTCGGCATGGCCCACTCCTCACCGTCCGACCGTTCGATCAACGTATGCGCCGAGCGCGTGCCACCACAGCCCGTCCGGCGCCACACCCCTCTGCGTGAGGTTGAAGGACGTTTCGGGTAGTGACCCGCGGGGGTGAGCAAAGGAGGTGGCGATGGCGGCACGAACGCACGACCCGGTTGCGGTGCTGGGGATCGGCACGATGGGCCACGGGATGGCGACCAGCGCGTTGCGGGCCGGGATCCCGACGATCGTCTGGAACCGGGAGGCCGCAGCCACCAGAGATCTGGCCGACCTCGGCGCGGAGGTCGCCGGCACCGCGGCCGACGCCGCGGGGCGAGCGGCGGTCGTCGTCACGATGGTGACCGACGCCGACGCGGTGCTGTCCATCGCCCACGATCAGGGCATGCTGCGGGCCCTCACGCCGGGCGCGATCTGGGTGCAGATGAGCACGATCGGCGTCGCGGGGATCGAGCGGGTCGCCGCGCTCGCGGAAGGGGAACGCCCCGACATCACGTTCCTCGACGCGCCCGTCTCGGGAAGCAAGGAGCCGGCCGCACGGGGCGAGTTGACGATCTTCGCGTCGGGGCCCGACGCGGCCCGCGCCCGTGTGACACCCCTGTTCGATGCACTCGGTCAGCGCACCGTCTGGGTCGGTCCGGTCGGGAACGGCACCCGGCTGAAGCTCGTGAACAACACGTGGCTCGGGTTCGGCGCCGAGGCGGTGGACGCGAGCATTGCGCTCGCGCACCGGTTGGGGCTCGAGACCGAAACGGTCGCCGACGCGCTCAGCGGCGGCCCGATCGTGTCTCCGTGGCAGGCCGCCAAGCTCGAACGCATACTCGAGGGTGACTTCTCGCCGCAGTTCCCCTTGTCGCTCGCGCTCAAGGACCTGCACCTAGCCCTCGAGGCAGCCGACGAGGATCGATTCGCCGCGCTTGCCTGCCTGGCCGACGAGTGGCAAGGGGTTGTCGATCAAGGACTCGGCGACCAGGACCTCACCGTCGTGACACGAGCGCTCGAACTTCGAGAGGGAGCGCGATGATGCTGATCGGCTACACGATGATGTGCGAGCAGACCGGTCCGAAGCAGTTGGTGCGCGATGTCGCGCTCGCGGAGCAGGCAGGATTCGACTTCGCGGTCATCAGCGACCACTACTTCCCCTGGCTCGACTCCCAAGGGCACGCGCCGTACGCGTGGAGTGTGCTCGGTGCGGCGGCCCAAGCGACCGAGCGCATACCGCTGATGACGTACGTGACGTGCCCGATCCGGCGCTATCACCCGGCGATCGTGGCGCAGAAGGCGGCGACGATGCAGCTGCTGTCCGACGGGCGGTTCACCCTCGGGCTCGGTGCGGGTGAGAACCTGAACGAGCACATCGTCGGCGGGCAATGGCCGATCGCGGGCCTGCGCCACGAGATGCTCGAGGAAGCGGTCGAGATCATCCGCGGGCTCTGGGCGGGAGACACGATCACGTATCGAGGGAAGCACTTCGACGTCGAGTCGGCGAAGATCTGGGACCTCCCCGAGTCCCCTCCACCGATCGGTATCGCGGTGTCGGGGCCGCAAAGCTGTCGGCTCGCGGGTCGATACGCCGACGTCATGATCGCAGTCGAGCCGCGGCCCGATCTCGGCGAGATGTTCGACGAGGCGGGAGGCGCCGGAAAGCCGCGCGTCGGTCAGATCGCATTGTCATACGACCCCGATCCGCAGATCGCGGTCAAGCGGGCGATGGAACAGTTCCGCTGGTTCACCGGCAACTGGAGAGTCAACGCCGAGCTGCCAGTGCCCGCGTCGTTCGCCGCCGCGTCGAAGACGGTGCGCGAAGAAGACGTGTCGACCCAGATGCCCTGTGGTCCGGACGTGCAGCGACACGTCGCCGGGATACACGAATACGAGGCCGCTGGATTCACCCACCTCGCGCTGGTGCAGGTTGGTGGGGACACCCAGGAACAGTTCGTCAGTTGGGCGGCGACCGAGCTGCTCCCCGCCCTCCGCGCGTCTTCGTGCCCTTAGGGGCGCCGGTTCTCGCTGGGGTGCACCCAGTTCGGCGCCGCCACGCCGGCTCCAACTGACCCAGGGGTCCTCGTGGTCGAGACGCTGGTGTAAGCCGCCGGGGAGATCTCCTCGTTCGCGAGTCCGGCCGCGATCCGGACACCGGCCCGCCCTGGGGGTCATGCGTGCCGCGTCGGCGCCGTTCCCTCGCTCGGATCGGCCCCAGGACTCTCGGCGAGCGCGCGGACGTGGCGTTCCAGCTCGACTCTCCGAACCTTGCCTGATGCGGTCAGGGGTAGCTCACTGACGACCACCCAGTGCCGAGGCACTTGGAACCCCGC
>DATBBL010000094.1:0-21196 GCA_036271015.1 Acidimicrobiia bacterium
CCCAACGACCATCTCGGCTACGGCGCCGGTGGACCGCACTTCTGTCTGGGCGCGCACCTCGCCCGGCTCGAGATCCGCGTCGCGCTCGAGGAGCTCTATGCCCGCTTCCCGGATCTCGCGGTGGTCGGTGAGCCCGAACGGGCGGCGATGCGCCAGATCAACGGCATCAAGCGACTGGACGTGTCCGCCCGACCGGAATGAGCGATGGTGGCCCGACGGTGCGGGTCGAGTTCCCTACCCGGCGGTCGTCGCCGGTTCGGCGGTACCGACAGGCGCGGTGCGGCGCAGCAGGACGATGGAGACGACCAACACCCACAGCGGGAACAACACGAACGGGAAGAACAAGCCGGCGGCGAGCTGGAGCACCGCGACGACGTAGCCCGCGACGGTCAGCCAGCCGGGCAGGATCGCGTCGCGCCGTGCGGCATACGACGCGGTCGCGGTGAACGCACCGGCGGCCAGTGCTCCCGCGACCAGCAACACGGCGAAACCGGTGTTGTCGAACTGGCGGGCCAGATCGGCGCCGGCCGGTACCGGGGTGTCGCCGAAGACCTTCCCGCCGGGGATGGCCGCCCGGATGAGCGCCGAGACCAGGGCCAGGCCCACGAACAGCGAACCGAACGTGATCATGACGCCGCTCGGCTCCCGGAGCCTCTGGTTCAGGCCCCACATGAACCAGACGAAGGCGAGCACGCCCAGCACCATCAGGTACGCGCCGACGACCGCCCCCGCGCGGTGCCCGCTGTCGGTCCACCACCGCGCCCATTTGGCGGTGTCCGTGCCCTTGTCGGGCGTCGGGATGACCACGAAACCCACCACGAACAACACGAAGAACGCGATGCCCATCCACGGACCGACCCGAGTCGGTCGCGGCGCGCTCATCCGCCCAGACTCCATGTGCTCCCACCCCCTCGCGCACTGCCGCGCAGTCGACGCGATGCCCCCCGGCCGTGAAGCCCAGATGAGTGTCGCCGCTCCCGTCGGCACCGTCAAGGGCATGGCGCCCTGCGATCGTCGATGCCGCGGTCGTCGCGTCAGTCCGCGTTCACCGGCTGACGACCCCGCCCCGCACGGGTGCCTCGAGCACGCCGACCAGCACGTCGGTGAGGTTCTCGACGAACGTCGGCTCGTCGAGCTCCGGCGTGCGGTGGGCCGACTCGATCACGCGGGCGCGCTCGGCCATGGCCACCGTCATCAGCATGATCATCTCGACCACCCGCTCGCGCCGCACCGCCGGCGCCACGTCGGGCGGGCGCGCTTCGAGGATGTCGAGGATCTCCCGCAGGAACGGCCCGGTGCCGGGGGCGGGATCACGCCAGGTGTTGAACCGCGCCGACAGCTGGGCCACGATGCGCAGGTAGTCGCGCCCGGCGGGGCGCGCGAGATGGGCGGCGTACGGCACCACCAGCGCGGCGACGAGCTCGCGCGACGGCGCGTCCCGCCCGATCGCGGCGAGCCGCTCCCCGCGCGCCAGGTCGGTGGGATCCCCGTGGCGCACCAGGATCGCGTCGAGGAGCCCCTCACGCGAGCCGAAGTGGTAGTTCAACGCCGAGACGTTGCGCTGTTCCGCGGCTTCCGTGATCTCGCGCACCGTGACCTGGTACAGGCCCCGCCGCGCGAACAGCCGCTCCGCTTCGCGGAGCAGCCGTTCCTTGGTGGCGGTGGAGTCGCGGGGCACGAGGCGAAGAACCGGCGCCGCCTAGAGCTGGACGAGCGCGCTCTCGGGGATGACGGTGGGCCACTCTGCGTCGGGCAGCGGGTGGTTGAACCGTGGGAACTTCGGCTGCGCGGTGGCGCGGTAGCGGTCGGTGGAGTGGGTGCGGTCCGAGTCGAACTCCGGGATCACCTTGTCGCCGAACAGCTCGAGGCAGGCGAGGACCTCTTCCTTGTGCATGCCCTCGATCGGCATACCGAAGACCAGCTGGTCCATGCCGACGTCGCCCCAGCGGGCGATCTGCTCCGACACCTCATCAGGCGTGCCGCACAGCATGAGGCCGCCGTCGATGATGCTGTCGAGCAACGCCTCCTCGTCGCCGGCCGCGAGCTCGCGCAGCGAGAGGGGCGCGCTCGGCCAGGTGATGGCGTCCTGCGACTTCGGCATCGTGTCGTGGTAGAGGTTCACCATCGTGACCAGGTAGCCGCGACCCTTGCGCAGCGCGATCGCGCGCGCTTCCTTGCGGGTCTCACAGCAGATCACGGAGTTCGTGATCATCACGTTGTCGTTCTTGAACTGCCCGATGGGCTCGGTGCACTTCGCGATCCCTTCCTTGTAGGCCTCGATGCGGCCCCGGAGGTTGAAGATCGGCTCGAAGTTGAACGCGATCGCGCCGATGCCGAGCTCGCCGGCGCGGGTGAACGTCGGGGGGTTGCCACACGCGACCCAGATCGGCGGGTGACCCTTGCCGTACGGCTTGGGCAGCACGTTGTGGGGGGTCGGCACCGTGAAGTGCTCACCGTCGTAGGAGTAGTCGACCTGCTCCCACATGCGCGGGACCTCCTTCACCACCTCTTCCCACTCCGGCTTGGTGGAGTTCTTGTCGAGGATGTTGAAGCTGGCGAGCTCGTGGCTCCCGGCGCCCCGGCCGGTGCCCCACTCGTACCGGTTGTTGGTGAAGTGGTCGAGCATGGCGGCCCGCTCCGCGTAGCGCACCGGGTGCTCCTTGCGCGGTGAGAGGCTGTTGATGCCGGACGAGAGATGGATGTAGTCGGTCTGCGACGCGATGTAGCCCATCACGACCTCGGGCGCCGACATGTGCGAGTACTCGGTGAGCGCGTGGTGCTCGCCCAGCCACGCGTACTTCCAGTTGTGCTTGTCGGCGAAGATCACGTACTCGGCCTCGCGGAAGAGCATCGTGTGCTCCATCTCGGTCTGGTGGGCGGCCGGGCCGGGGAGATAGCCGTTGAGGAAGATGCCGAATTCCATGCTGGGAACGCTCCTGGGTGCGAGGCGAGAGTGCGAGGCGAGACGTTCTAATGGTATCCCTTAAAACCCGGGCGGTCAAGGCGCCGAGGAACTTCGCCGGCGCGTCACCCAGGGCCGAAGATCATGCAGCTGGTGGTGCCGTGGGCCACGAGTTGGCCGCGGTCGTCCACCAGCCGCCCCTCGCCGGTGGCCAGTCGCCGCCCGCGGTGGGTGACGGTGCCGGTGGCGGTGAGGGTCGTGCCCGGGATGACCGGGCGCACGTAGCGCACCTGCAGGTCGGTCGTCGTGTACGACTCCCCCTCGTCGAGCGCGGTGTGGACCGCGCATCCCATGACCGTGTCGAGCAACGTCGCGGCGACGCCCCCGTGCACGGTGCCCATCGGGTTGGTCATGTCGTCACGCGTCTCGAGCACCGCGACGACCTGACCCGGTTCCACCGAGTCGAGCGTGAAGCCGAGGAGGCGCGCGATCCCGGGCACCGGTGCGGAGCCGGCTTGGACCGCGCGCACGAGGTCCAGGCCCGCGGTCATGCGGCCGCCACCTCCGCGTCGCCACCGGCCGTCGCGGAGGCCGGCGACGCGTCAGTCGCGGTGAGCGCGCGACCTCCCGGCAACAGTCGCCAGGCGACGGCCGCACCGATCAGCGCCACCACGAAGGCGACCAACGACGCCAGGCGCAGGCCGTGGATGAACGCGTGTCGAGCCGCGTCGGCGACGTCGGCGCGGCCGAGCGAGCGCGCGGCCTCCAGCGCGGTACCCAGGGAATCACCGGCCCGCCGCGCCACGCCGGGCACCCGCTGCGCGAGATCGCTCCGGAAGCCGGCGGCGGCGACGCTGCCCATCACCGCGACGCCGAGCGCACCACCGACCTGGCGCGTCGTGTCGTTGATCGCGGAGCCGACGCCGGCGCGCGCCGCCGGTACCGCGCCCATGATCGAGGCGGTGGCGGGTGCGATGAGGAGCCCCATGCCGAGCGCGAACGTGACCTGGCTGAGCAGGATGATCCCGTAGCCGGAGTCGGCCGTCGACGCGATGCGCAACAGCTGCGAGACCGCGACGATCAGCAGCCCGGCGACGATCGGCACGCGAGGACCGAACCGACCGACGATCCGCGGCGTCAGGTTGGCGACGGCCATGAGCACCACCGCGAACGGCACCGTGCGGATGCCGGCCGCGAGGGTGCCGTAGCCGAGGAGCTCCTGCAGGTGCTGGGTGAGGAGGAAGATGGTGCCGAACAGGCAGAAGTACACCGCGGTCACCGCGAGGCTGGCGCCGGCGAAGCGCGGGTTGCGGAACACGTCGAGGTCGAGCATGGGATGGTCGCTGCGTCGCTCGTGGGCGACGAACGCGACCAGGAGCGCGAGTCCGAGCGCGATCGTGGCGAGGGTGCCCGGCGCGGCCCACCCGTCGCTGCCGCCGCGGATCACCCCGTAGACGAGCGCACCGAGCCCGGCGATCGACAGCAGCGCGCCGCCGAGGTCGAGCCGGCGGTGGACCGGGTCCCGCGACTCGGGCACCGCGAGCGCGATCCCGACCAGCGCCACGACGATGACCGGCAGGTTCACCAGGAAGATCGAGCCCCAGTAGAAGTGCTCGAGCAGCACCCCGCCGGCGAGCGGACCGAGCGCGATGCCGATCCCCGCGGTGCTGGCCCAGATCGCGATCGCCTTCTGCCGCTCGACCGGCTCCCGGAAGACGTTGGTGATGATCGAGAGGGTGGCGGGGAAGATCAGCGCCGCCCCGACGCCGGTGACCGCGCGCATCGCGATCAGCGCCGTCGCCGAGGTCACCAACGCCGACCCCGCGCACCCGAGGCCGAACACGACCAGCCCGAGGCTCAGCATCCGTCGACGCCCCAGCCGGTCGCCGAGGCTGCCGCAGGTGAGCAGCAGGCCGGCGAAGACGACGGTGTACGCGTCGACGATCCACTGCAGCTCCCCGGTCGTCGTCGCCAGCGACCGGGAGAGCGTGGGGATCGCCACGTTCAGGATGGTGGTGTCGACGGTGATGAGCACCAGCGAGGTGCAGAGCACGGCGAGGGTCCACCAGCGACGGTCGTGGACGGCGGCGGGAGCACCGGTCAGTTGTGTCATGAAACGCACCCTAGCTGGGTGGGTTGCTTCATGCAACTGATAGGGTGGATGCCGTGAAGCGCACGTCGTTCGCCGAGATGCACTGCTCCATCGCCCAGGCCCTGGACGTCGTGGGCGAGTGGTGGACCCTGCTGATCCTGCGCGACGCGGTGCTGGGCGTCACCCGCTTCGAGGACTGGCAGCGGCGACTGGGCATCGCCCGCAACGTGCTCAGCGCCCGGCTGGAGGCCCTGGTGGAGCAGGGGATCCTCGAACGCCGGCGCTACCAGGACCATCCGCCCCGCGACGAGTACGTGCTCACGCGCAAGGGCTCCGACCTGATCCCGGTGCTCGAGGCGCTCCGGGTGTGGGGCGATCGCTACGCCGCTCCCGACGGGCCGCCGGTGCTGCTGGTGCACGACGATTGCGGCGAGGTGATCCAGCCGGTGTCGCACTGCTCACACTGCGGCGAGCGGCTGTTTCGCGACCACGTGCACGTCGAGCCGGGTCCCGGCAACCCGGATCCCGGGTTCCTCCCGGCACGCCCGGCGTCCTGATCGCGGCCCGGTCCGACAGACTGGCGTGATGCGGGAAGCGATCGCCGGACGTCTGGTCGGAACGAGGGTGCGACGGGTCGAGGACCCGCGCCTGCTCACGGGGACCGGGCGCTACGTCGACGACGTGAGCGTGCCCGGCATGCTGCACGCCACGTTCGTCCGCAGTCCGCTGGCGCACGCCGTCATCCGCGGCGTCGACGTCGAGGCCGCGCGCCGGCACCCCGGCGTGGTCGGTGTGTACACCGGCGCCGACATGCAGGCGCTCACCCACCCGTTCATGGGGCTGCTGCCGCTACCGGGGCTGTACCACCCGCTGTTCTACGCGCTGGCGATCGACCGCGTGCGGGTCGTGGGGGATCCGGTGGTGCTCGTCGTGGCCGAGTCGCGGTACGTCGCGGAGGACGCCGCGCAGCTGGTGGAGGTCGACTACGAGGAGCTGGCGCCCATCGCGACCACGGAACACGCGCTCGACTCCTCGCGGCCGGCGATCTGGCCCGCACCGGACGGGAACGTGTTGCAGCGCGACCACCGCGACTACGGCGACGTCGACGGTGCCTTCGCCGGCGCCGACCGGGTGGTGCGGGAGCGGTTCGTGCAGCACCGCTACTCCAACCAGCCGATGGAGACGCGTGGGTGCGTGGCCGACGTCGACCGCGTCGCGGGAACCGTGCAGTACCACTCGGCGACCCAGAACACCCATCTCCTCAAGTGGTCGCTCGCCGCGCTCACCGGTCGACAACCGGTCTGGCAGTCGCTGGTGCAGATCGTGCGTCAGCGCGAGCGAATGGCCGAGCTCGCCCGGCGGGCGAAGGCGCTCGGCGAGGCGAACAAGGCGGCGTCGGGGGCGAAGGGCCCGGCGCTGGAGGAGCCCATCGGTGAGGGCCTGTCCGCACCGGTCTCGCCGGGCCGGACGATGGCGGAGATCTTCCTGCGTGAGCCGATGCGCATCGTGCACCTCACCCGCATGCTGCTCGGTCTCCTCGCGCGCGATCCGGTCACGTTGCCGCGTGTCACCGCGCAGGACATCGGTGGCGCCTTCGGGGTGAAGGTGCTCCCGACTCGCGAGGACGTCGCGGTGCTCGCGGCCGCGGTCGACCTGGGGCGATCGGTCAAGTGGATCGAGGACCGCAACGAGCACCTGCTGATCGCGGGCCAGGCACGCGAGGAGACACTCGAGGTCGAGGCCGCGTTGCGCGACGACGGCACGCTGCTCGGCATGCGCGTGCACATGAGCCTGGACCAGGGCGCGTACCCGGCGTTCCCGTTCAGTGCCGCCATGTATCCCCTCATGATCCGCACCATGATCCCGGGCCCCTACCGGCTTCCCGCGCTCGGGTTCTCGACCACGCTGACGGCGTCCAACAAGGCCACCTACGTCGCCTACCGCGGACCGTGGGCGGTGGAGACCTGGGTGCGCGAGCGCGTGCTCGACATCGCCGCGCGCGAGCTGGGCATCGGTCGTGACGAGATCCGCCTCCGCAACATGATCGGTACCGACGAGCTGCCGCAGCGGATGCTCACCGGCCCGACGCTCGACGTCCGCATGTCGGCGCGCACGACGCTCGAACGCGCGCTCGAGGTCGCCGACCTCGAGCACTGGCCGGCGCGGCAGCGCGCGGCGCGCGCCGAGGGGCGGGTCCTCGGCCTCGGGTTCGCCACGTTCATCGAGGCCGCGCCGGGGCCGCCCGACTTCCAGGAGGCGGTGATGCCGGGCGCGGGCGGGTTGATGGGGGGCGAGCCGGCGCGCGCGGTGCTCGAGGCCGACGGCACCGTCTCGGTGTACACCCAGCAGATGCCCCACGGTCAGGGCCACGAGACGACCCTGGCCCAGGTGGCGGCCGACGAGCTCGGCCTGCCGCTCGAGCAGGTCCGCGTCCGCTACGGCGACACGAGCATCACGCCGTTCGGCCTGGCCGGCACCGGTGGGAGCCGCTCGGCGCCGATGGCCGGGGGCGCGGTCACCTACTCGGCGCGCGCCTTGCGCGAACGCATCACCGAACGCGCCGCCGACCTGCTCGAGGCACCGAAGGAGGATCTCGTCGTCGACGACGGCGCCATCCACGTGCAGGGGGTTCCGGCGATCTCGGTGTCGTTCGTCGACGTCGCCGCCGACGCCGGGGGCACGCTGCGCGACGAGGCGGCGTACGACGGCGGAGAAGGCGGCTGGGCGCAGGCGACGCACGTGTGCTGGGTCGAGGTCGACCTGGTGACGGGACGGGTGCACATCGACCGGTACGTCGCGGTGGAGGACTGCGGCGAGCTCATCAATCCCGCGGTGGTCGACGGGCAGATCGCGGGCGGCGTCGCGCAGGGCATCGGCGCGGTGCTCTACGAGAAGTCGGTCTACGACGAGCAGGCGCAGTTCCAGGCCGGCACGTTCATGGACTACCTGTTGCCGACGGCGATGGAGGTGCCCGACATCGAGATCCACCACGTGGAGACGCCGACCGACATCGAGATCAACTACCGCGGCGTGGGCGAGGGCGGGATGATCGTCGCGCCCGCCGCGCTCACCAACGCGATCGAGGACGCGCTCGCGCATCTCGGCGTGCGCATCACCGAGCAGCACCTGCCGCCCACGCGCATCCTCGAGCTGGCCGGGAAGATCGCCCGCCCCTGAGCTCGGAGGGACTCGCGGTGACGTTCGTCGAGTGGTTGGCCCGCCAGACCCGGCGCCGCGACGCGGTTGGCGATCTCGCTCGTGACGCCCGGCGCGACCCGACGTGGCCGCCGTCCGGCAAGATCAGCCGCGCCCGCCTGCGCGCGCACCTCGAGCAGCAGGACGCCATCCCCGAGGCGCTCGCGGCGCTGGATGCCGCGTGGCAGGAGTGGGACCAGCAACGGCGGGGCGCCAAGGAGTAGTCGGCGCGGCGATCTCGGGGCCGGTGTCACATCGGAGACCGCGGCGGCGTCCTTCCCGGTTGTACCCCACCGGAAGGACGGACGTGATGAAGCTCGCAGTGTTCGGGGCGAACGGCCCCACTGGTCGACTGCTCACCCGGCTGGCGCTCGACGAGGACCACGACGTGGTCGCCGTCACCCGGCATCCCGACGCGTTCCCGCTCGTGCACCCGCAGCTCGAGGTGGCCGGAGCCGACGTCCACGACGCCGACGCCGTCGCCGCTGCGCTCGACGGGAGCGACGCGGTGGTGTCCACCCTCGGCGTGCCGTTCGCCAAGACCCCGATCAACGTGTACTCGGACGGCGTCGCCAACATCATCGCCGGGATGCGCGCCGGCGGGATCAAGCGGATCGCGTGCGTCAGCTCCAGCGCGGTCGGGCCCCATCCGGAGCCGCTCGGCGGCTTCGTGTTCGAGAAGATCATGCAGCCCTACGTCGTCAACAAGTTGGGCAAGACCCTGTACGACGACATGCGGCGGATGGAGTCGATGGTGTCGGACAGTGACATGGCGTGGACGATCGTCCGACCTTCGGGGTTGTTCGAGGCACCCGCGGTCTCGGCCTACCGCGTCGCGGTCGACTTCGTCCCCTTCCGGTTCACCGCCCGGATCGACCTCGCCGACTGCCTGCTCCGGCAGGCGCTCGACGACACCTACTCACGGACCGCGATCGCGGTCGCCACGCCCGACGCCAGACCGTCGATGGTGAAGCTCATCTGGCAGGAGGGCATCCGCAAGAAGGCGTGACTGCGCACCGCCCTGCACCGCCGCCGCTCCGCCACCGGCACGATGGGAACCGCGATGGACCGAACCGAGCACACCGCAACTGGGGCCGGCGAGCCGGCGTTCACCGCGCTCTGGCAGGCGCACCGGCGCCGGATGCTCGATCTCGCGTTCCGCATGTTGCTCGACCTGCGAGATGCCGAGGACGTCGTGCAGGAGGCCTTCGATCGACTGGCCCGCGCCGACCTCGAGCGCATCGACGACCCGGAGGGATGGCTGGTGGTCGTGACCAGCCGGTTGTGCCTCGACCGGCTGCGGAGCCGCCGACGGCACCCGACGAGCCCGCTCGACGCCACCGGCGATTCCTCCGACCCGCACGCGCTCGATCCCTCGGATCGCGTCGCCCTCGTCGACAACGTCACCCTGGCGATGCACGCCCTGCTCGAACGGCTGAGCCCGGCGGAACGGACGTCGTTCGTGCTGCACGACGTGTTCCAGTACTCGTTCGACGAGGTCGCGGCCATCGTCGGGCGCAGCCCCGCGGCATGCCGCCAACTGGCGAGTCGGGCGCGCCGGACGCTGCGCGCCGAGTCGGCGACGGGCCGGTTCCCCGTCGACTCGGCGCTCCAGCAGGAGCTCAGCGAGCGGTTCATCGAGGCGTGCACGGGTGGTGACCTCGACGGGCTGCTCGCGTTGCTCGACCCGTCGGTCGACGGCACCGGCGACGTCGTCCCCGACGTGGCGGTCGGTGCGGCCGCGGTGGCTCCCGGGATCCTGCGCTACCTCGGCCCCCCGGCGTCACCCACGCTGCTGTACCTCCCCGTCGGTGATCGGGTCGGCATCGTGGCGCTGCGCGATCGCCGCGTGCTCGCGCTGGTGCTCTTGACGATCGCGAACGGCCTCGTCGTCCACGTCGACGCGTTGGCGGGAGCGGCCCCGCGTGCGGCCGTGAGCGCGGCGCTCGGCCTCACCTGACCCGCCGTCGAGGTGGTCGGTGTGACCCTGGTGTGATCGCGGCCGCTGTCGTGGGACCGACCCGGTGCATACGATCGCTCGATGACCGCCACGCAGGCGCCGGGCTCGTTGGAGCGGCCGGCGACCGCCGGGGACGGTGACCCCCGCCGCTGGTACATCCTGGTGGTGCTCTGCTTGGGCCTGCTCGTCGTCGGCATCGACGGCACGATCGTCAACGTCGCACTCCCGACGCTGGTGCGGGAGATCGGTGCGTCGACCAGCCAACTCCAGTGGATCGTCGACGCGTACACGATCGTGTTCGCCAGCTTCCTGCTCATCGCCGGGAACACCGGCGATCGTCTCGGGCGCAAGAAGTGCTTCGTGTTCGGGCTGGTGGTGTTCGGTGGCGGCTCGCTGGCCTGCGCCCTCGTGGACTCGCCGTCGGCGCTGATCGCGACGCGCGCGGTCCAGGGTTTCGGCGCCGCGTTCATCATGCCCGCGACCCTCTCCATACTGGCGAACGTGTTCACCGAGGCAGGTGAGCGCGCACGCGCGATCGCGATCTGGGCCGGGGTGTCCGGGCTCGGCGTCGCCATCGGGCCGTTGGCAGGAGGCTTCCTGCTCGAGCACTTCTGGTGGGGGTCGATCTTCCTCGTGAACGTCCCGATCGTCATCGTGGCGATCGTGGCGGTGATCGTCCTCGTCCCCGACTCGCGCGACGAGCACGCGCCGCGACTGGACGTCACCGGCACGCTGCTCTCCACCGTCGGGCTCGTCGCGCTGCTCTACGGGATCATCGAGGGGCCGTCCGCCGGCTGGACCGACCCCAAGGTGGTCGGCGGCTTCGTGCTCGCGGTCGTGCTGCTCACCGGCTTCGTGCTCTGGGAGCGTCACACCGACCACCCGATCCTCGACGTGCGACTCTTCACCAACCCACGGTTCACCGCCGCCTCGATTGCGGTGACCCTCGTGTTCTTCGCGATGTTCGGAACGCTGTTCTTCGTGAGCCAGTACCTGCAGTTCGTCCTCGGCTACAGCGCGCTGCGATCGGGCGCGGCGCTGGTGCCGGTCGCGGTGGTGCTCATGATCGTGGCGCCGTTGAGCGCGAGGCTCGTCGCGCGGATCGGCACGAAGGTCGTGGTCACCATGGGGCTGCTCCTCGTCGCTGCGGGCCTGTTGCTCTTCTCGACGGTTTCGGTCGACAGCGGCTACCCGCTGGTCGGCGCGGTGTTGGTGATCATCGGCGCCGGGATGGGCCTGGCCATCGCTCCCGCCACCGATTCGATCATGGGCGCGGTGCCGCCGGAGAAAGCCGGGGTGGGCTCGGCGATGAACGACACGACGCGCGAGATCGGCGGGGCACTCGGCGTGGCCATCATGGGCAGCCTCACCGCCGCCGCCTACACCAGCACCATCGTCGCGAGCTCGCAGTTCACCGCGCTGCAGAAGGCCTCACCGGCGGCGGCGAACGCGGTCAAGGAGTCCGTCGGCAACGCCGCGATCGCGGCGGCGAAATTCCCGGCGTCGGTCGCGCACGCCATCACGACCGCTGCCAACACTGCTTTCGTCGACGCGCTCAGTCAGACGGTCGTGATCGCCGCGGTCGTCGCCTTCCTCGGCGCGGCGGTCGCCTTCTTCTTCCTTCCCGCTCACGCGCGCGGCGACGATGCGCTCGACAACCTCACCAGCGGTGCCGCCCTCCGCCTCCTCGACGACCCCGACGCACGCCGCAGCTTGGCGTCGGTGGCCCTCGGATGCCTCGCCGACGCCGGGATGTCGAGCCTGACCTACAACGCCGTCGCCAGCCGCTCGGGCATCAGCACCGCCACGTTGCAGCACTACTGGACGTCCCGGGTCGACGCGGTGGCCGACGCGATGCGCGAGGTCTTCGCCGAGCACCCGGTGCCCGACACCGGTGACCTGCGCCGCGACCTCGCCGCCTACCTCCACGAGGTGGGCGTCGTGATCTCGACAACGCGCGCCCGTCGGGTCCTCGGTGTGCTCGTCGCCGAGGCGGGGACGGATCCGGACCTCGCGCACGCGCTCCGCGAGCGCGTCCTCGGGCCCCGCCGCCGCGAGCTCGCCGACCGGCTGCGGCGCGACGACGGCAGCGTCGGACCGACCGATGCGGCGCTGGACCGGCTCTTCGGGCCGCTCTTCTACCGGGCCGTCATCATGGGCGCGCCCATCGACGACGAGTTCATCGACTCGGTGCTGTCGTCGGTGCTCGGCCCGGCGCCGGTCGCGTAGGCGTTCAGCACCGGATCACCCGAGGGGGCGGAGCCAGCCGCGGGTGCCCAGCTCGGGATGCAGCACGTCCTCGCTCCAGAGGATCTGTCCCGTCATCACGCTCGGGTCGGCGAGCGCGAGCCGCACGGTCGCTTCGGCGAAGTCGTCGGCGCTCGCCCAGTCGTCGTCGCCCTGGTAGGCGACGAGGTTCCCGGGCGTCAGCACCGGCTCCGACGGCAGCAGCGCGTTCACCGCGATGTTGTGGGGCGCCATCTCGAACGCCACCGCTTCGGTGAGGTGGTGCATGGCGGCCTTGTTGCCGCCGTACGCGAAGCCGGTGGGCGTGCCGGCGCGCTCATAGGGGCCCTCGCCCGGGATGAACGCGGCGAGCGAGCTGATGTTGACGATGCCGCCCCGGCCGAGCTCGAGCATGTCGGGCAGCACCAGCTGCATGAGGCGGTAGCTGGCGAACAGGCCGATCTGGAAGTGGAGCCGATACCCCTTGAGCGGGAACTCGAGGAAGGATCCCGCGCGCGTCGACGTCGTGCGCGTCGGTGCCGGCGCCGGGACGGGCGGCGGCGTCGGCGTGGGCGCATCGGCGGACGGCGGGCGCCCGGGCACGGTGAGGGCGGCGTTGTTCACCAGGAGGTCGATGGGCCCCAGCGCGGCCCGCGCGTCGCCGACCAGCCGCTCGACGTCGTCGTCGCGCGCGAGGTCGGCGCGGATCGCCACCGCCCGGCCGCCTTCAGCCTCGATCGCGGCCACCGTGTCGTGGATGGTGCCGGGGAGTCGGGCGTCGAACACCGCCTCGGTGCGCGCCGCCACCGCGACCGCGGCCCCCTCCCGCGCGAAGGTGCGGGCGATCGCCTCGCCGATGCCGCGGCTCGCGCCGGTGACGATCGCGACCCGGCCCTCGAGGCGGCGGTCGGTCACATCACCGTCCGGTACCGGGTGCCGTCGGCCATCGCCGGGTCGGCGAAGAAGCGGATCATGTTCGTCTGCACGAAGGAGGCCACGTAGCGCGCGTCCTCGGTGAACACGTCGGCCGTCCCGAACGAACGGCCTCGGCCGGCGTACGGGCACTCGTGGGCGAGGAGCAGCCACTCGTCGGCGCGGAACGGCTCGTGGAACACGATGGTGTGCGCGATCACACCGGTCGAGAGCCCGCGGTGCGCGTCGTCCTGGTTGATGCCGGCGTGGGGTCGCAGGGCGGTGCCGATCAGGAACCCGTCGGTGGCCCAGGCGAGCGCGGCCTGGTGCACCGCAGGGGTGTCGGGCAGCGACGCCGCCCTCGTCCAGAGGAAGGTCTCGGCCGGGCCGACGGGCGCGTCGACGTTCCAGAGGTCGACGTCGTCGACGATGCGCATTTCGGCGCCGGGGTACACGAGCCCACCCGGCCCGGTGGGTGCGGCGTCGTCGGGCCCGGGGACCCGCGGCATCGCCACGTCGTGGCGCACGACGTCGGGTTCGTCGGCGTCGAGCAGCACGAGGAACCGCGCGCACAACCGGTCGCCCTGCCACGCGGTCACGGTGTCGCTGGCGAACGAACGCCCGTCGTGCATCGGGTCGATCGCCAACTCCGTGGGCGCGTCGATGCGACCGGGGCGCGCGAACACGGCCTGGATGGAGCGGACGTCCTTGCCGGGATGGCGCAGCGACGCGGCCACGATCGCCTGGGCCAGGAGCTGGCCGCCGAAGACGACGTCGCGCTGCCCGGCGTCGCCGGTGTTCGTCACCGCGTAACGGTGCTCGTCGACGCGCTCCGGTCGCAGTGCCGCGGGGATGTCGGGGAGCTCGGCGTGATCGGGCACGGGCGCAGCATACGAGTGCCCCGAGGGCATCGACAGCCGAGCTCGTGTGTCGCTCGGGGGATCGCGCGTAGGCTCGGGGCAACGACGCGATCCTGGGGGAACCCGACCATGGACATGAACGACCTCATCCTCGTCAGTGTCGACGATCACGTGGTCGAGCCGCCCGACATGTGGGAGCGCCACGTGTCGAGGGCCGATCTCGAGCGCGCGCCACGGGTGATCCACAAGGACGAGCTCGAAGCCGACGTCTGGACCTTCGAGGGCGCCGAGATCCCCAACGTCGGGCTCAACGCGGTCGCCGGCCGTCCGCCGGAGGAGTACGGCTTCGAGCCGACCGCGTTCGACGAGATCCGCCGAGGTGCCTACGACATCCACGAGCGTGTCCGCGACATGAACGTCAACGGCCTCCTCGGGTCGATGTGCTTCCCGTCGATGACCGGCTTCTGCGGGCAGCTCTTCAGCCGCACCCCCGACCGCGAGCTCGGCTTCCGCCTGCTGCAGGGCTACAACAATTGGCACATCGACGAGTGGTGCGGCACGTACCCGGGCCGGTTCATGCCGCTCGCCATCGCGCCGATCTGGGACCCCGAGCTCATGGCGGCCGAGGTGCGCCGGGTCTCGGAGAAGGGCTGCCACGCGGTCACCTTCTCGGAGAACCCCACCAAGCTCGGGTACCCGAGCTTCCACACCGACCACTGGGACCCGTTCTGGCGCGCCTGCGAGGAGACCGGCACCGTCGTCTGCCTCCACATCGGTTCGTCGTCGTCGATCGCGGTGACCTCCGACGACGCGCCGGTCGACGTGATGATCACGGTCACGCCGGTCAACATCCTGATGTGCGCGGCCGACCTCATCTGGTCGCAGATCTTCCGCAAGTTCCCGAACCTGCGGATCGCGCTCTCCGAGGGCGGCATCGGCTGGATCCCGTACTTCCTCGACCGCATCGACTTCACCTACCAGCACCACAAGGCGTGGACGCACCAGGACTTCGGCGACAAGCTGCCGAGCCAGGTCTTCCACGAGCACATCGTCACCTGCTTCATCGACGACCCAGCCGGGCTGAAGCTGCTCGATGACGTCGGCGTCGACATGGTCACGTGGGAGTGCGACTACCCGCACTCCGACTCCGCGTGGCCGTACGCGCCCGAGGTGTTCATGAAGACCTCGGGTCACCTCCCCGACGACGTCATCAACAAGGTGACGCACGAGAACGCGATGCGCATCTTCCGGTTCGACCCGTTCGCGCACCGGGCCAAGGAGCAGAGCACGGTCGGCGCCCTGCGCGCCGAGGCCGGCGATGTCGACGTCGTCACGCGCAGCCCGCGGCAGAAGCGCTCCGACACGAACATCAGCGCGTTCGTCGACACCGCATCGAGGGTGCTGCAGAACGACTGACGCCCACCACCCACGGCGTAGTCTCGGGGCTCCGACGAGCCGACGAGACCAGGGGGCGAGCAGCGGTGGGCCACGGAAGCGATCCGATCGACGACGCGACGACGTTCTGGGAGCTGCTCGAGCGGCGCGCCGAACGCACCCCCGACGCGCCGATGCTGATCGACGAGCACGACCGCACCGTGACCTTCGGCGAGTGCCGGGCGTGGGCCGAGCGGGTCGCCGCCGGCCTCGTCACCTTGGGCGTCACCGCCGACACGCCGGTGGCCTGGCAGCTCCCCACCCGCATCGAATCCATCGTGTTGTCGTTCGCCCTCGCCCGGCTCGGCACGACCCAGCTGCCGATCATCCCGATCTACCGGGAGCGCGAGGTCGGCTCGGTGCTGGTCCAGGGCGGCGTCCGCTTCTTCGTCGTGCCCGGCACCTGGCGCAACTTCGACTACGAGGCGATGGCGAAGGGGCTGCAGGACAGCACCGGCGAGCCGTTCGAGATCCTCGTGGTGACCGACACGCTTCCGGAGGGCGACCCGGCGACACTGCCCGCACCGCCCCGCGACGGCGACGCCGTCCGCTGGCTGTACTCCACCTCGGGCACGACCGCCGCGCCCAAGTGCGTGATGCACTCCGACAAGGGGCTGATCGCAGGCGGGATGGGACTCGCGCTGGCGATGAAGCCGCGGCCCGACGACGTCGGCTCGATCGCCTTCCCGTGCACCCACATCGGCGGTCCCGACTACCTCGTCGTGATGCTCGCGTACGGCATGCCGGCCGTGCTGCTGGAGATGTTCGAGCCCGCCAAGGCGGTCGAGGTGTTCTCGCGTCACGGCGTGACGATGGCGGGCGGCAGCACCGCGTTCTACCTCGCGTTCCTCAACGAGCAGCGGAAGGACCCGTCCAAGCCGGTGCTGCCGTCGTTGCGGCTCCTCAACGGCGGCGGCGCGCCGAAACCGCCCGAGGTGTTCCGAGAGGTGCGCGCCGAGATGCACATCCCCGTGTGCCACGGCTACGGGATGACCGAGTGCCCGATGATCACGCAGGGCTCGATCGACGACGACGACGAGCAACTCGCCAACACCGACGGCGCACCGGTGCACGGTTGCGTCGTCGTGGTCGTCGGTGACGACCGGCAGCCGGTGGCGGCCGGCGTCACCGGTGAGGTGCGGGTCGGCGGGCCCATGGTGGCCAAGGGCTACACCGATCCCGAGCTCTCGGCCGCCGCCTTCGGCGCCGACGGCTTCTTCACCACCGGTGACCGCGGGTACCTGCGTGACGACGGCCACCTCGTGCTCACCGGACGCACCAAGGAGCTGATCATCCGCAAGGGCGAGAACATCAGCCCCCGCGAGATCGAGGACCTCCTGCAGACGCACCCGAGCGTGGCCGCGGTGGCGGTGATCGGGTTGCCCGATCGCGAGCGCGGCGAGCGTGTGTGCGCGGTGGTCGAGACGCCCGCCGGCGCGACCCCCTTGACCTTCGTCGAGATGCAGCAGTTCTGCCGCGACGCGGGCCTCATGTCCCAGAAGATCCCCGAGCAGCTCGAGGTGGTCGACGTGTTGCCGCGCAACGCGACGATGAAGATCTTGAAGCACGAGCTCGTCGCCCGGTTCCGCGACGACGCCTGACGAAGTTCACGCTCGACGTCTGGCGGCGGTATCGCTGACCGGCGGCGATGAGCCGGGTCGGTGTCCGCAGGTCAACCGGTCGGCACCACGTCCACTCGGGCGATCGACGGCTCGCGGGCGCGCAGCTCGCGCTCGATGTCCGACGCCAGGTGCTCGACGGCGGCGCCGTCGATGGTGTCGTCGATGTCCACCCGTGCGATGACCACGATCTCGTCCGGGCCGGTGAAGAGCGCGATGAGACTGCGGACCGCCACCACCCCGGGCCATCCGGCGATGAAGGCGCGGATGAACTGCTGTCCTGCCGGCGAGACCTCCTGGCCCACGAGAAAGTCGCGGTTGCGCTCGACCAGGAACACCGCAACGGTGCCCAGGACGAGTCCGATGCCGATCGACGCGAGGCCATCCGAGGTCGCCGACCCGGTCGCCTGCTGCAGGGCGATGCCGATCGCGGCGATCACGTTGCCGGTGAGGGCGGCGCCGTCCTCGGCGAACACCGCGCGCGTGGTGGGGTCGGAGGTCAGCCGCACGTGCTCGAGCAATCCTCGTGCCCGGGTCTGCGCCTCGCCGCTGAGCTGGCGTCTCGCGCGGAGGAACGACACCAGGTCCAGGACGAAGGCGACCGCGAGCACGACGTAGGCCACGATGAACGACCCGGCGGGCATCGGATCGAGCAGCTCGCGGACCCCCTCGTACACCGCGAGCACCGCCCCCACGACGAAGACCCCGATCGCCGCGAGCAGTGACCAGAAGTACGCCTCGCGGCCCCGGCTCAACCCGCCCGGCGCGGGGGGCCGATCGCTCCGATTCTGCGCCACGAGGAGCAGCAGGCTGTTCCCGGTGTCCGCGGCCGAGTGCACGGTCTCCGCGAACATCGCCGTCGCCCCGGTGATGATGGCGGCAGCGAGCTTGGCCACCACGATGCCGAGGTTCGCGAGCAGCGCAACTACGACGGTGCGCGCACTCTCGTCGTCTGACGCCACCCCGTCATCGTGCCAGCCCGCACGGCACGATGAGAGATGCCCGAGGGAACATCGAGCGCCGGCACCAGAGACGACGCTCGACCGTTACGCTCCCCTCTGGCCCGACGATGACGAGCAGACGAGGGAGAGGCTCAGCTATGAAGTTCACGTTCAACTGATGCACTGTGCGACGGGCACGACGTCGCGGGCCGCGCACTACCACTGACCTGCACATTCGTCGTTTGCTCGCGTTGGCTCGCGTTGGCAGTTTGCGGACATCCCGCGGACTTTTCGCGCACTAACCCCGGCTTGCCCTCACCCGAGTGGCCCATCACTCGTCTGCCAGCACCGCCGAACCGACGCTTGACAAACACAGGAGCTTCGCTCCGGCGCTGATACGCGGTCTGGCGCTGGTCAGGCCTCGGCGCATCCTGTGGCGATCAAGCGCAGGGCGGACCGGCCGCATTCTCCAGGCCGTACTTCGACCAGTCCTCGGGGTTACTGGGGCGTGTGCGCGGTAGCGCAACCCAGTGACCTGCGGTTGTACCGCAGCGCTGTAGCCGGGGACTCGTCTACATAGAGAGGTACGCGCATGACCGCTGCGACCGAGATACCGACCAGAGAAGAACTCACGCCGAACGCGCTGAGACATCAGCAGCGATCACGCGACTCAAGGCCGAAACCGCCTGACTGCGCGGCCAGATCGAGGAACTCCGCGAGACTGCACGCGTGATCGCGAACGAGAGGCAATCGTAGGGGGTTCGCGACCACGGCCGCAACAGAGGACCGGTGGCTTCGGCTCGGCCGGTTCTTCGCGTTCAGAGCGGCGGGTCCTTGCGACGGTCCGGGGCTTTGCGCCGTCAGTGACGAAACGTTCAGGGCGACACCATTGTGACAACGGGGCGGACGTGGGAGCATTTCGTGTCACCGATTCGGTGACTCGAAGAGGGGAGCGGGGACTATGCCGGTAACGAATGTGACGACGTTGACGGTCCAAGCCGGTGGCTGGGACGACATGCTGGAGAACGTCAAGAAGGCGAAGGCGATTCTGGAACGCCACGGCGGCAGGAATGTCCGCCTGATGGTTCCGGTCTCCGGCGGGGGACCTTCGGGAACTGCGCACACAACTTTCGAGGCGGACGACCTGGCCGCAGTGGGCAAGGTGCTCGACGGTATCTACGCAGATCCCGAGATGGTTGCCGTGATGATGAAGGGTGCGGAGTCCTCGACGTGGGAGAGCAGCATTCTTGTAGAACTGCCGCTCGACTAGGCCAGGCGAAGCGAGCAAACCCGGCTACGGAAGCCCCGGCTTCGGCCGGGGCTCCGTCGCGTCGGACCGGGATCTTCCGAACGCCCGGTTCTTCGCGGCCGGTTCGTGTCCGGGCGCAAAGGCCGTGAGTCGAATGGCTGATATGTAATGATTTCGCTCAGGCCAGGCGGGACCGGAGGGGCATTCGGCACCGTGGGGCCACGCACGGACTGCACCCCGCTTCTCGCAGGGCGGGGTGCAGTCAAATTAGGTCTCTGCGTAGGTAGCGGCCGCCTGGCTGTCGAACTCGTAGCCGATAAACGGCTCGGAACCGATGACCCAGGCGTCGTGTCCGGGCTCGATGACGTACGCGTCTCCGGGTCGGACCTCGATTGTCGAGCCATCTTCATGCTCGACGTGCAAGGTGCCCGCGGCCACCGTGCCGACGTGATGGACCTGGCAACTCTCCGTCCCGACCAGTGGTTTGATGCACTCAGACCACCGCCACCCCGGTTGCAAAGTCATGCGAGCGGCTTTAACGGTGCCGAGGTCGACGACCTCGACTTGGCTCTTGTCGGGTGTCCGACGCTCGTCAGGCTTGTCGAAACTTTTCGCTGCTGTGCCGGCCATGCTCTCCTCTTCTCCCCGCTGGGGTGTGCCCTCCCGACCGATTGGCTACCACCGTGCATCAGGGAAGTAAAGAGACCAACTTCGACAGAGATGGGTTGCGTCGACGGGGTCACACGTTCGCGGCATCCTGGCCTCATGACGGACAATGAAGTGATCGACGAAGCGGCGCTCGACGGGTTCGAGCTCGAGGAACCGCCCTGCCAGGACGCGTGGGTGTGGAGCTGGTGCCGCGGCGACGACCGCCGCTGGCCCTGCTACCTCGAACGCAGACAAGCCGTCGCCTGGATGGCAGACCGGCTGAGTAGGTCGCGCGTATTCGCTTGAGCCACACGGGCTCTATATCAATGGGGGTTAGACCCGAATAGACGAGCCCCGGCTTTCAGTCGGGGTCTCGTCGCGTCTAAGGGCGTCTCGTGGAACGCAGGCGATCAACTGGATGCGGTGGAGCGAGAGCGGTTGTGTGACCTGTCACTGGCGCGCGTCAGCACTTCACCGAGCATTTGTCCACGATGACGGGGGTGCTGAGCGCGTCGTCGATGAAGGTCACCAACACATACGTCGTCGGCTTCGGACCGCGCCAGTTGAACGTCGCCTCGCCATTGATGCTCGTGGACGAGCTAAAGCTCCCAGGGCCGGCAAGGTGCACAACGTCTTCGTAGCTCATCGATTCGTTGAGCTTCTTCATCTTGGTCTTCGTCAGCCGTCCCGCTTGGGTCAGCTTCGCAACCATCGGTGGGCACGTGCCACTGCCGCGGAAGTAACCCGCTGCGAGAAGGTCGCGACACACGCTCTTCAAGTCATCGCTCTGTGGCATCCGAGTCGCTGCGGTCGCAATCTGACCGGTGGCCCCGAATGTGAACCAAGCCACCACGCCAACAATGCAGACCGTTAACGACGCGTGTCCCCGCAACGCTGCCATGACACGCACTCCCTTTGGCCCGCCATAATCAGGCTCAACGAAACCGAGCCAGGAGCATGGGCTCTGATACGAGGCGAGGACGCCAGCCAGCGCAACGGCTCGCGCATTGCATGGTGAAGGGCCGGGCGACCAGTGCAACCGAGACGAGCGGAGCGGCCGGTCGAAGGTACGCTGGACTTTGCTTTGGACAACCTCGGATGAGGTTTCGAAGCCATGACCGTCCGCCCAGGCCCGAGAGCGCGCGTAACTGCCGATCT
>DATBBL010000095.1:0-10197 GCA_036271015.1 Acidimicrobiia bacterium
CGGCCCACCACCCTGTTCGAGCTGTCCCGCGCCTTCGAGATGGCCCGGGACGACCCCACCGTCGGCGTCATCGTCCTCACCGGCGAGGGGCCCGACGCCTTCTGCTCGGGCGGCGACCAGCGCATCCGCGGCGACGACGGCTACGTGGGCGACGACGGCATCGGCCGCCTCAACGTGCTCGACCTCCAGGTCCTCATCCGCCGGGTCCCCAAGCCGGTGGTCGCCATGGTGGCGGGCTACGCGATCGGGGGCGGCCACGTGCTCCACGTGGTCTGCGACCTCACCATCGCGGCCGACAACGCGCGCTTCGGCCAGACCGGTCCGCGCGTCGGCTCGTTCGACGGTGGGTACGGGTCGGGGTTGCTGGCGCGGTCGGTGGGACAGAAGAAGGCGCGCGAGATCTGGTTCCTGTGCCGGCAGTACGACGCGCAGCAGGCGCTCGACATGGGGCTCGTGAACACGGTGGTGCCGCTCGAGCAGCTCGAGGAGGAGACGGTGGCGTGGTGCCGCCAGATGCTGGAGCACAGTCCGCTCGCGCTGCGCATGATCAAGGCGTCGTGCAACGCGGCGGACGACGGGCTCGCCGGCATCCAGCAGCTCGCCGGTGACGCGACGCTCCTCTACTACATGGGCGAGGAGGCGCAGGAGGGCAAGCGCGCCTACCTCGAGAAGCGCAAACCCGACTTCGACCAGTTCCCCAAGCGCCCGTGACCCCTCACGCTCCTCGTTGGAGTTGGACGAGGTGGCGCGCATGACGTCGGCGACCCTGTGGCTGCAGGGAGCGCGGCCGCGCACGCTGGGCGCGGCGGTGGCGCCGGTGCTGGTGGGGACGTCGGCCGCGGTGGCCGACGCCGACGGTGTGCGCTGGGGGCGCGCCGTCCTGGCGATGGTCGTGGCGCTGGCGCTGCAGGTGGGGGTCAACTACGCCAACGACTACTCCGACGGTGTGCGCGGCACCGACAAGGAGCGCAAGGGACCGGTACGGCTGACGGCGACCGGGCTGGCGACGCCCGGCGCGGTGAAGCGGGCCGCGTTCCTCTCGTTCGGCGTGGCCGCGGTCGCGGGCTTGGTGCTGTCGCTGATGGTCGACCCGTGGCTGCTGCTGGTGGGCGTGGCCGCCATCGCCGCCGCGTGGCTGTACACCGGCGGGCCCAAGCCGTACGGGTACCTCGGCCTGGGCGAGGTCATGGTGCTCGTGTTCTTCGGGTTCGTGGCCACCGTCGGTTCCGCGTACGTGCAGGTCGAGTACGTGCCGGGCGCGGCGTGGTGGGGCTCGCTCGTCGTCGGCCTGCTGGCGTGCGCCATCCTCGTGGTCAACAACGTGCGCGACATCCCGACCGACGCGGTCACCGGGAAGCGAACCCTCGCGGTACGGGTCGGGGCGACGGCGGCGCGGCGTCTGTTCGTGGCGTGCTACGCCGGCTCCTTCCTCGCCGTCGTCGTCATCGGCGTCACGCAACCTTGGGCGCTGCTCGGACTACTCGCGCTTCCGCTCGCGGTGGCGCCGGTGCGCACGGTCCTCACCCGCACCGATCCGCCGTCCCTGGTGTCGGCGCTGGTGCAGACGTCCAAGCTGGAAGTCGTCCTCGCGGTGCTGGTGAGCGTCGGCCTGTGCCTGTCCTGAGCGAGCACCGTCTGCGGATCGGCGACCGCGCCGTCACCCTGCTCCGGGGTCCGGCGGGCTGGGGCGAGTGCTCGCCGTTGCCCGGCTACCCGAGCGATCCGCAGCGCTGCCGCCGGGCCGCGGAGGAGGCGGCGACCGCCGGCGCACCACCCGGGGTGCGCGACCACGTGCCGGTGAATGCGCTGGTGGACGGGCCCTTCTCGGTGCAGGAGGTCCGTACCTACCCGGCGGTGAAGGTGAAGGTGCGCGACGCGGCCGGGCTCGCGCTCGTCGCCGCCGTGCGCGATGCGGTCGGGCCGGAGGTCGGGGTGCGCATCGACGCCAACGGCGCGTGGGACGTCGACACCGCGGTGACGATGATCGCGCGTCTCGCCCGCCACGATCTCGAGTACGTCGAGCAACCGGTCGCGACGCTCGACGACCTCGCGCGCGTGCGGCGACGGGTCGCGGTGCCGGTCGCGGCCGACGAATGCGTGCGCACCCTCGACGACGCGCGCCGACTGAAGGCGCTCGGCGCGGCCGACGTGATCGTGCTGAAGCAGCAGCCGCTGGGCGGGGTGCGCGCCGCGCTCGACATCGCCGACGCCGCGGGCGTCCCCGCGGTGGTCAGCTCGATGATGGAGACGTCGGTCGGGATCGCCGCGGGCGTGGCGCTGGCCGCCGCACTCCCGGAGCTGCCGTACGCGTGCGGGCTCGCCACCCTCGACGGGATCGCCGGCGACGTGACTCACCGTCCGTTGGTCCCCGTCGACGGCGTGCTCGCGGTCCGCCCGGTCGCACCCGACGACGACCTCCTCGCCTGCTACCAGGACGCCAGCAGGTGAGCGACCGTCTCCGGCTGCTCGAGGTGGCACGCATGGCCCGCGCCCGGGACCACCTCCAGTCGCGCCCGACGGATCGCCACCGCCATCCGCTCCGCGATCTCGACGTACTTGGCGTCCCGCTCGCCCACGATCAGGAGCACCGGCATTCGCAGCTCCCCCAGCCGGGCCCAGTTCGACGGCTGCACGCCTTGCCCCAGGACGCGCAGCTGGTACGTCAGCCCCTCGATGGTGTTTCGAGCCCGCCGCTCGTCGATGCCCGAGCGCTCGCGCGGCAGTGTCGCGAACAACGGCTGCGCGAGCCAGCGCTCGAGGAACGCGTCGACACCGTCGCGCTCGATCTCCCAAGCGAGGCGCTCGTCGGCCTCGCGCCGTGCGGTGCGCGCCGGCTCGGCGGCGATGCCCGGCGACGCGCTCACCAGCACGAGTCGGTCGACGACCCCGGGTCGGTCGAGCGCGAGCTGCAGGCACAACCGTCCGCCCTGCGAGTAGCCGGCATAGGTGGCGGGTCCCACGTCGAGCGCCGCAGCCGCGGCGGTGAAGTCGCCGGCCACCGGGACCGCGAGCGACCGGGTGTCGGCGGACAGCAACTCCATGACCGGAGCCCACGACGCTGCGGTCTGGGTGAACCCGTGCACGAACACGAAGTCGGCCCTCACAGAGGCATCCTCCCATGACGCGCGACGCCACGACCGCCTTCGCCCGCACGCTCGTCGACGAGTGGGTGCGCCACGGCGTCACCGACGCGTGCCTCGCGCCGGGCTCGCGGTCCGCACCGCTCGCGCTGGCGCTCGCCGGTGACGAGCGCATCCGTGTGCACGTGGTGCTCGATGAGCGGTCGGCATCCTTCTTCGCCCTCGGCCTCGCGCGCACGAGCGGCCGTCCGGCCCCGCTGCTGTGCACGTCCGGTACCGCGGCAGCCAACTTCCACCCGGCGGTGCTCGAAGCGCACCACGGGCGGGTCCCGATGATCGTGTGCACCGCCGACCGGCCGCCCGAGTTGCGCGACACCGGCGCGGGGCAGACCGTCGACCAGGTGAAGCTCTACGGCGACGCGGTGCGTTGGTTCCACGAGGCGAACCTGCCCGCCGATCGAGCCGGAGTCGGTGCCGAATGGCGCGCTCTGGCGTCGCGCGCGATCGCCGAGGCCCTCGGGCCTCCAGCCGGACCGGTGCACCTCGACCTGCCCTTCCGCGAGCCTCTCGTGCCGTCGGGCGACGACCTGGTCGACGCGCCCGGCCGGTCCGACGACCGACCGTGGACCGCGCACGCGCCGGGGGTGCAGGCACCCTCGGTCGAGATGCTCGACGCGCTCGCGCACCTCGTGGCGGACCGGCCCCGGGGTCTCGTCGTCGCGGGTTGGGGCGCCGCCGCTCGGCCCGCGACCGTGATGCGCTTCGCCGAGGCGGCCGGGTGGCCGGTGCTCGCCGACCCGCTCTCGAACCTACGGGTGCCCGGCACGGTGAGCGCGTACGACCCGTTGTTGCGCGACCCGGGGTTTGCCGGCGCCCACCGTCCCGACGTCGTGTTGCGCATTGGCGCGCCCACCACCAACAAGGTGGCGCTGCAATGGCTCGACCCGACCGTCGACCAGGTGGTGGTCGATCCCCACGACGCGTGGCTCGACCCGCTGCACGCGGCGAGCGGTCGCATGGTCGCCGACGCCGAGCTCCTCCTCGGCGCGCTGGCCGACGCGGTCGACGTGATGGTCGACGACGACTGGGTGGCGCGGTGGCGCACCGCCGACGATGCCGCCCGCGACGCGGTCGACGGGCTGATCGACGGTTGGTCGGTGCCGTTCGAAGGACGGATCGCGCGTGACGTCGTGGCCGCAGCGCCCGCCGGTGCGGCGGTCGTGGTCGCGTCGAGCATGCCGGTGCGCGACGTCGAGAGCTTCGCCGCCGCGCGTGAGGGCGTCACCTTCCACGCCAACCGCGGAGTCAACGGTATCGACGGCTTCGTGTCCACCGTCCTCGGCATCGCGGCCGCTGCCGTCGACGGCGCACCGACGCTCGCGCTGGTCGGCGACCTCTGCTTCCTGCACGACAGCAACGGTCTGCTGGGCGCGGCCGAGCGCGGCGTCGACGCCGCGTTCGTCGTGATCGACAACGGAGGCGGCGGCATCTTCTCGTTCCTGCCCCAGGCCGAGCTCCCCGACCACTTCGAGACGCTGTTCGGCACCCCCCAACCGGTCGACCTCGCCGCGCTGGCCGCGGTCCACGGGCTCCCCGTCGCCGAGGTCGACGTCGCCGAGGGGCTCGTGCCCGCGCTCGACGACGCGGTGAGCGCGGGCGGGGTGCGGGTGGTGCGAGTGCGCACCGACCGCGCCGACAACGTGACTCGTCACCGCGAGGTGTGGGCCGCGGTAGCGGATTCATTGCCGACTGGAGCACGCTGAGCGTCGCGTACGCGGCAATGAATCGCCGGACGTGGGGTCAGGGGCGGACCAGCGCGCGGAGCATTGGCTCCAGCTTCGCCTGGGTCTCGGCCCACTCGGCGTCGGGCTCGGACCCGGCGACGATGCCGGCGCCGGCGACCAGTCGGGCACGGGCGCCGTCGAGCTCGGCGCCGCGCAGGGCGATGGCCCACTCGCCATCACCGCGGGCGTCGACCCAGCCGACCGGGCCGGCGTACCGGCCGCGATCGAAGCCCTCCAGCGCACGGATGGCGGCGAGCGCGGCCCGGCGGGGGGTCCCGCCGACCGCGGGGGTGGGGTGCAGCAGCCTCGCCAGCTCGAGCGCACCGGGCACCGGCGCGTGCAGCCGTCCGCGGATCGGCGTGGCGAGGTGGGCCACCGGGCCGAACACCGCCACCTCGGGCGTGCCCGCGACGGACAGCGCCGCGCACCGTCCGCCGAGCACCTCGACGATGCCGTCGACGACGAAGCGGTGCTCGCGGGTGTCCTTCACCGACGCCGCCAGCGCGAGCAACGCCTCGTCGCTGTCGGCGACGGTCGTGCCCGCCACCGGGCGGGACTCGACCACGTCACCGGTGCGCCGGACCAGCAGCTCGGGGCTGGCACCGACGAAGCCGTCGCTGGCGTACACGAACGAGCCGGGCTGCGACGCGACGAGGCCGCGGACGATGTCGCGGGCGTCGAAGGGCGTGTCCGCCTCGACCAGCACCTCGCGGGCCAGCACCACCTTCTCGAGCTCGCCGCCAGTGATCGCGTCGAGCGCGCGCGCGACGGCCGTCCGCCACTCGTCGCGCGACCGCGGCGCGGCCACCGTGAACCGCGTCGGCGGCACGACCGCGCCACCGAGGTCGCGGCGCGACGGTCCGATCTCCGTGACCCACGCGCGGCCGTCGAGCACGCCGGCGATGCGGGCCGGGATCACCAGCTCGCCGGGCGCGTCGGGATCGAAGGGCAGCGCACCGACCGCGAGGGCGCCGGTGCCGGGGAGGCCGACGGGGTCGTCGGTCGCGATCGCCTCGAGCGCGGCCCCGACATCGTCGGCGGCGACGCGGACGGCGACACCCGAGGTGACGAGACGGGTGCGGTGGTGCAACCAGGCGAAGCCGTTGGGGTCGAACCCGTCGAGCACGTCGTCACCCGGGGCGACCTCGCGGGTGACGGCACGCAGCTGGGTGGGGGCCGGGGTGGTGGTCATGATCGCGTCCCGGTGAGCAGGAGCACCGAGCCGCCGGTGAACGTGGTGTGCCGCACGTCGGCGAACCCTGCACCCGCGAGACGCGCCGCCAGATCGGCCGCAGGAGGGAGATACGCGGTGCTCTTCGGGAGATAGCGGTACGCCTCGGCGTCGTGCGCCAGCACCCGCCCGAGCAGCGGCACGGCGCCGCGGAACCAGACCGCGTTGCCGGCGCGCATCACCGGGTTGGAGGGCACGGTCGCGTCGAGCGCCGCGAACCGCCCGCCGGCACGAAGGACGCGTGCACACTCCGCGAACACCACGTCGAGTTCGACGAAGTTGCGGAGCGCGAACCCGCAGGCGACCGCGTCGAGCACGCCGGTCGCCAGCGGCAGGCGCGCGCCGTCGGCGCGGACGAGCGGCGCGTCGACATGGGCGGCGGCCAGCATGCCGGCGGAGAAGTCGAGGCCGACGGCGTCGCAGCCGCGCGTCGCCAGGTCGCGACAGAGGTCGCCCGTGCCGCAGGCGAGGTCGAGCACCCGGGCGCCGGGCGGGACGCCGAGCGCGTCGACCGTGTGCTGGCGCCACCGCCGGTCGAGGCCCAACGAGATGATGCGGTTCATGCGGTCGTACCGCGGCGCCAGCCGGTCGAACATCCCTTCGACCGCGTCGTGCTTGGCGTCGCCCTGCGGGAGCGCGCCGTCGCGTCCGAGCACGGGCGTGTTCACGAGGGATGCTCCCAGCCGGGCTCCTCGCGCGCGGCGGCCAGCTCGCTCGGGTCGCCGACCGCTTCGAGGTGCTCCTGCGCGACGTCGAGCAGGACGCTGCGGAAGTGGTTGGCCACCAGGGTCGTGACGGTGGGAAGGAGGGTGCGGAACGCCGCCACCAACCGCTCGGCCTTCTCGGCGTCGCTCAGGTCGCTGGTCTGGATCGGGTGCCGGACGTGGGCGTCGAACATCTCCACCGCATCGGCCGCGATCGCGCGGGTGGCGTCGTGGTGACGGCGGGCCAGCGCGAGCAGGTCGGGCAGCGGGAAGCCGGCCTCGAGCAGGCGCAGCCCGGCGCGCAGGACGTCGGCGTCGGCCTCGGTGTAGCCGGTGGTGCCGTCGCGCTGCTGGGCGACGATGAGCCCTTCACGGGCGACCGCGTCGAGGATCGGCGCAGGGACGCCGACGCGGGCGGCGAGGTCGTCGAGCGACAACAGCTCGGCGTCGCCCGCCTGGGCGCCCGCCACCGCGGCGGCGAGGGGCGCGTCGGCGGCGTCGAGCTCGCCCGCGAGCAGGCGCCGGATCACCGCCAGCGAGAACCCCTGCCGCTGCAGCTCGCGGATGCGCTGGAGCCGCTCGACGTGGTCGGCGCCATACCAGGCGATGCGGCCCTCGCGCCGGGGCGGCAGCAGCAGCTGGCGCTTCTGGTAGAAGCGGATCGTGTCGACCGACACCTCGGCCCGCCGGGCCAGCTCCTCGACCCGGATGGCGCCGGCCGGTGGCGTCGTCGTGGTGGAGGCGACGTCCGCGGTTCCCATGAGCGCGCATTCTAGGAGCAGATGCTCCCGCGGTCACAAGAGGCCGGTTCGGTCACCGGTTCGGTCTCCCGCCACCGGGGCACCCGCGGGCCGGACGTGCTCACCCGGCGGGGGCGATGCGGCGTCGAATCCCGGTGCGACGGGGATCGTCACGCGGTCGCCCAACGCGTCGGCGGCCTGCGGCCGGAGCAGTCGCCACACCAGCAGCAGGAGCGCGAGCAGGATGGCGGCTCCCGCGGTGGTGGCCCGCAGGCCCACTTCGTCCGCGATCGCGCCCTGCACCACGCTGCCGATGGGGTAGAGCGCCCCGATGAGCATCATCAGCACGCTCACCACCCGGCCCCGCAGGACGGCCGGCGCTCGGAGCTGCGCGACCGTCGTGAAGCTCGACAGCGAACCGAGGTAGAGGAAGCCGACGACGAAGATGGCGACGACCGCGAGCGGCAGGACCGGCGCCACCGCGTACGCCACCAGTGCGATCGGCAGCGTCGCGAGGATGCCGAGCAGCACCCGGCGGGTCCCGAAGCGGGCGAACAACGTCGCCAGGCTGAGCGCCATGCACACCGCGCCGAGGCCCTGCGCGGTCACGAGCGCGGCCGTCCCGAGCTTCTCCTCGTGGAACACCTTCAGCGCCACCGCCGGGATGAGCGCGATGAACGGCGCCGCCAGGAGCGAGTTGAGCGCCATGCACCCGACCACGAAGCGGAGCGCGGGATCGCCGCGCACGAACCGCGCGCCCTCCCGGATCGACTGGACGATCGAGACTTCACGCGTCGACATCGGCGGCGGGAGGTGGAAGGACGCGACCACCGCGAACACGGCGAAGAAGCTGACGGTGTTGATCGCGAACGCGAGCTCGTAGCCGCCGAGGCCGATCACGAGCCCGGCGAGCGCGGGGCCGATCACACGCCCGAGGTTCCACTGCGCCGACGAGAGCGCCACCGCGCCCGGGACGTCCTGGCGCGGGACCAGGTCGGGCAGCATCGCCTGGAAGGCGGGGAAGCCGATGGCGTTGGCGCACCCGGCGCCGAGCACGATCAGCGTGACCAGGCCCGGGCTCGGATCACCGAGGCTCGCGGCGAGGGTGAGCAAGCCCGCGAAGAGGATCTGCACCGACGTCGTGGTCAGCAGCAGGGTGCGGCGCGGGAGCCGGTCGGCGAGCGCGCCGCCGAACGGGGCGAGCAACGCGGTGGGCACGAACCCCGCGGCGGCGACGAGCCCCGCCCACCCGGCCTGGCCGGTCGACGACGTCACCAGGATCCCGACGCCGACCGCCTCCATCCACGTGCCGATGTTCGACACGAACGCGCCCGCCCACAGCAGCGCGAAGCGCCGGTGCCGGAACGGGGCGAACGCGCTGGAGAGCTCCACCGTCGCCGACGGTACCTGTCGGTCCGTCGCCCGGGGCCCGGTCGCGGCATCGGCGGTAGCGTGGGCTTCCCCGCACGACGAGACGACAGAGGTGGATGGGATGGAGACCCGCAGCGTGGGCAGTCTCGAGGTGTCGGTCGCCGGCCTCGGGTGCAACAACTTCGGGATGCGCATCGACGAAGCGGCGTCGCAGGAGGTCGTCGATGCCGCCCTCGACGCCGGCGTCAACCACTTCGACACCGCCGACATCTACGGGAAGGGACGGTCGGAGGAGTTCCTCGGCCGCGCCCTCGGGAGCCGCCGCGGCGACACCATCATCACCACGAAGGTCGGGATGGGCGTGGCGGAGGGTGAGCCCGCCGCCAGCGAAGAGCGAGTGTTGCGGGTGTGCGACGAGAGCCTCGCCCGCCTGGGCACCGACTACATCGACCTCTACCTCTTGCACCAGCCCGACCGCAGCACGCCCATCGGCGAGACGCTGTCGGCGTTCGCCAAGCTCGTGGCCGCGGGCAAGGTGCGGGAGGTCGGCTGCTCGAACTTCTCGGGCGCGCAGCTCGAGGAGGCCGAGTCGGTCGCGGCCGAGCTGGGCGTCCCGCGCTTCGTGAACGCGCAGAACGACTTCAGCCTGCTCAACCGCTCGGTCGAGGACGACGTCCTTCCCGTGTGCGAGCGCCTCGACGTCACGCTGATGCCCTACTTCCCGCTGGCCAGCGGTGTGCTCACCGGGAAGTACCGGAAGGGTCAGAGCCACCCCGAGGGATCGCGCCTCGCCGCGTGGGGCCCGATGGCGGACCAGTTCGCCAGTGACGAGAAGCTCGACGTCGTCGAGCGGCTCGAGGAGTACGCGGTTGCGCACGGGCACACGCTGCCCGAGCTCGCGCTGTCGTGGTTGGCCGGGGTGCCGACCGTCGGCAGCGTGATCGCCGGCGCCACCTCGCCCGAGCAGGTGCGCGCCAACGCCGCCGCGACCACGGCCTGGAGTCTGACGCCGGAGGAGCGTGCCGAGGTCGACGCGCTGGCGCGCGTCGGCGGCTGAGCCGGAGGCGGCACATCACCGGCGTCGCCGCGATCGACCTCGCGCCCGGACCGCTTGCCGACGTCGGTCGCCCGCCCTGCGCCCGGCTGCTCGCGGCGCTCGACGACCTCACCGACGATCCGCCGCGCGCGCTGCTCCTGCGCGCGCCGGACGGCGTCGGGGCCCAGGAGCCGCGGGTCCCGACCCCCACCGGCCTGCGCGACCCGGCGTCGTTGCTGGCCGCCTTCCAG
>DATBBL010000096.1:0-5185 GCA_036271015.1 Acidimicrobiia bacterium
CGCCACCGCCATGATGATCGGGATGATCATCAGGATCCCGTACGCGACGTAGGTGCGCGGGCGGCGCAGGTTCTTGACCAACTCGGTGCGCAGCACCGCCGTGGTGAGCATCAGAACGCCTCGACCAGCCCGAGGAACGCCTCTTCCAGGCGACGGCGGGCGGTGACGGTCTCGACCGCGACGCCGGCCTGCACCAGGGCGAGCACGAGGTCCGACCGGCGGACGCCGTCGACGGTGACCGCGAGCCCGGGCGCCTCGTCGTCGACCCTGCGCACCGCGGGGAGCGCCTCGAGCACCCGCCGCGCCGTCGCGATGTCGTCGACCTCGAGGTACACCGAGCCGGATGCACCGATGAGCTCGTCGACCGACCCGGCGGCGACCAGCTTCCCCTTGTCCATGACCACCGCGTGGGTGCAGATCTGCTCCACCTCGGCGAGGATGTGGCTCGAGAACAGCACCGTGGCGCCGGCTTCCGACACCCGGCGCACCAGCTGGCGCACCTCGCGCATCTCGCCGGGGTCGAGCCCGTTCGTCGGCTCGTCCAGCACGAGCACCTCGGGCCGGCCCAGCAGCACGCGCGCGAGCCCCAGCCGCTGGCGCATCCCCTGCGAGTACGTCTTCACCTTGCGGTCGATGGCGGAGCCGAGATCGGCGATGGCGAGCGCGGTGTCGACGTCGGCGTCGGCCCACTTGTCACCGCCGGCATCCCACCAGAGACGCAGGTTGCGCATGCCGGAGAGGTGGGGCACGAACGCGGCGGACTCGATGAGGGTACCCACCCGTCGCAGCTGGTCGGAGCTGGGACGGATCCGTTCACCGAAGATCCGCGCCTCCCCGCCCGTGGGCCGGACGAGACCGAGGAGCACGCGCAGGCAGGTGGTCTTGCCCGCGCCGTTCGGGCCGAGCAGGCCGCAGACCTGCCCGCGTTCAACGCTGAACGTGAGGTCGTCGACCGCGAGCACGCCCGCGCCGAAGCGCTTCGAGAGCCCGATGATCTCGACGACTGCTTCGGTCATCGGCCGCAATCGCGGCCCGAGAGGCGCGGGGAGAGCACTCCGGCGAGCGTAGCGTGGCACCGATGACACCGACCCCGGCCCGACGCCCGCGCGACGCGCAACGGCGCCGGGTCTACCTCGCCGAGACCCCCCTCCCCTCGAGCCCGCTCCCGGGGCTCGACGCGTGCGCGCGCTTCGTGGACCGGGTGGTCGGCACCCTGTGGTGGCACGAGCGGTTCCCCGACCGCGACCTCGGGCACGTCCCGCGCCTGCGGCCCGGGCAGGGTGCCCGGCAGGCCTTCTTCCGGGAGGAGGACGACGGGCCCACCATCACGCTCCCCCGCCGCTACCGCACCAAGGCGGTCGTGCTGCACGAGCTCAGCCACTGGGCGCTCGGCATCGACTCCGGACTGCCCCACCACGGACGCACGTTCGCCCGGGTCCTGCTCGACGCGGTGGGTGAGTTCTGCGGCCCCGACCGCGGCGAGGCACTGGCGGCGTCGTACCGCGAGCACGGGGTCCACGTGGCGCGGCCACCGCGCCGTGGGCCCGACGGCCGCCTCCACTACGGCTGGGACGAGCGGCTGCGGCTGGGCAAGGGCCGTCTCCTCACGGTGTCGACGACCGTCGACGGCGAGGTGCACGACCTGTCCGGGATGTTCCACGGGTACGAGCGAGGTTGGTCGGTGCTGCGCTTCGTGATGCTGGACGGCAACTTCGCACGCGTGCAGACCAACGCGGTGTGGTCGGTGCGCGATGTCGGCTGAAGGCACCCGCCGCGCGATCGTCGCCGCGTTCCTGGCCAACCTCGGGATCGCGCTGTCGAAGTTCCTCGCTTTCGTGATCACCGGATCGGCCTCGATGCTCGCGGAGTCGATCCACTCCGTCGCCGACACCGGCAACCAGGGCCTCCTGTTCCTCGGTGGCAAGCGCAGCCGCAAGGAGCCGACGGCCGAGCACCCGTTCGGCTTCGGCACCGAGCGCTACTTCTGGGCCTTCATCGTCGCGCTCGTGCTGTTCACCCTGGGCTCGATGTTCGCGTTGTTCGAAGGCGTCGAGAAGCTCATCGACCCGCACGAGCTCGAGTCACCGATCTGGGCGTTCGGGGTGCTCGGGATCGCGCTCGTGCTCGAGGGGCTGTCGTTGCGCACCGCGCACCGCGAGGCGGATCCGAGTCGTCAGGGCCGTTCCTGGTGGCGATTCATCCGCACCACCAAGAGCCCCGAGCTGCCCGTCGTGCTGCTCGAGGACACCGGCGCCCTCATCGGCCTGCTCTTCGCGCTGATCGGCATCAGCCTCGCCGAGATCACGGGCAACCCGCGCTGGGACGCGCTGGGCAGCATCGGCATCGGACTGCTGCTCGGCGTGATCGCGGTGATCCTCGCCGTCGAGATGAAGAGCCTCTTGATCGGCGAGGCCGTGACGCCCACCGTCGACGCGCGCATCCGCGAGGCGATCCTCGACGGCCCCGAGGTGAAGCGGATCATCCACCTGCGCACGCGGCACCTCGGCCCCGACGACGTGCTGCTCGCGGCCAAGCTCGAGTTCACCTGCGACGACATCCCGTCGCTCGCGCACGCGATCGACACGGTGGAGGCGCGCGTGCGAGCCTCGTCTCCGATCGTGCAGCTCATCTACTTCGAACCCGATCTGTACGACGTCACCCGCGCGAACCAGGAGGAACCTCCGATGACCGACTCGCCCGACGCCACCGTCGCCGCAGTCGACCGCTTCAACGAAGCGTTCAACCGTCACGATGTCGACGCGGTGATGGCGGCCATGACCGACGACTGCGTGTTCGAGAACACGTCACCTCCGAACGGTCAGCGCTACGAGGGCCAGGACCAGGTGCGCGCGGCATGGGAGGAGTTCTTCGCCGCGTCCCCCACCGCGCACTTCGACGGCGAGGACGTCATCGCGACCGGAGACCGTTGCACCGTGCAGTGGCGCTACACGTGGACCGACGACGACGGATCGACCAGCGCGCTGCGCGGCGTCGACGTGCTGCGCGTCCGCGACGGCAAAGTGGCCGAGAAGTTCGCGTACGTGAAGGGCTGAGGGCGACACCGCGTCAGTCGATGCGGCGGAGCTCTTTCCGGTAGCGCTCACCGTTGCGCACGTACTGCGCGGCGTTGCGCAGCGTCTCCTCCACGTCGACCGAATCGGTCCGGATCTTCGCCGGCACGCCGAGCGCCATTGCCCCCGAGGGCACGACCACGCCGTTGGGCACGACCGCGCCGGCGCCCACCAGCGCGCCGCGCTCGACGACCGCGCGGTGCAGCACGATCGAGCCGGTGCCGATGAGCGCTCCGTCGTGCACGATGCAGCACTCGAGGTGCGCGAGGTGACCGACGACGACGTCGTCGCCCACCGTGGTGGGCAGCAGCGGCGTCGCGTGCAGCACCGCGCCGTCCTGCACCGACGTGCGCGCGCCGACGATGATCTCGCCGTAGTCGCCGCGCAGGACCGCCTGCGGCCACACCGTCGTGCCGGCGCCGAGGGTGACGTGCCCGATGATCGTCGCGTCCGGGTGGACGTAGGCCTCGGGATCGATCCGGGGCTCGACGTCGCCCAGGGCGTAGATGGCCATCGACTGACCCTACAGGCGAGCGGGTCGACCGCCGATACGAAGAACCATGGCCGAGGCGTCCACGACTGAACTGACCGTCACGCCGAAGGAGCTGGGGAAGCACCTGCGGACCGTGCGCCGCAAGAAGGGTCTCTCGCTGTCGGAGGTGGCACGCGGTGCCGGCCTGAGCCGCCGCGAGCTGGTGGCGTACGAGCGGGGCAAGGTGCCGATCCCCGAGAGCGACCTGTGGGTGCTCGCGGGATCGTGCGGTGTCGACGTCGGGGAGCTCGTGCCCAGCACCACGTCGCAGGAGCTGGTGCTCGCCGCCGCGCCGGCGACGAGCATCCTGGACACCGTCGCCCAGCTCCGCCGGAACCACGAGGATCCGGGCATCACGCCGTACCTCGGCACTCTCCACAAGCTCCAGGCGCTCCCCCCGGGCAAGCGCATCCCGGTCAAGGAGCGCGAGCTCGACGCCATCGCGGTCGCGCTCGGCGGCACCCCGGCCAGCGTCGAGGAGAAGCTGCAGGAGGTCCTGCACGTCTCCCCCGACGAGGCCCAGCGGATCCGGGCGATGATCATGGCGCCCCCGGGTGGACGCGGGAAGCCGCGGGCCATCGCGGCCGCGCCCGCACCCGAACCGCCGATGGCCTCCCCCGCGGCGCTGCCGGACCCGGCCCCCGCCCCCGCGGCCGCCTTCGCCGAGCCCACGTTCCCCGAGACGCCGCCGATCCCGACGCCGCTCGCCTCACCGACGTACGAGGAGCCGATCCAGACCTTGCCGGTGGCGCCCGCCCCGTTCCTCGACACCCCCTTCGACGCCGCGTCGGGCAACAACGTCGACGTCTTCGAGGAGCTGGCCCGCCTGCCCGAGCCGCTCCCCCTCGGCGACCCGGCCGCGCCCGTGCCCGACCTCCTCGCCCCGCCGACCGGGACCTTCGACGACACCTTCGCGACCTCGCCGTTCGCGCCCGCCAACGTGGGGGCCGCGCCCGAAGGCGCGGTGGAGCTGGTGGAGAGCGCGCCCGGCGGGCTGGCCACGCCGGTCGCGTTCGGCCTCGCCGCCGACGCCCCACCGATCGATGTCGCGATGCGCCAGGGCTCCGACCGCTGGGACGTCAGCGGGCCCCCGCTCACGCCCCCCGCCCCCGAGCCCGAGCCCGCGTGGGAGACGAACGGTTGGCAGCCTCCCGAGCCGCCCGGCGCCGAGACCGGCGGACCGGTGGCGTTCTGGGAGGGCACCGACGACTGGACGCCCACCGAGCACGACGACGCGACTCCGGACGCGTACGTCGACGGCGCCCCCGCGGTCACCGAGACCGAGATCGTGGGCGGGACCGACGAGCCCGCGGCGCAGACGCCGTGGGTGTCCGACTGGGAGCCCGCACCCTGGGGGTCGGCGGAGCCGGTCGAGGCCCGCGCCGACACCGACCCGTGGACCGCCGACGAGTGGCCGCGCGAGTTGGCCGGCGACGAGGGCCCGTGGGACCACGAGCCCGACCCGGAGGCCGTGAGCACCGGGTTCTACGTCGACTGGGGCACGCCCGACACCGAGCCGACGCCGCCCGACGCCCCGGAGCTGCCGGCACCGGCGTGGGACGCGGCACCGCAACCCGCCTGG
>DATBBL010000097.1:0-9473 GCA_036271015.1 Acidimicrobiia bacterium
GACCGTGATCAGGACACGGCCCACTGCCCCGAGCACCCCGCGCATGGGCGCCGAGGCTAACGGCCACATCCTCCGGCCCCGGACCGCCGGTTCGACCACTTCGGGGTCGTCTTCGTAGACTCCCACCCATCGACCGCCCGGAGGCGAGTGTGCCTGCCGTCGTCCGTCTCCGCTCCGCCGTCTGCCTCATCGGGCGCTTCCCGGCACTGGCCGGCGTCGACCTCGACGTCGCCCGTGGCGAGATCGTCCTGCTGTCGGGTGCGAACGGCGCCGGGAAGACCACGTTGCTCCGGTTGCTCGCCGGACTGGTGCCGCTGTACTCCGGGGAGGCCACCGTGCTCGGCCACGATCTCGCCCACGACCGCCGCAGCGCCCGCCGCGACCTCGCGCTCGTCGGGCACGAGACCTTCTGCTACGACGACCTCACCGTGCGCGAGAACCTTTGGTTCGCGGCGCAGGCCGCGGGACGCGACACCGCTGCGGCCGACCACGCGCTCGAGCGGCTCGGGCTCGCGCGCCAGGCGGAGGTCGTGCACCGACGCCTCTCGGCGGGGCAGCGCCGCCGGCTCGCGGTCGCGGTCGCGCTGGCTCGTGATCCGCGGCTCCTCCTCCTCGACGAGCCCCATGCCGGGCTCGACGCCGAGGGGCGCGGGGTGCTCGACGCGGTGGTGGCGGCGGCGCCGTCCGAGCACCGCACCGTGTTGCTGGCCTCGCACGAGCTCGAGCACGCGCGTGCACTCGCCGATCGCGAGGTCGTGATCACCGCCGGACAGGCGCGGCTCGCGCCCGGCGGCGACGCCATTGATCGCGCCACGAAACGCCCACGGGAGATCGCGTGAGCAGCGAACGCCGGATGGAGGCGGCGTGAACCTCTGGCGTGAGGTGCGGCTGGTGGCGGGCAAGGATCTCCGGATCGAGGGCCGCACGCGGGTGACCGCGCAGCAGATCGTCCCGTTCGGCCTCATCGTCCTCCTTCTCTTCGCGTTCGCGCTCGACCCCGACCGGGGCATCCTGCGCCGGGTCGCCCCCGGCCTCTTCTGGGTGACCGTCCTCCTGGCCGCGCTGCTGGCGGTCTCGCGGTCCTTCGCCATCGAGGCCGACAACGGCGCCCGCGACGGCCTGCGACTCTCGGGGCTCGACGGTCCGGCGCTGTTCCTGGGCAAAGCCGCCGCGGTGGCGATCCAGCTGCTCGCCCTCGAAGTGGTGCTCGCCGCCACCGTCGTGCTCGTCTACGGCATCGAGCTCAATTCGCTGGTGCCGCTGATCCTGGCGACCCTCGCCGCGACCGTCGGCGTGGCGGCCACCGGTACCCTCTACGGCGTGCTCGCTGCGGGACTGCGGGTGCGCGAAACCCTGGTGCCGGTGCTGCTCCTGCCTGTGGTGGCGCCGGTCCTCCTCGGGGCCACCCGAGCCTGGGAAGCGGCGATCGACGGCGTACCGTCGGACGCATGGCCATGGGTCGCGCTGCTGGCGGTCTTCGCAGTGCTGTTCACCGCGATCGGGATGCTCGCTTTCGGGCCGCTCCTGGAGGAAGCATGAATTCGAGCATGAGACTGCTCAAGCCGCAGGTCAGCAAGGCGCTCGGGTGGCTGGCCCTGGCCTCGCTGATCGTGCTCACGCTGTTCGGGTTGTGGGGCGCGCCCCCCGACCGGGTCCAGGGTGACGCGCAGCGGCTCATGTACCTCCACGTGCCCGCGGCGTGGATCGCGTACCTCGCGTTCGGCGTCACGGCACTCGGGTCGGCGCTCTGGTTGTGGCCCCGGACCCGGGCCACGGTCTGGGACCGCGTCGCCGGCGCCTCCGCCGAGCTCGGCGTGATCTTCACCGCGTTGACGCTGGTCCTCGGCTCGCTGTGGGGACGCCCGGTCTGGGGCATCTGGTGGGCGTGGGACGCGCGTCTCGTCACCACCGCGGTCCTCTTCTTCCTGTACCTCGGCTACCTCGCGCTGCGCCGCATCCCCGCCTCGCCGGAAGCGCGGGCCAAGCGGTGCGCGATCGCCGCGCTCATCGCCTTCGTCGACGTGCCGATCGTCCACTTCTCGGTGAACTGGTGGCGCACCCTGCACCAGCAGGGCACGGTGTTCAACGAGAGCCTCAACGCCAAGATCCACGGGGTGATGGCGTTCACGCTCTGGTTCGGTGTCCTCGCCTTCACCATCCTCTTCGTGTACCTGCTCGACCGGCGCTACCGGCTCCTCGCCCTCGACGAGGACCGCGAGGACCGCGAGGTCGAACAGGCCATCGCCGAGCGGGTCGGGGCGGTGACCTCGTGAACTTCGCCGAGTACGTCATCACCGGTTGGGTGCTCACGGGCGTGGTGCTCGGTGGGTACTGGCTGTGGATCGTGCAGCGCACGAAGCGAGCGGAGCGGTCGCGAGGACCCGAGTGACGACCGTCGCCTCCCCGCCCACGGAACCGCCGGCCCCCAAGCCGCGACCGAAGCGGCGCGGGCGCTACATCGTCGCCATCTCCGGCTGTGTCGTGGCGGTGGTCGCCATCATCGTGCTCGCGGTCGTGCTGTCACAGAACGTCGAGTACTTCCGCACCGTGAGCGAAGCGGTCCGGAACCGGGAGTCCGAGGGCACGTCGCAATTCCGACTCGCCGGTGGCGTGGTCCACGACTCGATCCACCCGGTGAGCAACGGCGTCGACTTCCTGGTCACCGACGGCAAGCACACCGTCGCCGTCCATCACGACGGTGACACGCCGGCGTTGTTCAAGGACCGGGCGCCGGTGGTCGTCGAGGGCCACTGGGCGTCGAAGGCGACCACCGCGCCGTTCCTGTCGGACCGCATCCTGATCCGGCACGGCGCCGACTACGAACCGCCGAAGGTGAACACCGACAAGGCACCGAATTCGTGAAGGCCGCGCTCGGATACGCGGCGGTGGCCTTCGGCGCCGGCGCCTCGGTGGTCGGCATCACCGCGCTCCTCGCCGGGCTCCAGCTGCGGGACGCGTTCCTGCTGCGCTTCGGTCGCCGATGCGTGTTCGGAGTGATGCTCGCCGCGTTGGCCGCCGCCGGGGTCATGGAGTGGGCATTGCTGACCCACGACTTCTCGCTCCGCTACGTCGCCGAGAACAACGCCACCGGCACCCCGCTGCTCTACACCATCACCGGTCTCTGGGCCGCGCTCGAGGGATCGATCCTGCTCTGGGCGGTGATCCTCGGCGGCTATCTCACCTTCGTGGTGCTGAAGTTCCGCAAGCGGGCGGCGGACCCGCTGGTCGTGATCGCCACCGTCACCGGGCTGGTCGTCGCGCTGTTCTTCTTCGCGCTCATGCTCGGACCGGCCAACCCGTTCCGGGAGCTGGCGACGGTACCGGTCGACGGCCGGGGCCCGAATCCGCTGCTGCAGAACCACGTGCTGATGGCCTTCCACCCGCCGATCCTCTACCTCGGGTACGTCGGGTTCACGGTCCCGTTCATGTTCGGCATCGCTGCGCTCGTGACCGGTCGCTTCGGCGAGGGCTGGTTGGCCGACACCCGTCGCGCCACCCTCGTCGCCTGGGGCTTCCTCACCATCGGCATCATCCTCGGCGCGTGGTGGAGCTACGAGGTCCTGGGTTGGGGCGGGTTCTGGGCGTGGGACCCGGTGGAGAACGCGTCGTTGCTCCCCTGGCTCACCGCCACCGCCTTCATCCACTCGGTGATCGTGCAGGAGCGGCGCGGGATGCTGCGGGTCTGGAACCTGTCGCTCGTCATCGCCACCTTCTGCCTCACCATTCTCGGCACCTTCCTCACCCGCTCCGGTGTGATCGACTCGGTGCACGCGTTCACGCAGTCCGACATCGGGCCGTGGCTGCTCGCGTTCCTGGGCGTCGTGGCCGCGACCGGCATCGGCCTCGTCGCCTGGCGCGGCGACCTGCTCCGCGCACCGGGTCGCATCGACTCCGCGGTGTCGCGCGAGTCGGCCTTCTTGGCCAACAACCTGTTGTTCGCAGCCCTCGCGTTCGTCGTGCTGCTCGGGACGGTGTTCCCGCTCATCGCCGAGGCGTTGCGCGGGTCGCGCCTGTCGGTGGGGGAGCCCTACTTCGACCGCATGGCCACCCCCATCGGACTCGCGCTGCTCTTCTTGATGGCGGCGGCGCCCGCGCTGCCCTGGCGCGCCACGAGCGGCGACGTGGTGCGGCACCGGCTGCTCGTGCCGGCCTGGATCGGCGGGCTGACCATGCTGGCCGCGGTGATCCTCGGCGCGCGCGGTCTGGCCGAGATCCTCGCGTACGGCCTGGGCGCGTTCGCGACCGCGGGCATCGTGCGCCAGTTCGTGCTCGGCATCCGCGGCCGTCGGCGCGCGCTGGGCGAGTCGCGCGCGGTCGCGCTCGGGCGGGCGACGCGCTCCAACCCGCGGCTCTACGGCGGGCTGGTCGTGCACTTCGGGGTCGTGCTCATCGCCGTCGTGCTGGCCGCCTCGTCGGCGTACGGCGCGAACCGTGACGTCAAGCTGCGCAAGGGCCAGTCGACGACGGTGTCCGGCTACACGCTGACCTACCTGGGGTCGCACACCGAGCGCTCCGACCAGAAGACCACGATCTCGGCCGACGTCAAGGTCCGGCGCGGTGGCAGTGTGCTCGGCACCTACGCGCCGGCGATCTCGACCTATCCGAACAGCACCGAGGGGATCGGCACGCCGTCGGTGCGGACCGGCGTGGTCGAGGACGTGTACCTCACCTTGGTGTCGGCGCCGGCGTCGCAGCAGGTGATCACGCTCGGCGTGCGCATCAACCCCATGATCGTGTGGTTGTGGATCGGTGGTGGCTTCATGGCCCTGGGCACGATCCTCGCCCTCTCGCCCCGCCTCCGGCGCCGATCACGTCCCCTGCGCGCGGCCGACGCCGCGCCCGAGCCGGAACCCGAGCCGCACGATCCGGAGCCGCGCGCGGAGGTGAGCGTGTGAAGCACCCCGCCCGCATCGTCGCGCTCGCGGTCGCGCTCGTCGTCGTCGTGCTCGGTGTGGTCCTGGCGCTCAACGTCGGCAACGACCCGGAGCAGGACGCCAAGCAGAGCCATCTCGTCGGCAAGGCGGCACCGGCCTTCGACCTCCCGAACCTGAGCGGCGGGCGGGTGACCCTGGCCGACGTCGCGGGCAAGGCCACCATCGTCAACTTCTGGAACTCCTGGTGCATCCCGTGCGAGCAGGAGGCGCCCGCCCTCCAGCAGTTCTATGCCGCGCACAAGGACGACTCCGACTTCGCCATGATCGGCATCGTGCGCGACGACGCCACCGGCGACGTGCGCACCTACGTCAAGGACAACGACGTCGGGTGGACGATCGCGCTCGATCCGCAGAACCAGGCCGCCCTCGACTTCGCGACGCGTGGACAACCGGAGACCTACGCGATCTCCCCCGGCGGCACGGTCGCGGCGGCGAAGTACGGCCCGATGTCGTCCGGCGAGCTGGAGACGTTCCTCGCCGCGGCGCGAGCGTCCGAATGATCCGTCGGTGGGGTCCGTGGATCGCGCTCGGGGTCGTGGTGGTGATCGCGCTCGCGGTCGTGCTGTGGCCGCACGGGGACCAGTCGAGCGCGGCGCGTGCCCAGGACCTCGAGACGCAGCTGAAGTGTCCGGAGTGCCAGGGCCTCTCGGTCGCCGACAGCCAGGCGCCGACCTCCCGTGCCATCCGGAGCGACATCAAGCGGCGGATCGCGGCCGGGCAGAGCGACGAGCAGATCCGGCAGGCCTACATCGACAAGTACGGCGATTCGATCCTGCTCGCCCCGGAGGACTCGGGTGTGAGCCTGCTCGTCTGGATCCTGCCCGTGGTCGTGCTCGCGCTGGGCGCCACCGGCATCGTGTTCGCGCTGCGGCGCAACCGTGACGAGCCGCACCTCCGCGCCACCGACGCCGACGAGCGCCTCGTCGAGCGCGAGCACCGGGTCGAGGACACCGTCGATGGCTGAGCAGCTCGACCCGGAACGCCGGCGACAGCTCGAGGACGAGCGCGACTTCCTGATGCAGTCGCTCGACGACCTCGAGCTCGAACGCGAGAGCGGCGGCATCGACGACGAGTCGTACCACGAGCTCCACGACGACTACACCGCGCGTGCCGCCGCCGCCATCCGCACGTTGCGCGACGGCGTCGACGTCACGCCCGCACGTCCGCCCCGCTCCCAGGAGCGGACGCGCCGCCGGGCCCTGCTCGTGGCCGGCGTGCTCGTGTTCGCAGTGTTGGTGGGCGTGTCGCTCGCGTACGCGCTCGGTGCCCGCCTCCCCGGGCAGACGTCGTCGGGCAACTCGGCGGCCGCGCCGACGACGACGAACGCGGCGGCGAAGGCGCTGAAGCAGCGCATCGATTCACTCCAGACCCAGGTGAACGCCAAGCCCGACGACTTCGACCTACGGCTGGCGCTCTCCCGTGCGTACGAGGAGAACGGCGACCTCGACAACGCACTGAAGCAGTCCGACGCGGCCATCACCATCGACGCCAACCGGCCCGAGGGCCACGCCAATGCCGCCCGACTCCTCTACCTCGCATCCGAGCAGGTGCCGAACAAGGACACACAGGCGCAGCTCGTCGCCCAGTCGCTCGCCGGCTTCAACCAGGCGATCGCCGTCGACCCGAACTACGCGGACGCGTACTTCTTCCGCGCGGTGTTGTACGCGGCGACCAACGAGCTCGCCCGCTCGCAGGTCGATCTGCAGAACTACCTGGTGAAGGCGCCCGCGGGCGAGTGGGCGTCGCAAGCGCGCGACCTGCTCACGAAGGTCTCGACCGCGCTCGAAACACCGTCGACTACCGTGCCCCCCACGACCACCCCCCGGTCGACGAAGAAGAAGTAGGAGATTCGCATGGCGCAACCCCCCGCGTACGAGATCGACGACGCCAAGGTCTACCGGGCCACGATCACGACCGACCGCGGCACGATCGTCGCCGACCTCGACCCGAAGCTGGCTCCCAACTCCGTGAACCACTTCGTGGCGTTGGCCCGTCAGGGCTTCTACGACGGCCTCACGTTCCACCGGGTCGTCCCCGAGTTCGTGATCCAGGGCGGCGACCCCGAGGGCAGCGGTCGCGGCGGCCCCGGCTACCGGTGGGAGGACGAGCCGGTGCAGGGTGAGTACACGCTCGGCGCGCTGGCCATGGCCAATGCCGGCCCCAACACCAACGGCTCCCAGTTCTTCGTGTGCATCGACGACTGCACCCGCAAGCTCACCAAGGACTACAACCTCTTCGGCTACGTGGTCGACGGCATCGACGTGGCGCAGTCGACGCAAGTGGGCGACGTGATGCGCACGGTCAAGATCGAAGAGCGCGACGCGTAGCCTGGGCTCCATGAGCGGGGACGCAGGGATCTTCGGGCCCGACAGCGTCGCCTGGCGCATCCACGCCGATCCGGTGATGCTCGTCGGCGGCCTGCGGGCCCTGCTCGTGCAGGCGCTGGAGCCGCGCGCGATGGCCGCGGTCGACCAGCACAGCAAGTTCCGCGAGGACCCGTGGGGCCGCCTCGAGCGCACCACCAACTTCGTGGTCGCCACCACGTACGGCGACACCGCGACCGCCGAAGCGGCTGCCGCCCGCATCCGCAAGGTGCACGAGCACATCCACGGGATCGACTCCGTCACTGGGCTGCCGTACGCGGCCAACGATCCCGACCTGCTGCTGTGGATCCACGCGGTGGAGATGGAGTCGTTCCTCCTCGCTTACCGCACCTACGCCGGCCGGGTGAGTGAGGCCGACGCCGACCGGTACGTGGCGGAGATGGCGCGCGTGGCCGAGATGGTCGAGCTCCCCGTCGGCCGCGCTCCGCAGACCGAGGGCGAGTTGCGGGAGTACCTGCGCTCGGTGCGGGGGCTCCAGGCGACGCCGGCCGCGTTCGAGGGGCTGCGGGTCGTCATGTTCCCGCCCATGGACCTGCGGTACCGCCCGCTGTGGGCGATCCCCACCACCGCCGCCATCGCCATCCTGCCCGCGTACGCCCGCCGCCTGTACCGGATCCCATGGTTCCCACCGGTGGCGCTGCCGGTGCGCACGGGGGTGTTCGCGCTCAGCCGGGTGTTGAACCTCGTGACGCCGACGCCGCCGGCACTGCAGGCAGCTCGCGACCGAGTGCACGGGCGCGCCGCCGCGTGACGAACCGAGACGTCCGGTGAAGGTGACCGCGAAGGCCGACTACGCGGTCCGGGCGGTGCTCGAGCTCGCCGCCGCCGACGGAGGGCTCGTGAAGGCCGACCGCATCGCCGAGGCCCAGGGCATCCCCCGCCACTTCCTCGACAACATCCTCACCGACCTCCGGCGCGCCGGGATCGTCGCCACCCACCGGGGGGCGGAAGGGGGGTCGCGCCTCGCCCGGCCCGCGAGCGCGATCGCCGTGGCCGACGTCATGCGGGCCATCGAGGGGCCGCTCGCCGCGGTGCGCGACATCCGTCCGGAATCACTGTCCTACGACGGACCGGCGGAGCGTCTGCCCGAGGTGTGGATCGCGGTGCGGGCGGCGCTGCGGGGTGTGCTCGAGAAGGTCACCGTGGCCGACGTCGCGGCCGGGCGTCTACCCCGACCGATCGAGCGGTTGACCGAGGACCCGGAGGCGTGGAAACCGCACTGACGGGCGTAGATTCGACGCAGGGACATCGCGTGAGGAAGAGGACATCATGGCTACGACCGGAGGCCCGACCACGCCGCTCGAGCTCGTCGAGACCGCGTACGCGCGCTACCCGCGAGCCCTCGCCGACGCTCGCCGACGACTCGGTCGCCCGCTCACGTTCGCCGAGAAGGTGCTGTTCGCGCACGCCGACGACCCGTCCACCGTCGGCCTCGACCGCGGCGTCGACTACGCCGACTACCGGCCCGACCGCGTGGCGATGCAGGACGCGACCGCGCAGATGGCGTTGCTGCAGTTCATGACCGCCGGCCTGCCGACGGTGCAGGTCCCGAGCACGGTGCACTGCGACCACCTGATCCAGGCCCGGGTGGGAGCCGATCCCGACCTCAAGACCGCGCTCGACGTGAACTCCGAGGTGTACGAGTTCCTGCGCACCGTCTCGGCCAAGTACGGCATCGGCTTCTGGAAGCCCGGCTCGGGGATCATCCACCAGGTCGTGCTCGAGCAGTACGCGTTCCCGGGCGGGATGATGATCGGCACCGACAGCCACACCCCCAACGCCGGCGGCCTCGGCATGGTCGCCATCGGCGTGGGGGGCGCCGACGCGGTCGACGTCATGGCCGGCTGGCCGTTCAACACGCGGGTGCCGAAGGTCATCGGGGTGCACCTGCGGGGCGAGCTGTCGGGCTGGGCCGCAGCCAAGGACGTGATCCTGAAGGTGGCGGGCATCCTCACCGTGAAGGGCGGCACCGGCGCGATCGTCGAATACTTCGGTCCCGGCGCCGAGTCGATCTCCGCCACCGGCAAGGCCACCATCTGCAACATGGGGGCCGAGATCGGCGCCACCTGCTCGCTGTTCCCGTACGACGCCCGCTCGGCCGCGTACTTGAAGGCGACCGGTCGCGAGGCGCTCGCCGACCTCGCCGACGCCCACG
>DATBBL010000098.1:0-1507 GCA_036271015.1 Acidimicrobiia bacterium
GGGAACGAGGAACGCGCGGCAGTTCAGCAGCCGACCGTCCGGCGCGTGACGCCGCCGGCCGCCTGACTTCACAGTGCTGACTGGTACGAACTGCCCACGTCGACGGTCACCCGTCGGGGGCGCGCTTCACTGCTCGGGAACATACCGGTGTCGCGCGCGTCGCGCACAACTCGCTCGGGAAAATTCTTGGGAAACGGTTGGGGTGTCGCGAACGCGCGAGCCCGCGGACTCGCAGGCGCGCGCTCAGGCGTTCGCGTTCACCGGCGCGCCCCGCGCGTCAGCGCGCGTCCTCCCCGGCGAAGTGCCCGCGTGGGGCGGCACCACCGCGGCCCAGCTCCGCCTCCACGGTGCGCCGGATCCACGCCGACACCGACCGGTCGTCGGCCGCCGCGCGCGCCCGCACCGCCTCGAGCATCGTCGGCTCGAAGCGGACCGGAACGATCGTCGTGAACCTCGGCTCCCGCCGACTGGCCGGCTCCGCCCGGGGCGTCGAGCGCTCCCGCTCCGTGCTCGACGACCGCTTCGGCCGCTTCGCCGTCTCCGCCTTGCGCTTGTCCTTCTTGGTTCCCACGTCAGTCCGAGCATCGTGTGATCGGACGTGATACACGAGAACACCGGCGAACACGCCGAGTGCATGGTGATCGGGCCGGCCGGCGCCGGCCCGAAGCGCGGGTTGCCCGGGGCCTAACGTCGGGCCCGTGCTCCTCGTGGTGTTCGTCATGGTCGCCTTCATCGGGGTCCCGGTGTTCGTCTCGTGGAGGCGCGGGCGGCACTGACCGGCGCCGGCGGGGTAGAACCGGGGCCATGGCGACCGACCTCTCGACCGATCCCCGCCTCGATGCGTTGCTCGCGGCCACGCGGAGCCTCACCGCTGCGGGGATGCCGTTCGAGGTCGTCGACGAGGACGTGCTCGGCGAGCGGCTCCGGGTCTTCCGCAACCGGTCGCACTCCATGCGCGAGGTGCTCCTCGGGGCGAGCCGGTTCGGCGACCGCGACTGCTACGTGTTCGGCGACGGCACCCGCATCCGATTCGACGAGCTCGTCCCGCTGGTCGCGTCGCTGGCGTGTGGGCTGCAGGAGCGGTACGACGTCGGGCCCGGTGACCGGGTCGCGGTGTGCGCGGCCAACTGCCGCGAATGGATCCTCACGTTCTGGGCCGTCGCCAGCCTCGACGCGGTCCTGGTGGCCATGAACGGGTGGTGGACCGGCCCCGAGATGCGCAACGCGCTCGGGCTCACCGACCCGAAGCTGCTGGTGATGGACGAGAAGCGCCGGGCCCGGCTGGACGGTGACCCCGGGATGCCGACCCTCGTCACCGAGCACGACTTCGCCGGGCTCGGTGACGAGACCACGGCGGAGCTGCCCGAGCCACCCATCGCCGAGGACGACCCGTTCATCCTCATCTTCACGAGTGGCACGACCGGCCGCCCCAAGGCCGCCGTCCTGTCGCACCGCTCCGTGATCTCGTACCTGATGGAGCAGTCGTTCATCGGGGCGCGCAGCATGG
>DATBBL010000099.1:0-8564 GCA_036271015.1 Acidimicrobiia bacterium
AGCTTCAACGGCTGCCACGGGGTGCCGAGCTCGGGGTACCAGTCGGGGTCGCCGGCTCGCTCGAAGGCGAGCACCGTGATCTCGTGCACGCGCACGTGATCGGGGTGCGCGTACACGCGGTCGCGCCCGTAGCCGATCAGCACCTGCGGCCGCTCGGAGCGGATGATCTCCACCAGGCGCCCGACGGCCTCGTCGAGGTCGGCGTTGGCGAAGTTGTCGGGGTGCGCGTTCGCCTCGGTGTCGGGCATGCCCGAGTCGCGGTAGCCGAGCAGGTACAACGCGTCGAACCCGATGATGCGCACCGCGTCGTCGAGCTCGCGGCGGCGGACCGCGGCGAGGTCGGCCCGGACCTCCTCGGAGTCGGCCTCCGGGTTCCGGATGTCGCCCGCCTCGCCGCCGGTGCACGTGACCAGGACGGTCCGGACGCCCTCGGCCCCGTACCGGGCCATGGTGGCCGCACCCTTGGACGCCTCGTCGTCGGGGTGGGCGTGCACCGAGAGCACCCGCAGCGCGGCCGGGGGCGTGGGATCCATGGCGCCCCACGCTACCGCCGGTCGCGATCGGGCCCGGGCCCGTGGTCGCGGGGATCTGCGGTCCCGCTTGACACGTCAAGCAGTCGCTACCTATACTTCTTGGAGCGTCACCCCCCATCCACATTCCGACTGGAGCCACCATGGCCACCAAGACCTCCGACCCCACCGCGGTGTTCACCGACGCCGTCCTCGCCGGCGTGAAGCAGACCCAGGAGCTGGCCTTCAGCGGCATCAGCCTCTGGATCGACTTCGCCGGCAAGGCGTTCACCCTGCCCGAGCTCGACTCGCTGCCGTTCGTCGACCAGCTCCCGAGCCCGAAGGCCGTCGTCGAGTCCAGCTTCGGCTTCGCCGAGGAGCTGCTCGGCACGCAGAAGGACTTCGCGATCAAGGTCGTCGACGCCGTCACGCCCAAGAAGGCGGCGGCCTGACCGACCGACGATGTCGTCCCGGCCCGGTACCCCCCACCGGGCCGGGACGCAGTCGCTCCCACCACTCTTCTCTTCCCTGCCCCGTGGCTGATCCCTTCGCCGACGACCTGCGTGCGGCGCGCGACGACCAGCTCCACTCGCTGGGCGCCTTCATCCGGGCGCAGCGGCAGCTGGCCAACCTCTCGCTCCGCCAGATGGCCGAGCTCGCGCACGTCTCCAACCCGTACCTGAGCCAGCTCGAGCGCGGTCTGCACGAGCCGTCGGTCCGGGTGCTGCAGTCGATCAGCCGCGCCCTGAACCTGTCGGCCGAGACACTGCTCGCCCACGCCGGGGTCACCGATGAAGCCGACGAGAGCGAGCCGGCCGACACCGTCGACACCGAGGCCGCCATCCGGCGCGACCCGGCCCTCGACGACGACCAGAAGCAGGCCCTGCTCTCGGTCTACCGCAGCTACGTCCAGGCCAACTCGGCCGACCGTCGCCACCCCCGGTAGCGGGCGTCAGCTGCGGACGTAGCGACCCGGCGCGTCGTCCGACGCGGGGTGCTGCTCGCTTCCGGTCGTCGGTGGTGGGCGGAGCGCGCCCCCGCGGTCGGCCAGCCACGTCGCCCAGTCGCTCCACCAGGTGTCACGGTGCTCGACCGCGCCCGCCCGCCACTCGTGGGCGTCGCGCGGGAGCTGGTCGTTCGTCCAGAGCCGCACTTTCGGGCTCGGCGGGTTCACGATGCCGGCGATGTGGCCCCCCGACGTCATGACGAAGCGGACCGGCCCCTTGAACAGCTGCGTGGTCCGGTACGACACGTGCCAGGGGACGATGTGGTCTTCGGCGCCGGCCACGATGTAGGAGTCGGTCCCGATCTCCGACAGCATCAGCCGCTCCCCCATCGCCTCGTACTCGTCGCGCGCCAGCGCGTTCTCGAGGTAGGCACGCCGCAAGAACTCGGCGTGGGCGCGGCCGGGCAGGTTGGTGCTGTCGGCGTTCCATGCCAGGAGGTCGAACGCCGGCGGCTGCTCACCCATCAACCAACCGTCGACGACGTAGCGGAACACGAGGTCGTTGGCGCGCAGGAGGTCGAAGGTGCGGGCAATGTCCTTGCCCGGGAGGTAGCCGTGCCGTTCCATCCGTCGCGTCAGGCCGTCGAGCGTGGCGGGGTCGGCGAACACCGTCGCCAGTGATCCCGCGCCCTCGTAGTCGACCGCGCAGTTCAGGTACGTCGCCGAGTGGACGAACTGATCGCCGCACGCATCGAGGTACGCGAGGGCCATGGCGGTCATGGTGCCGCCGAGGCAGATCGAGAGGGTGTTCACCGTCTCGCTGCCCGCGATCTCGCGCACCACGTCGATGGCCGTCAGCGGGCCGAGGCGGAGGTAGTCGTCGAACGTGAGGTCGCGCATCGACGCGTCGGGGTTCCGGAAGCTGACCGCGAACGTGGTGTGGCCGCGCTCGACCGCCCATTCCACGAGGCTCTTCCCCGGCGCGAGGTCGGCGATGTAGTAGCGGTTGATCCACGGCGGCACCACGAGCAGCGGGCGCTCGTACACCTCGTCGGTGGCCGGGTGGTACTGGAGCAGCTCGATGAGCTCGTTGCGGAACACGACCCGCCCCGGTGTGGCCGCGACGTTGCGGCCGAGCACGAACGGCGAGCGGTCCACCTGCCGGGGCCAACCGTCGTTGCGGGCCAGGTCGTGCAGGTAGTTGCGCAGACCGCGCACGATGCTCGTGCCGCCGGTCTCGAGCGCGCGCTTCAACGCGCGCGGGTTGGTGAGCAGCAGGTTCGTAGGTGCGAGCGCGTCGGCGAGCAGCGACGCCGCGAACTCCGCCTTCGGGCCCTCCGGTGCCGGCAGCCCCGCCGCCTCGACCAGCTCGCGCAGCAGCCGGCCGGTCAGGAGGTATGCCTCCATGAGGCCGTGGAACGCGAGGTTGTCCTGCCAGGTTGGGTCGCGGAAGCGGGCGTCACCGGGTGCGGGCTCGATCACCTCGGGCAACGGGACGCCGACGGCGCGGGTCACGAGCTGCGTACCGGTCATGCCGAGACCGACGCCGTATCGCAGCCACGCGGGCACGGAGTGCAGCGGGCGGCGCGCCGCGCGCCGCATGGCCCGGAGGTAGCTGCGACCGAGCGAGATGGGGTCGGCGGTGTCGATGGCCGCCTCGGTCGCCCCGAGGACGTCGCCGAGCGGCGTGCCCTCGACGACGCGGCCCTCGACCCGGCCGGATGCCGTCTCGTCCCCCACCAGCGTCACCTCCTGGCGGCATCATCGCGCCGATTGGGCGCTTGGCGCGTCGAGCGCGTTACGCGACGATGACGTTCGGGCGGTCGAAGCCCTGGGCCTCGCACAGCGCGTAGTAGGCGGCCAGAGCGCCGGCACCGTCGGCGACCGACTCGATGCTGCCGTCCGCGGCCAGGTTGAGGTTGACCCCGTACATGTGGAACCACACCTGGGTGTCGTCCTCGATGCACGTGAGCGTGTGCACCGACCCGGCCGGTTCGTAGAGGAACGACCCGGCCCGGTTCACGTAGTCGTACTCCTTGTACTTCCACGCCCCCGAGGTGGTGTACCCCCACACCGGGCCGGTGTGGCGGTGCCTCTGCACCTCGTAGCCGGCCTGGAAGATGTTCTCGACGATCCAGAGCCCTTCCTTCTCGTCGACGTGGAGCACCTTGAGCTTGTTGCCGTCGCCGATCTCGACGAAGGGCAGGTCGGCGGCGCCGAGGTGCAGCGCCTCGGGCGCTCCGGTGTCGGTCATGGCCATGGGTCAGTCCTCCTGGAGCGTGAACGAGAAGTCGGAGTAGGTGATGTCGGTCCGGTCGCGGGCGCCGAGCGTCCACCCCGTCTCGAACCTGAATCCTCGCGCGGGATCGAACGGCACGGTGACCGTCCAGTCGAAGGCGCACACCCGGGCCGCGATCCGCCACGCCCCGGACCGGCGCTCGAAGCGGTCGACGTAGCGCAGCCCGAGCACCATGTCGGTCTGCTGCCCGTCGTCGGCGGGCCGGCTGACGTGGTGCGCGACGCAATAGGTGTCGACCCGGGCGACGTCACCGTCGCGCCGCACCCGGGGCGCCCCCACGAAGTGCATCGTGGCCGCGAAGTGCGGCAGCGTGTCGACCACCCACTGCGCGAACTCGGTGCCGGTCCCCCGGAACACGTTGTGGTCGTCGGTCCCGTCCGGGTGGTAGCACGATGCCATCAGCTCGGCGTCGAGGCGGTCGGTGCCCCGGGCCAGGTCCTTCACGACGTCACCGATCTCCTCGCGCGCGAGCAGGTCGTCGACCGTGAGATCACCCATCACCCGCTCAGCTGTCCTCGGGGCCGATCCCCAGGAACGCCTCGAGCGTGCGGTGCAGGTTGACCACGCGGCACTCCTCGGTCGGCGAGACCGTGAGGTGCGTGAACCCTGGCTGGTGCAGTCCGCGTTGCGTGCGCGCGAAGTTGCCGACGTCCTGGCTGAGCACGAGCCCGAACGGCGGGTCGGCATCGGGCGGGAGGAGCGCGTCGAACGGCTTCGTCCGAGGCGCGTCGCCCTGTTGCACGCGCGTGAAGGCGAACACGTCCATGAACGACTCTTCGACGTGCGTGCCCGGGCGGGCGCGCACGACGGAGAGCATGTCGGCGAACACCAGCACCGTGATGTTGGGGAACAGGTTGTACTGCTCCATGTCGAGCACGTGGTGGTCGCTGTACGACGACAGGTCGATGCCCTGCTCGCGGTTCACGTCGCGCACCATGCGCGCCAGCATCCCGCGGAGCGTGTCGCCCTCGGGGATGGGCGGCATCGGGGCGGCGCGGTCCTCCACGCCGATGCGGGCGCCCATCACCTCCACGAACGACGCGAACACGTCCTCGTCGCGGCCGGGGCGGCCCTGGCGCGGCGAGGGGAGGCCGTACGACTGGACCAGCCGGCCGTGACGCGGCCAGATCACCTGCGGGCCGTTCACGTCGTCGGCCATGCCGAGCATCTCGCGGTGGATGCCCTGCACGTGGTAGGTCTCGCTGAAGCCCTCGATGAGCGTCTTCCAGTTGCAGTCGGCGCGCACCGAGATCAGCGCCTGGCCGCGGAACTCCTCCAGGTGTGCCCACGCGGTCTCGGCGGGGACCGGGTCGAGGAAGTCGGCGAGCGGCTCGGCCTCGGGGTCGAGGTTCACGAACACCATCGGGCCCCAGGTGTCGACCTGCACGCCGATGAGCGGGTAGTCGTCGTTCAGGACGCCGAACTCGCGCCGCGACGGCACCTCGCGCAGGCGGCCGTCGAGCCCCCAGGTCCACCGGTGGAACGGGCAGCGGATCTCGGCCAGGTCGGCGCCCGAGCCGCTGCACAGCTCGCTGCCGCGGTGGAGGCACACGTTCTGGAACGCCCGCAGGACGCCGTCGTCGCCGCGGACGATGAGCACCGAGATCCTTCCGACCCGGTGCTCGTGCCAGTCGCCCGGGTGCGCCACGTGGTCGACGGTGCAGGCCAGTTGCCAGGCGCGCGGCCACACCTCGGTCATCTCGCGCTCGAAGAACTCCGGCGACGTGTAGCGCGCCACCGGGATCTTCACCGGGGTGACGCGCTTGCGTCCGACCGGGGTCTCGAGCAGCACGTCGCCGGATGACTCGGGGTTCATCGCATGCCCCGCACGAGCTTGCCGGGGCGCGCGCCGGTCTCCTCGCCGTCGTGCATGGTCTCTTCTCCTGCGACGAAGGTGGCGCGGTACCCGTCGGCGCGCTGGATGAGGCGACGCGCACCACCGGGCAGGTCGTGCACGAGCTGCGGCAGCTGGAGCGACAGCGCTTCGAAGTCGATCACGTTGAGGTCGGCCCGGTAGCCCGGCGCCACCACGCCCCGGTCGCCCAGGCCGTACAGACGGGCGGTGTCGCGCGACTGCTTCTGCACCACGACCTCCAGCGGGAGGCGCTCGCCGCGGTCGCGGTCGCGGGCCCAGTGCGTGAGCATGAACGTGGGAATCGACGCGTCGCAGATCGCGCCGCAGTGCGCGCCGCCGTCGGACAGACCGAGCGCGGCGTTCGGGTGCAGGATCATCTCACGCATGTCGTCGAGGTTGCCGTAGCTGTAGCCCAGCAGCGCCTTCATCACGAGCTCGCGCCCGTCGTGGCCGAGCATGACGTCGTAGAGCACCGCCTCGGGGTCGCGGCGCTCGCGAGCGGCGATGGCGGCGATGCTGCGGTCGGCCGTGGGCTCGTAGTCGGGCGGCTCGCCGATCGGGAACATCGTGTCGAGGCCGGTGCCGAGGATGGCGTCGAGCGGGCTCGGCGGCGACGTCTCCGAGAGGATGGCCTCCCGCACCTCGGGCCGCCGCAGCTCGACCACCCGCTCGGCCAGCGGGAGGTCGGCGATCTTCAGGTACGTGGGCCGGGCCAGGAACGGGTGGAAGGTCTGGAAGCCGATCAGCAGGTTGAGCGGGCGCCCGCCCACCTGCCCGCGGAGGTCGGCGCCCTCGGCGTTCGCCTCCTGGGCCAGGCGCAGGACCTCACGCCACTGGTCGGGGGCCAGGTTGTGCTGGGAGAGGGCGAAGCTCACCGGCCGGCCGATGGTCGCGGAGAGGCGGCGCATCCAGTCGACCTCGCGCTCGGGAGCGGAGAGGTCCTCGCCCATCACGCCCGCGGGCGCCAGCTCGAACAGGCCGGTCCCGAGCTCGCCCAGGACCGCGCCGATGCCGAACAGCTCGTCCTCGGCGGCGAACGTGCCGGGCACCGGTTCGCCGTCGACGGCGCGGTGCATGATCGTGCGCGACGTCGAGAAGCCGAGCGCGCCGGCGCGGATGCCGTCGCGCACGAGCTCCGCCATCGCCGCGATGTCGTCGGCGGTCGCCGGTTCGTTCTTGGCGCCGCGCTCACCCATCACGTAGGCGCGCACCGCGCCGTGCGGAACCTGCGTGCCGACGTCGACCGCGCGCGGCATGGCGTCGAGCACGTCGAGGTATTCGGGGAAGGTCTCCCAGCCCCAGGTGATGCCCTCGTTGAGGGCGGTCCCGGGGATGTCCTCGACGCCCTCCATGAGCTGGATGAGCCAGTCCTCCTGACCGGGGCGCACCGGGGCGAAGCCGACGCCGCAGTTCCCCATCACCACGGTGGTGACGCCGTGCCAGCACGACGGCGTGAGCAGCGGGTCCCAGGTGACCTGCCCGTCGTAGTGGGTGTGCAGGTCGACGAAGCCGGGCGTGACGAGCAGGCCGTCGGCGTCGACGCGGCGGCGGGCGCCGGCGTCGTCGAGCGCGCCGGGCGCGGCCACCTCGGTGATCGTGCCGTCGTCCACGGCGACGTCGGCCGGGCGGGGCGGGGCGCCGGTCCCGTCGACCAGGGTGCCGCCGCGGATCACGAGCTCGTGCATGGTTCCCCCACGTCAGGAAGCGGTTCCGCCCATCATCGCATGATCGAAATGTGCGGCACAAGGGTTGCAATATTCGAACGCTCCTGCGACACTCCCGGCCATGGCCCGGACGTCCCCGCCGACCGAGCGCGTCGTCGCCACCATCTCGCTGCTCGCCGCCCGGCCCGACCAGCCGCTCTCACTGGCCGAGCTCACCCGCCGCCTCGGGGTCAACAAGTCGACCGGGCACGCCATCCTCGCCAGCCTGGTCGCCGCGGGCTGGGTGCTCCGGGACCCCACCCGCAAGACCTACCGGCTGGGGCCCGCGCTGGTGGCGCTCGGGCGCACCGCGTCGGCGTCGTTCCCGGCGCTCGACTTCGCCCGGCCCGCCATGGTCGAGCTCAGCCGCGAGCTCGCCGCCACGTGCGCCGCGCTCGGCGTGGGCGAGGGCGAGGTGACGGTCCTCGACCAGGTCGACGACCCGCGCGCCGGCGCCAACGCCTTCCGGGTCGGCGCGTCGTTCCCGCTCCGCCCGCCGCTCGGCGCGGCGGTGCTCGCCTGGGCGCCGGACTCGGTGCGCGACGAGTGGTTGGGCCAGGTGCCCGCCGACACCCGCGCCCACTACGCCGAGGCGCTCGTGGCCACCCACGACCGGGGGTTCGCGGTGGAGATCGGCTCCACCCCGGTCGCGCGCGTGCGCGAGCTGGTCACGCTCCTCGGCGACGACGCGTCGGCGCGTGCCGTCCTCGACCGCCTCGCCGACGAGCTCGCGACCCACGCCGAGTTCCTCGCCCTCCAGCTCGAGCCCGCTCGCGAGTACGCGGTCAACGTGGTCAACGCGCCGGTGTTCGACCACACCGGCCAGGTCACCCTGGTGCTCTCGCTGACCGGCTTCGGCCGCCCGCTGCTCGGCGCCGAGGCGCTCGCGGCCGGGGACCGTCTGGTCGACGCCACCCGCACGCTCACCGGCGCGCTCGGTGGCGCCGCCCCGACCGCAACATCCGCGAGTTGAGGGGGTCAATCCCACCCCTGACTCCGAGATGTTCGGAAGGCCGAAAAGGCGGAGGGTCAGACGAGTGACGGGGTGCTGGTGTCGCGCCCGGAGCGGAGGAGCTGGCCCGAGCGGGAGTCGGTGAGCTTCCCGTCGCGCACGATGCCGGTGCCGTTCACGAGCACGTGCTCGATGCCGTCGGCCTCCGCGTACAGGCGGCCGGCGCCGCCGGGCAGGTCCATGCGCATGCGCACGTCGTGGCTGCCGATGGTCTCGGGATCGAGGACGACGAGGTCGGCC
>DATBBL010000100.1:0-6447 GCA_036271015.1 Acidimicrobiia bacterium
CGCGACTTCATCGCCCTGTTCGTGCGGGGGACCGTGGTGGCCGGTGCCACCGCCAAGCTGGGCGCACCGCCGCTGGCGGCACACGTGAGGGTGAAGTAGCCGCTCAGCCCATCGCGAAGCCGGGGTGCGTCCCGGTGGACAACATCCCGAGGAAGCCGCCGTCGACCCACAGCGCCTCACCGGTCACGTAGCTGAACCGCGGGCTGTTGAGGCAGACCATCGGCCACGCCTGCTCCTCGGGTTGCGAGTAGCGGTGGATCGCGCCGAGCGCGTTCTCGATGGTGCCCTTGCCCGCGGCGTCCTCGAACGCCGGCATCATCGGCGTCGCGGTCGGCCCCGGGTTCAGGCAGTTGATGCGCACGCCCTGCTCCCCGTACTTCGTGCATGCGAGCGCCACGTACTGGTTCACCACGACCTTCGACATCCGGTAGCCGCCCATCGGGAAGGCGACGTCGGCGTGCTCTTCGCACCACTTCACGGCGTCGGCGAACGACGTCGTGGCGTGCAGCGGCGCGTAGGTCTCGAGCTCCTGTTGCCAGCCGACGCCGGCGCCCGATGCGATGCAGGAGATCGACGAGCCCTCGGGCATCTTCGGCAGGAGGCCCTCGATGAGGTGGCGGGCGCCGATGAAGTTCACGATCGCGGTCTGCAGGTCCGTGAACGGCGGCCCGGGGAGGCCGGCGCAACTGAACACCGAGTCGATCGGACCGTCGAGCTGCCCGACCACGCCGTCGATCGACGCCTGGTCGAGCAGGTCGAGCGTGAGCGCGGTCTTCACCGGTGTCGACACCGGCTTGAGGTCGAGCGCGGTCACGTTCGCACCCAGCTCGTGCAGGATCCGCGCCACCTGCTCGCCCATGCCCGACGCGGCGCCGGTGACGACCACGTCCTTGCCTTCGTACCCCAGAACGTCGTCCATTGGGCGGAGCCTAACTATCCGCCTGCAACGGCGCCATTTCCGACCGGGCGTGCGCGGAACGGTCATCGGGTACGGCATCGCCATGACGATCAGCAGCTTCGTGGCCCGGCCCTTGCTCGCCGGCATGTTCATCTACGGCGGCCTCGACGCGTTCAAGAACCCGTCGGGCAAGACGCCCCGGGCCGAGAAGGTCGCGCCCGCGATCGCCGACGTGGTCGGGATCGATGCCGACACCGAGCAGCTGGTGCAGCTCAACGGCGCGGTGCAGGTGGCCGCCGGGATCACCCTCGCGCTCGGCATCCTCCCCCGGGTCAGCGCGCTGCTGCTGGCGGTCTCACTGGTGCCGACGACGCTCGCCGGTCACCGCTTCTGGGAGGAGGAGGACGAAGCGGCCCGCGCCCAACAGAGCGTCCAGTTCCTCAAGAACGCGGCGATGATGGGCGGCCTGCTGCTGATCCTCGAGCACGGCTGATCGGGTGCTCGTGGTCATGACACCGCGGTGACGGTCACGTTGCCGGCGGTGTCCTGCACGGTGAGCTCGACGGTCCGGGTGGTGCCGTCGGCGAGCCTCACCGCGCAGACGATCTTCTCACCCGCCCGGGCGACGCGGAAGGGTGCCGGACCGCAGTCGACGGTGGCCGGCAACGAGGAGTTGACCGCGACGAACTGCCGCAGCAACTGGGTCGGGATCACCGCCTGTTGCGTCGAGAGCGACACGTTCCCGTCGCCGTTCGTCTGAGTCGCGTCGACGACGAGGAAGGTTCCCGGCAGCTGCACCGTGCAGGTGAACCGGGCACCCCGGGCGCGGCGGACGTGGTCCGGGCAGGCGACGTTGCCGAAGGTGAGGTCCGGATACGCCTGGTGCACGCTGCGCTCGACCGTGCGTCGGGCCGCGGTGCGGGACAGGTCGGCCGCGCCGGCCGGCGTCGCGTGCACGAGGGTCGCGGCGGCGACGACCGCGAGCACGAACGGGAGTCGGCGGTGCACGCACCGGGAGGCTACCGGGGCGCGTGCGCCCTACAGTCGCGGAGCAGACGAGGGGGTCCGCAGGTGACGGCGCGCGACGCGAACACGGGACGAGCACCGGGGACGGGCGTGATGCCGCGGCCCACGCCGGTGCCGGCGCCGCCGCCCGGGGTGACCGACGTGCTGCGCCGCAGCGCGCGGCTCGGGCTGGGCGCGCTGGGGTTGGTGAGTCGCGCCGCGGGGTCGGTGTTCGCGCGGGTCCCCGATGGCTCGGCCGCCGAGCACGCCGAAGCCGCGGGTCCGCTCGCGTTGCTCCCGGGCGCGGTTCTCGGGCTCGCGATCGAGGCCGAACGCCGGGCGGCGACGGTGGTGGACGCGGTGGCGGAGCGCACCGCCGGCGTCGGGCGCCGGGCCGCGCAACCGGCGATCGTGCAGCGCGCCCTCCGGCCGGTGGAGGACGCGCTGTGGCACTGGAACGAGGTCGCCCGCCGCGAACAGACCCGGAACCAGGCGCAGGCGGCGGCGCTGATCCCGGTGATCGTCCAGCAGGTCACGGAGAACGTGATCGCGCAGATCGACTTCGTACGCGTGATCGAGCAGATCCCGGTCGACGACATCGCCGGCGCCATCGACGTCGAGGCGATCGTGCAGCGGATCGACCTCGGTGGGGTCATCCGCGAGTCCACGATGGGACTCACCATGGAGACCGTCGACGCGGTGCGGTCGCAGAGCATCGCCCTGGACCACTTCACCGGACGGGTCGTCGACCGGCTGCTGTTCCGGAAGCAGCCGCGTGACGTCGAGATCGGTCCGCACGAACATGAAGGGTGAGATCCGCAACGAGCGATCGCGTGACGCGCAGGGCCAACGCGCGGGGTTCGTCTCCCAGGCGCTCGGCACTGCCGCCGACGCCATCGTGATCTTCGCCATCGACTTCGGGGCGTTGATCGTTGCCGGTTTCGTGCGCTTCCTCGTGAACGGCGACGATTTCAACGTCCCGCAGCCCGGTCCCGGTGGGAACGCGGCCCTGGTCGTCGTCATCGGCGTGCTGCTGCTGTGGTCGAGCTGGTCGGGTTCGGGCCGGGCCCCGGGGATGGCGGTGATGGGGCTCCGGGTCGTCCGGGACGACGGCGAACGGCTGTCGTCGCGACGCGCGTTCTGGCGGGCGGTGCTCGCGGTGCTGACCCTGGGCCTCGGCGTGATCCTGGTCGCCTTCAGCAAGCGCAACCGGTCGCTCTACGACATGGTCTGCGGGTCCTCGGTGGTGTACTCGTGGCGCGCCTTGCCCGAATCCCGACAAAACCAGTAGGGTTTCGGGCCATGCCCACCCAGCTCTCGCATCTGGACGCGCTCGAGGCCGAGTCCATCCACATCTTCCGGGAGGTGGCGGCGGAGTTCGAGAAGCCGGTGCTGCTGTTCTCCGGAGGCAAGGACTCGATCGTGATGGCCCGCCTCGCCGAGAAGGCGTTCTGGCCGGCCCGGATCCCGTTCCCCCTCATGCACGTCGACACCGGCCACAACTTCCCGGAGGTGCTCGAATACCGCGACCGCCGGGTCGAGGAGCTCGGAGTCCAGCTCGTGGTGGCGTCGGTCCAGGACTCCATCGACCGGGGGCGGGTGGTCGAGGAGACCGGTCCCCGGGCCAGCCGCAACCGGTTGCAGACGGTCACCCTGCTCGACGCCATCCAGGAGCACGGGTTCGACGCGGTGTTCGGCGGCGGCCGGCGCGACGAGGAGAAGGCGCGGGCCAAGGAGCGGGTGTACTCGTTCCGGGACGACTTCGGCCAGTGGGACCCGAAGAACCAGCGGCCTGAGCTGTGGGACCTCTACAACGGCAAGCACCGCAAGGGTGAGCACATCCGGGTGTTCCCGCTCTCGAACTGGACCGAGCTCGACATCTGGCAGTACATCAAGGACGACGACATCGAGATCCCCTCCATCTATTACGCGCACCGGCGGGAGGTCTTCCGCCGGGACGGGATGTGGTTGGCGGTCTCGCCGTTCATCACGCTGATGGACGGCGAGGAGCCGGTGGAGATGACCGTGCGGTACCGCACGGTCGGTGACGCCTCGTGCACGGGGGCCGTGGAGTCGCCGGCGGCGACGGTCGACGCGGTGATCGCGGAGGTGGCGGCGTCCCGGATCACCGAGCGGGGTGCCACCCGGGCCGACGACAAGTTCACCGAAGCGGCCATGGAAGACCGCAAGCGCGAGGGGTACTTCTGATGGCCGAGATGCTCAGGTTCGCCACCGCGGGGTCGGTCGACGACGGCAAGAGCACCCTCATCGGGCGCCTGCTCCTCGACACCAAGCAGATCTTCGAGGACCAGTTGGAGTCGGTCGAGCGGACGAGCCGGGACCGGGGGTTCGACTACACCAACCTGGCGCTGCTCACCGACGGCCTGCGGGCGGAGCGGGAGCAGGGCATCACCATCGACGTCGCCTACCGCTACTTCGCGACGCCGAAGCGCAAGTTCATCATCGCCGACACCCCCGGCCACGTGCAGTACACGCGCAACATGGTGACCGGCGCCTCGACCGCCGACCTGGCCCTGGTGCTGATCGATGCCAGGAAGGGCGTCCTGGAGCAGTCGCGCCGGCACGCGGTGATCGCGTCGCTCCTGCAGGTGAAGCACCTCGTGCTCTGCGTCAACAAGATGGACCTGGTCGAGTACTCGCAGGAGCGCTTCGACGAGATCTGCGCCGAGTTCACCGAGTTCGCGACCAAGCTCGAGATCGACGATCTCACGTTCATCCCGGTCTCCGCGTTGCACGGCGACAACATCACGACGCACTCGCCGAACATGTCGTGGTACGAGGGCCCGACCCTGCTCCACTACCTCGAGCACGTGTACATCGCGTCGGACCGCAACCTGATCGACATGCGCTTCCCGGTGCAGTACGTCATCCGACCGATGAGCCACGACCATCACGACTACCGCGGCTACGCGGGTCAGGTCGCGAGCGGTTCCGTGCGTCCGGGTGACGAGGTCGTGGTGCTGCCGTCCGGATTCACGACGACGGTCGCGGGCGTCGACGTGTTCGGCGGACCGATCGAGGAGGCGTTCCCGCCGATGTCGGTGAGCGTCCGTCTCGCCGACGAGATCGACATCAGTCGCGGCGACATGCTGGCGCGTCCGAACAACTTGCCGACCGTCACGCAGGACGTCGACGCGATGGTGTGCTGGTTCAGTGAGCAACCGATGCGCGCCGGTGCGACGTATCTCGTGAAGCACACGACGCGTTCGGCGAAGGCGCGCGTGCAGCAGTTGCACTACCGGCTCGACGTCAACTCATTGCACCGCGACGAGAGCGAATCCGCGTTGACGCTCAACGACCTCGGGCGCGTGTCGCTCCGCACCGCGGTGCCGTTGTTCGTCGACGAGTACCGGCGCAACCGCATCACCGGAAGCTTCATCATGATCGACGAGGGCACGTTCGAGACCGTCGGCGCGGGGATGATCCTCGGCCAGACCGCTCCGTGACGTGACCGCGTCGAGCCCGAACGTCGTCTGGCACGAGAGCGAGGTTCCCCGCGACGAACGCTGGTCGGCCGCCGGAGTGCGCGGCGCGACCGTGTGGCTCACCGGACTGTCAGGATCGGGGAAGTCGACGGTGGCGAGCGCGCTCGCGGCCCTGCTCACGCAACGCGCCGTCCTCAGCTACACGCTGGACGGCGACAACCTGCGGCACGGTCTGAACGGCGATCTCGGCTTCTCGGCCGACGACCGGGCGGAGAACGTCCGTCGCGTCGGAGAGGTCGCGCGGCTGTTCGCCGATGCGGGGCTCATCGCGATCGTGCCGCTCATCAGCCCGTACCGCGAGGGGCGCGACGGTGCGCGCGCGTTGCACGAGGCGGCGGGCCTGGTCTTCGTCGAGGTGTTCGTCGACACGCCCCTCGAGGTGTGCGAGCGGCGCGACCCGAAGGGCCTCTACGCCAAGGCACGCGCGGGCGAGCTCACCGGATTCACCGGCATCGACGACCCCTACGAAGCGCCGCTCGCCCCCGAGCTGGTGATCCCGGGGGGCACGGTGTCGGCCGCGGACGCGGCCCGCCGGATCACCGCTGAGCTCGAGCGAGAGGGCGTGCTGGAGCCGGTGTGACGCTCCGTGAGCAAGGTGACCGTCGCCACAACTCTGCGTGGCCGACTTGCATCACTCTCCGTGATCGGTAATACTACTGAGCGTCACGCCATGTCACACTCCGTAGCCTTCGGGCGGGAGACGCGGAGGGGCGTGCAGGGGAGGCCCTGATCCACCCGGATGAAATGGTCGCTGCGCCGGGTGAGGAGCCAAGCGAAACCGGCCCCTGGTTTTCATCGGAACCAGGAGGGGTTTTTTGTGGCTCAGGCGAACGACACTCGGTGCGGCCCTGACGGCGGTTCATTGGCCGGCGGCGCAGGCTCGGCCGACACCGTGCTCCGCAGCCTGGGCGTGGCAAGGGTGATGACCGGTTTGCCGCTGGCCGGCGTTCCGGTGGGCGGTGCAATCACCGGGTTGGCGAAGGCACCACATTTGGGGCGGGGGCGGAGGGCCCTTGGCGCGCGCGCCGGGGGCCCTCC
>DATBBL010000101.1:0-6235 GCA_036271015.1 Acidimicrobiia bacterium
CGCCGAATCCCTCCAGGTCTCGGACGAGCTCGAAGCCGAGTTCGAGCGTGCGCTGCAGTACCGCCTCACCGATGAGGACCTCGAGCGGGCCCGGCTGCTGATCGGTCTCGACACCGCCAGTCGCCAGCGCGAGCTCTACTCGGTGGCGACGCCGGACGCGATCCGGAACTGGGCGCTGGGCGTGGGCGACGACAACCCGCTGTACACCGACGAGGAGTACGGCCCGGCCACCCGCTGGGGCACCCAGATCGGGCACGGCACGATGATGGGCCACGTCAAGACGCCGATGCTCGGGGACCCGATCCCCGACGAGATCAAGAAGCAGACCAAGGGGATGTTCCGCGGTGTGCACGTGTTCGTGTCCGGTGGCTCGTGGGACTGGTACCGGCCGTTGCGGCCCGGCGACCGCATCTACTCGTTCTCCGGCGAGGAGTCGCTCGAGGTCAAGAAGTCGGAGTTCGCGGGACGGTCGTCGGTGCAGGTCGCCCGCAGCGTCGCCCTCGACCAATTCGGCGAGGTGCTCGGCGTGTACCGCATCCTGCGGGTGCTGACCGAGCGCAAGGAGGCGCGCACGCGCGGCAAGTACGCCGAGATCGAACCCGCGCACTACACCGACGACGACTACGAGCGCATCGACGCCATCTACGAGTCGGAGCGGGCACGCGGCGCCGAGCCGCGCTACTGGGAGGACGTGAGCGTCGGTGACACGCTCCCGCCGATGGTGAAGGGTCCGCTCACCGTCACCGAGATCATCGCCTTCCACGCCGGCGGCTACGGCTTCGTCCCCTACGGGCTGCGGTCCTCGCGAGTGGGCTACAAGAACCGGCGGCGCATCGCGCCCTTCTACATCAAGAACGAGCACGGCGTCTGGGACGTCGCGCAGCGCGTGCACTGGGACTCGCAGTGGGCCAAGGCGATCGGCAACCCGCTCGCCTACGACTACGGCGTGTTGCGGCAATCGTGGTTCTACCACCACGTCGCCGACTGGGCCGGTGACGACGCGTTCATCGAGAAGATGAGCGACTCGATCCGCAAGTTCAACTACCAGGGGGACACGCAGTTCCTGGCCGGCGAGGTGGTCGACAAGCGCATCGAGGGCGGCCGTCGTCTGGTCGACCTCAAGCTGTCGATGGTGAACCAGCGCGACGTCGAGACCGCCTACGGGACCGCGTCGGTGTCGTTGCCGTCGCGGGAGGCGGGTCTGCCGCCGATGCCGCCCCGGCCCGTCGACCTCGAACGGCAGGCGGCGCGCATGTTCGCCCGCCACAACGAGCTGAAGGCGCGAGGGGGCGCAGCCGCTGAAGCCCGATGACGGACGCGGTGCCCGGAGGCGAGCGGAGCGAGCGGAGGGCACTCGCCAGGGAGCGAACGGGCGCGGCGCAGGTACCCTGCGCCGCAGGGAGCGACCGAATTATGGTGGCGCGATGACGCATTCGCGGTTCGACGGCCTCTGCATCATCGACGCCGACACGCACCTCACCGAGCCCCACGACCTCTGGACCGCCCGCGCCCCCAAGGGCTACGAGGACCGCGTGCCGCAGGTGCACGACGTCGACGGCACCCCCACGTGGACGATGGACGGCAAGGCGCTCTCGCGCGCCGGCGCCTCCGGCGTGGTCGGGGCCGACGGCGTGAAGGTCCCCGGCACCACCTTCTTCCAGTGGAACATCGAGGACGTGCACCCGGCGGCGTACGACGTCGACGCGCGCGTCGCGCTGATGGACGAGCAGGGGATCTGGGCGCAGATCGTGTACCCGAACACCGTCGGGTTCGGCGGCCAGAAGTTCCGCGACATCGGCGACGAGACGCTCCGCCTCCTCTCCGTCGAGCTCTACAACGACGCGATGGCCGAGATCCAGGACCGGTCCGGCCAGCGGCTCTTCCCCATGGGCATCGTGCCGTGGTGGGACGTCGACCTCGCAGTCCGCGAGATCGAGCGCATGGCCACGCTCGGTCTGCGCGGGGTGAACACCACGACCGCGCCGCACGACCACGGCCTGCCCGATCTCGGCGACGAGCACTGGAACCCGATGTGGGAAGCCGTCAGCGGCCTCGGCCTCCCGCTCAACTTCCACATCGGCGCCAGCGAGTCGTCGTTGTCGTGGTTCGGCTCGGTACCGTGGCCGTCGCTCAACGGCGACCAGAAGCTCGGCCTGGGCTCGGCGATGATGTACCTCAACAACGCGGGCGTGATCGGCAACATCATCTACAGCGGCGTCCTCGAGCGCTTCCCCGAATTGCAGGTCGTGTCGGTGGAGAGCGGGGTCGGCTGGATCCCGTTCCTGCTCAAGGCGCTCGACTACCAGGCCGGCGAGATGACGCCGGGGTCGATGGACAACCTCTCGATGGCGCCGTCGGACTACTTCCGCCGGCAGATCCACTCGTGCTTCTGGTTCGAGCGCGCCGGCATCGCCGAGGCGATCGAGAGCGTGGGCGCCGACCACCTCCTGTTCGAGACCGACTTCCCCCATCCGACCTGCGTGTACCCCGACGGCCTCGAGTACGCCGACGCCGCCCTCGACGGCGTTGGTGACGACGACGTCGCCGGCATCATGGGCCTCAACGCCGCCCGTCTCTACGACATCCCGCTCCCCGATTGACGCGCTGAACGCGCTGATGGTGCGCGCGATTCACCGCATGCGGCAAAGCACGCGCACGATCAGCCGGCGAACGGGTCGAGCGAGCTCGCGACCACCCACATCGAGAAGTACTGCGCGGACGCGCCGTAGGCCTGCGCCAGCGCCACGTCGGCCCCGTCGACCTGGTGCTCACCGGCCATGCCGCGCACCTGCAGCGCCGCCTCCGCGAACCGCAACAGGCCCGACGCGCCGATCGGGTTCGACGACAGCACGCCGCCCGACATGTTCACCGGGAACGAGCCGTCGAGCGCGGTGTCGCCCCGCTCGACCATCTTCCAGCCCTCGGTGGGGCCGGCGATGTCGTGCGCCTCGAGCCACATCGGCTCGTACCAGCTGAACGGCACGTAGAGCTCGGCGCAGTCGATCTGCCCGAGCGGGTCGGTGATGCCCGCCTGCGCGAACACGTCGGCCGCGCAGTCGACCGCGCCCTGCGGGCGTACCGGGTCGCGGCCCGGGAACGACGACGGCTCCGAGCGCACCGCCGACCCGAGGATCCACGCCGGCGGACGACCGTCGGCCGCGGCCGCCTTCCCGCCCTCCTCGTCGGTGAAGACCACCGCGCACGCGCCGTCCGACGACGGGCACGACTCGAGGAAGCGCACCGGGTCCCACATCATGGGCGACGCCTTCACGGTGTCGAGCGAGATGTCGGCCAGCTTGAGGTGCGCGTACGGGTTCTTGAGCGCGTTCTGACGGTCCTTGACCGCGACCATCGGCCCGATGTCGTCGGGGGCGCCGGTGCGCTTCATGTAGAGGCGCATGTAGGGCGCGAACGCGCCACCGGCGCCGATCGACGCCCCGCGTCCGGACCCGAGCGCGAACTGCGCGTTGCCTTCCGACTGCTTCTCGAGCGCGACCGCGAGCACGCGCTGGTGACGGCCGCTCTCGACGTGGTGGGCGGCGACGATGCCGGTGGTGCCGCCGACCGAACCGGCGGTGTGCACCCGGAACATCGGCTTGCCCGTCGCGCCCAGCGCATCGGTGAGGTACAGCTCGGGCTTCATGACGCCCTCGAAGAGGTCGGGCGCCTTGCCGACCACGACCGCGTCGATGTCGCTCCACGTCATGTTGGCGTCGTCGAGCGCGCGGACCGCCGCCTCGCGGGCCAGGCCCGCGTACGACACGTCGCGCCGGGCCTTCTTGTGGTGCGTCTGCCCGATGCCGACGATGGCGCACGGCTGGTGGCTCACTTGGATCCCCCCTCGAGGACGCAGACCAGGTTCTGTTGCAGGCACGGTCCCGACGTGGAGTGCGCCAGCGTGCGCTGCCGGCCGCGGTCGCGGATCTCGGTGGCGGCCTCGGCGATGCGCACGAGCCCGGTGGCCATGATCGGGTTGGCCGCGAGCGGGCCGCCCGACGGGTTCACCGGCACGTCGGGGGCGAGACCGAGCGCCTCGACCAGGAGTGGCTCCTCGTGCGTGAACGCGCTCTGGAGCTCGGCCACCTCGACCGGCGCCTCCTCCAGCCCTGCCGCCTTGGCCGCCAACGTGGTCGACGGCGACGTGGTGAGGTCGCGCATGCCCGGGTAGTGCAGCTCGCTGTAGTGGGCGAAGCCGGAGATCCACACCGGGTTGTCGCACAGCTCCCGCGCCTTGTCGGCGCGGGCGATCACGACCGCGCACGCGCCGTCGGTGATGGGCGGGAGGTCGTGACGGCGCAGCGGCGACCGCACGTAGTCCTCGGCGAGCAGCGTGTCGACGTCGAAGTCACCGCTCACCTGCGCGTTCGGGTTGCCGGTGGCGTCACGCCGCGCCCGGGCGGCGACCTCGGCCATCTGCCGTTCGGTGACCTTGCCCGCGTCGATGAGCGCCCGGGCCTGCAGCGCGGCGAAGGATGCCGCGTCGGTGCCCAGCGGCGCGAGGTAGTACGGGTCCATCTCCATCGGGTAGATGAGCGCGGGGTCTGCGGTCGACGAGCGTCCGGACCCCATCGCCACCGCGACGTCGATGTCGCCGAGCTGCAGGCGGAGCCAGGCCTCGTACATCGCCCACGCGCCGTCCATCTCGACGTGCGAGTCGCGCTTCGGCGGCCAGGCGCCGATGGCGTCGATGTTCTGCACGAACGAGAAGGCCTGGCCGGCCACGTAGTCGCAGCTCCCCGCGCACGTGAAGTCGACCTCCCGGCGGGTGATCCCGGCGTTCTCGACCGCGCCGGTGATCACCTCGAGCAGCATCTGGGCTTCGGTCTTGTCGGTGCTGCGGACCATCGGCGAGACGGACCAGCCGATGAGCGCGATGGGGTCGGTGTCGGGCATCACTGGATCCTGTCCACGAGGTCGGGGTCGTCCACGTCGGGCTCGCCGGTGGGCATCCAGCCGAGGAGGCGGCCCTCGGCGTTCGAGGCGAGGTCCTTCAGCTCCGCCTCCGACGCCCACACCGCCGACACCCGCATACCGATGCGCACTTCGTCGTTGGGTGTGTCGAGCAGGGGCTGGTAACCGAGCACGACGCCGGTGTCGTCGAGCCACACGTGCACGCGGGCGAACGGCTCGGTCTCCGTCTGGCCCGGGTACTGCACCGGCGTGATGATCGTGTAGTTGGTGATCGTGCCCCGCTGCGGGAGCTCGACCTCGTTGTCGGAGCCGAGCGGCACGCTGTCGACCGGGCAGTACCCACGGCCCCCGGTGTAGGTGCGCCCGCACACCGGGCACTGCAGGCCCAGGAACCGGCCCTGTTCGTTCGCCTCCTCGGCGCGCTGCTGGTTCGGCGTGACCGGCAGCGTGTAGGTGATGGACGCGTTGTAGTCCATCATGGTGACCGGTTCCGCCACCGGGCCGCCGTCGTCGTCGGGGACCACCGGCTCCTCGCCGGGTACGAACGCCTCGATGTCGGTGATGTGGCCGATCCGGGCGGCGCGCCAGCGGGGTGCGACCCGCATGCCGGTGCTCATCGCGTCGATGGAGCCGGCGTCCACCGCGTGCAGGAACGACGTGTCGGCCCCGTCGAGCTGGACCAACGCGAAGGCGAACGGGTGGTCGAGCGGGTGCTGGGCGGTGGGCGAGGCCACCCACGACCACGACGTGACCCGACCCGCGGGACCGACGTCGACGAAGTCGTGCGCCAGCTCCTCCGCGGTCACGGGATCCCACTCCAGGGGCGGGACGATCACCCGGGCGCCGCTGCGGATCCCGATGATCCGGCGGTCGGTCAGGGCGGTCATGAACGCCCCGACGACGGGACCCAGCGACCGCTTGTACGGGAACTGGATCGTGCTCTGGACGGCCTGTACCACTCGAGTTCCCCCCGAGACGACGGATTGATGACCGGAGATTAGGTCGAGGGATCCCGATCCTGTCGAGGCGGGTTCGCGAACCCATCACACTGGCGGAGCACCGATCTCACACCGGCGGAGGAGACTGTTGTCATGACCAGCCGGAGGGTCACCGTCCTGACCTTCGCCGCCGCGGTCGTGTTCGCGCTCGTGCTCCGGGGCGGCGCCGCCATCGGGATCGCCCTCCTCTTCGTGGTGTTCGTCCCGCTGGAGAAGCTGTTCGCATTCCGCAAGCAGCGCGTGTTCCGCGCCGGCTTGCTCACCGACCTGACCCACATCCTGGTGAACGGCGCGGTGACCGCGGTGGCGGTGGTCGCGCTGGTCGT
>DATBBL010000102.1:0-4585 GCA_036271015.1 Acidimicrobiia bacterium
CACCGGCGCGGTGCGCTACGTCTCCGGCGTCACCACCGAACGGATCGTCGAGCTCTACGCGGAGGCCGAGGTCGCGGTCGTGCCGTCGCTGTACGAGGGCTTCTCCCTGCCGACGATCGAGGCGATGGCATGCGGCGTGCCGGTCGTGGCGACCACCGGCGGCGCGCTGCCGGAGGTGGTCGGCACCGACGGTGAGACCGGCCTGCTGGTGCCCCCGGGCGAGCCCGACGCGCTGGCGCTGGCGCTCCTGCGGGCGTTGGGCGACGCCGACCTGCGGGCCCGGCTCGGCGCGGCGGGCCGCGCCCGGGTCCTCGACAAGTTCACCTGGCGGGCCACCGCGGTCGGGACGGTGGAGAACTACCGGGCGCTGCTCGACGCCCGGGGGCGCGGCGGCGCCGGGGCCGGGGCCGCCTGATGCTCACCGTCGACTTCGACCGGCTCGACCTGCGCGCCGGTCAGCGGTTGCTCGACATGGGCTGCGGCGGTGGGCGTCACGCGTTCGCGGCGATGCGGCGCGGCGCGACCGTGGTCGCGCTCGACTACGACGCCGCCGAGCTCAAAGAGGTGCGCGCGACGCGGGGTGCGATGATCGAGGCGGGTGAGATCCCGGCCGACGCGCCCGGCGGCGAGGTCAACGGCGACGCGCTCCGCCTGCCGTTCCCCGACGCGACCTTCGACCGCGTCATCGCGTCGGAGGTGCTCGAGCACCTCTGGGACGACACCACGGCGATCTCGGAGCTGGTGCGCGTGCTGCGCCCCGGCGGCCGCCTCGCGGTCACCGTGCCCACCCGCTTCCCGGAGCGCGTCAGCTGGGCGATCAACTACCGCTACCACGACACGCCCGGCGGGCACGTGCGCATCTACCGGCAGCACGAGCTCGAAGGGAAGCTCGAGCAGGCCGGCCTGTGGCTGCGCGGCTCGCACCACGCGCACGCGCTGCACTCGCCGTACTGGTGGCTCAAGTGCACGTTCGGCCTCGACAACACCGGCGCGTGGCCGGTGCGCCGCTACCACGACTTCCTCGTGTACCAGATCGAGCGCCAGCCCCGTTGGGTCGCCGCCCTCGACCGCACGCTCAACCCGGTGCTGGGCAAGAGCCTGGTCCTCTACACCCAGAAGGTTGGTTGATGTCGTCACCGCACCACCTGCTCCCCACCGTCGAGGGCATCGTCACCGCGCCGCAGCTCCAGGCGACCGTCGACGCCATCGCGTCGATCCAGGTCGCCGACGGCAACATCCCGTGGACCCCGGGCGGGCACACCGACCCGTGGAACCTGGTCGAGGCGGCCATGGCCCTCGACCTGGGCGGGCGGCACGAGGAAGCCCGGGCGGCCTACCACTGGTTGGCCGGGAAGCAACGGGCCGACGGTGGCTGGCACGCGTACTACCTCGGCGACGAGGTCGAGGACCCGACGCTCGACACCAACGTCACCTGTTACGTCGCCACCGGCGCGTGGCACCACCACCTCGTCACCGGCGACACCCACTACCTCCGCGAGCAGTGGCCGACGGTCGAGGCGGCCATCGACTTCGCGCTCGACTTCCAGCGCGAGACGGGCGAGATCGCGTGGCGGGGGGACGATCCCGACGACGGTGCGCTGCTCACCGGATCGTCCAGCATCCACCTCAGCGTGAAGTGCGCGCTGGCCATCGCCGAGCGGCTCGGGTACGAGCGACCCGACTGGGAGCTCTCCCTCGGTGGGCTCGCCATCGCCATCGCCCACCGTCCCGACGTGTTCCTCGACAAGGACCGCTGGGCGATGGACTGGTACTACCCCATCCTCGGCGGCGTGCTGCGCGGGTACGCGGCCAACGCGCGCGTCGCGGCGCGTTGGGCGACGTTCGTCGTCGACGGACGCGGGATCCGCTGCGTCTCGGACCGTCCGTGGGTCACCGCGGCCGAGACGTGTGAGCTGGTGATGGCGCTCGACGCCGTCGGCAGTCACGACCACGCGCGCCGGCTGTTCGAGTGGGTGCAGTTCCTGCGCGACGGCGACGGCGGCTACTGGACCGGTGCCAACTTCGACGACGACGCGTTCCACCTCCAGGGTGAGCTCTACCCGGTCGAGCAGCCGACGTGGAACTCGGCCGCGGTGGTGCTGGCGGCGAACGCGCTCGCCGGGAGCGGGCCCACCGCGGGGCTGTTCCGCGGCGAGCGGCTGCCCGAGGGCCTCAACGCCGACGAGCTCCTCGCCGCCGGCGTCGAGATCGAAGCGGAACGCGCCCGCCAGCGCTTCTGACCGCGCGCCGACGTTGCGTCATCTCGCGTCGAATAACCGCCTCATATGACGCAGGCTGGGTGGGTGCCCGGTTCGGTCTATTGCGGGCGCTGGAGGACGCGGAGGCTGCCGGTCGTCGAGACGGGCGTGAAGCCGTCGGCGACCGCGCGCTGCCACACCTGGTAGGGCGCCTGGCCGCCGTCGGCCGGGTCGTCGAACACGTCGTGGAACACGAGGCGGCCGCCGGGAGCGAGGTGGCGGGACCAACCCTCGTAGTCGGCCAGGGCGACGTCGAACGCGTGGCCGCCGTCCACGAACACGAGACCGAGCGGGGTCGCCCAGTGCGCGGCGACGGTCGGCGACGCGCCGATGACCGCGATCACCACGTCCTCCAGGCCCGCGTCCTCGATGGTGCGCCGGAAGAACGGGAGGGTGTCCATCCGGCCGGTGCGGGGGTCGACCAGGCGCTCGTCGTGGTGCTCCCACCCGGCCTGGTTCTCCTCCGACCCGCGGTGGTGGTCGACGGTGAACAGGACGCTGCCCTCCTCGCGGGCGGCCGCGCCGAGGTAGATCGCGGACTTCCCGCAGTACGTCCCGATTTCGAGCAGCGGGCCGGCGGCCGCGGCGGCGCAGCCGGCGGCGTGGAGCGCCAGGCCCTCGTCGTCGGGCATGAAACCGACCGCGGCCCGGGCCGCCGCGAGCAGGGGTTCGTCCATTCACCGGCGAGTCTCGCGCCCGTCCGACGGCCGTTCCCATCCGGGTAGCCTTCTGCGATGGAATCGCAGACCCAAGTCCCCGACCGCAACCTGGCGATGGAGCTCGCCCGGGTCACCGAGGCGGCCGCGCTGGCCGCCGGGCGCTGGCTGGGCAAGGGCGACAAGAACGCCGCCGACGGTGCCGCGGTCGACGCGATGCGGATCATCCTCAACTCGGTGTCCATGGAAGGCGTCGTGGTGATCGGCGAGGGCGAGAAGGACGAAGCGCCCATGCTGTTCAACGGCGAGGAGATCGGCGCCGGTGGGCCCGCGTGCGACATCGCGGTCGACCCCATCGACGGCACGACGCTGACCTCGCTGGGCCGCAACAACGCGATCTCGGTGATCGCGCTCTCCGAGCGGGGCACCATATTCGACCCCGGCCCGTGCGTCTACATGGACAAGATCGCGGTGGGCCCGGCGGCGGCCGACGTCGTCGACCTCGACGCACCGATCAAGACCAACCTCGAGGCGGTGGCCAAGGCCCTCGGCGAAGACGTCGACGACATCACCGCGGTCGTCCTCGATCGTCCCCGCCACGAGGACATCATCAAGGAGTGCCGGGAGGCCGGCGCCCGCATCAAGCTCATCCAGGACGGCGACGTCGCCGCCGCGATCACGGTGGCCACCCCGGGCAGCGGCACCGACATCCTGTTCGGGATCGGCGGCACGCCGGAAGGTGTGATCGCGGCCGCCGCGCTCAAGTGCCTGGGCGGCGAGATGTTCGGTCGCCTCTACCCGCGCAACGACGAGGAGCGCCAAGCGGCGCTCGATGCCGGCTACGACCTCGACCGGGTGCTCACGAGCGACGACCTCGTATCCGGCGAGGACGTGTTCTTCAGCGCCACCGGCATCAGCGACGGCGACCTCCTGAAGGGCGTGCGCTACTGGGGCAACGGCGCCAGCACGCAGAGCATGGTGATGCGTTCGAAGTCGGGCACCATCCGCACCATCGACGCCACCCACAAGTGGCAGAAGCTGATGAAGTACTCCGCGTTCAAGTTCGACTGAGCGACGGGTCGAACACGTACTGAACCCATGCGACGCATCTGCGTCGGACACGTCGACCGGGCAGGGAGAGGCGGGTGACGAGGTGGACGCCACGGGCAGCAACGCGGTGAGCAACGTGGTCCTCGTGGCACCGTCGTGCGATGCCGGCGATCCGGTGTGGGGCTTCGTGGCCAAGCACGTGGAGGCGCTCGCGTCGGCGTTCGCACGGGTCGTCGTGATCACCCCCGGTCGGACCCCGGCGGTCGAGGCCTGGGGCGCGGAGCCCGCGCCCGCCGACCCGGGCGCCGGAGGAACCGGGCGCGCGGTCGACGCGGTCGTCGCCGGCACCGACGGCGAGGTCGTCGTCGTGGTGCTCGACGACCCGGCGCTGCTCGCCCAGGTGCGGGCCGCGGTCGACGACCGATGCCCGGTCGTCTGGTGGTCCTCGCAGGTGCCGTCACCGAAGGCGACCGCGCTGGCCGCCCGCTGGGCCGACGGCCTGCTCGTCACCGCCATGCCCGACGAAGGCACCGCCGGCGTCCCCACCTGGATCGTGGGGACCGGCGTCGACCTCCGCGACGAGGCGCCGGATCTGCCCCATCGGCCACCGTTGCAGCTCCT
>DATBBL010000103.1:0-9925 GCA_036271015.1 Acidimicrobiia bacterium
GTGCGCGCGCCAGGTGTGCGGCGATCGTCATCAACGCCGGCGCCTTCACCCACTATTCGTTTGCGCTCGCCGACGCCCTCGCCACCTTCGACGGGGTCAAGGTCGAGCTGCACATCTCCAATCCCGAAGCGCGGGAGCACTGGCGTCACGACTCGGTGATCTCGCCGTACATGACCGCCACGATGGCGGGGTTCGGTGCCGCCGGGTACCGCCTCGCGGTTGAGGGCGCGGTCGCCAAGCTCCAGGAGCGCGCATGAACCTCCCGCCGATGGACGTCGCCGGCCGGGCCGCACGTGTGCGCGACCGGTTCGGCGACGCGGGGATCGACGCGCTGCTGGTCACCCACCTCCCCAACGTGCGGTACCTCACCGGCTTCACCGGCAGCTCGGCCATGCTGCTCGTCACCCGCGACGCGTTGGTGTTCACGTCGGACGGCCGGTACCGCACCCAGGCCCGCGAGCAGCTCGCGCAGTCCGCGGTCGACGCCCGCATCGAGATCGGTGCCACCGTCGCCGGCCAGCGCGACGCGCTCGCGGCTGCGCTGGCGTCTGCGGCCCGCGTCGGCCTGGAGGCACACGCGGTGACCTGGGCCCAGCAGCGCGAGTTCGCCCGCGTGCTCGACCGACACGAGCTCGTGGCGACCGACGGCATCGTCGAGCGGGTGCGCCTGGTCAAGGAGCCGGCGGAGGTCGCCCGCATCCGCGCCGCCTGCGCGATCGCCGACGACGCGTTGGGCTCGCTGCTCCCGCGCCTCGCCGAGCGGCCGACCGAACGCGACTTCGCGCTCGACCTCGAGGTGGAGATGCGCCGCCGGGGCGCGAGCGGCAACAGCTTCGACCCGATCATCGCTTCCGGACCGAACGCGGCGAAGCCGCACGCCCGCCCGAGCGACCGCCGGGTCGAGCCCGGTGAGCTGGTCGTGATCGACTTCGGCTGCATCGTCGACGGGTACTGCTCCGACATGACCCGCACGGTCAGCGTCGGGGATCCCGGTCCCGAGGCGCGGCGGGTCTGGGACGTCGTGCGCGAGAGCCAGTGGGCCGGCCGCCAGGCGGTGCGCGCCGGCGTCGGCTGCGCCGAGGTCGACCGCGCCTGTCGCGACGTGATCGTGGCCGCCGGATGGGGCGACTCGTTCGTGCACGGGACCGGCCACGGGGTCGGGCTCGAGATCCACGAGGACCCCCGGGTGGCCGCGAGTGCCCGTGATACCTTGGAGCCCGGTTCGGTCGTGACGGTCGAGCCCGGCGTGTATCTCCCCGGCGTGGGCGGCGTCCGCATCGAGGACACGGTGGTCGTCACTCCGGACGGCGCCGACCCCCTCACCGAATTCCCGAAGGAACTCATTCTGTGATGCTGCGTGCTGTGAGCCCCCTCCGGTGAGCATCTCCACCAACGACCTGAAGAACGGCATGGCGCTCAACCTCCCGTCGGAGGGCCTGGTCACGGTGGTCGAGTTCCAGCACGTGAAGCCGGGCAAGGGTGGCGCGTTCGTGCGCACCAAGCTCAAGAAGGTCGCCGGCGGCGCGGTGCTGGAGCGCACCTTCCGCGCCGACGAGAAGGTGCCGCTCGCGGTCATCGACAAGCGCGAGATGCAGTACCTCTACCGCGAGGGCAGCGCGCTCGTCTTCATGGACAACGAGTCCTACGACCAGATGAACGTGGAGACGTCGAAGCTCGGGAGCACCGTCGACTACCTCAAGGAGGGCGACTCCGCCGTCCTGCACATGTACAACGGCGACGTCGTGAGCGCCGAGCTCCCCGCCGCGGTCGAGCTCAGCGTCAGCCAGACCGAGCCCGGCGTGCAGGGCGACCGCGTGTCGGGCGCGCGCAAGCCCGCCACACTCGAGACCGGGCTCGTGGTGCAGGTGCCCTTGTTCGTCGAACCCGGCGAGAAGATCAAGGTCGACACCCGCACCGGGGAATACCTGGCGCGCGCCTGACTGCCGATGGCCGTCACGGGAAGCCGTCGCGAAGCTCGGGAGCGGGCCCTGGGCCTCTGCTACGAGCTCGAGGTGCGCGACCTCGGCGTCGACACGCTGATCGAGCAGCAACCGGCGCCGCCCGACGAGTACGCCGAGCGGCTCGTGCGCGGGGTCGAGGAGCATCACGCCGACGTCGACGCGCTGCTGCGCAAGTTCTCGGAGCACTGGGCGCTCGAGCGCATGCCCGCGGTCGACCGCGCCGTCCTCCGCCTTGCCGCCTACGAGCTCGGGTGGGAGCCCGAGATCCCGAGCGCGGTCGTGATCAGTGAGGCGGTCGAGCTGGCCAAGCAGTACTCGACCAAGGACTCCGGCCGCTTCGTCAACGGCCTGCTGAGCCGCATCGCCGAGGAGCTGCGGCCGCCCTCGTCATGAGCGGGTTGCCATGACCGCGCCGCTCGAGGTCCAGGAGCCCGAGCTCGAGGAGCTCACGCTCACCGACAAGCCGTGGATCGTGATCGTCTGGAACGACCCGGTCAACCTCATGAGCTACGTCGTGTACGTGTTCCAGAAGCTCTTCGGGTACTCGCGCAAGAAGGCCACGCGGCTGATGCGCCAGGTGCACGAGGAGGGCAAGGCGGTGGTGTCGGACGGCCCGATCGAGAAGTGCGAGGCCGACGTCGCCCGCCTCCACGCGCACGGGCTGTGGGCCACCATGGAACACCCGTCCTGATGGAGACGCAACGGAGTCGACCGTTCTGATGGAGACGCAGTGGAGGCGTGGCCGGATGGCCGGGACGCCGGAACGGAGTCGACCACTCTGATGGCGCGTTGGAAGCGGTTCCGGTCGGGACCGAACGACACCCTGGTGGTGTCGCTGGCCGAGGAGGAGCTCGGGCTGTTGCGCTCGTTGCCCGAGCAGCTGCGCGAGGTGCTCGAGGGTGCCGACGACGATCCGGCCCGCTCCCGCCTCTTCCCACGCGCGTACTTGGACCCCACGGCCGAGAGCGAGGAAGCGGAGTGGCAGGAGCTCGTCCACCCCGAGCTGCTGCGTGAGCGGCTCGACGCATTGGAGCTCATCACCGGCACGCTGGGGCGGGCGACGGCACAGGGTGACTGGTGGGAGATCGCGCTGACGCCCGACGAGGTGCAGGCCTGGTTGGGCGTGCTCAACGACACCCGGCTCGTGCTCGGCACCCGGCTGGGTGTCACCGAGGAGGAGCGTGCGCTCGACCCCGCCGACCCGGAGGCCGGCGCCTACGCCCTGTACCAGTGGCTCACGTGGCTGCAGGGCGACCTGGTCGACGCCTTGCTGTGAACGTTCGATGATCGCCTCGACGCGCTCCCAGTAACAGCGACGAGATGTCCGTTGACACCGAACAGGTGTTCGGGGTAGAGTAAGCGTACGCCGCGAGGGTCGGGCGATGACGACCTTCCTGCCCGTTGATGTCCTGTCCGGGGAGGGTCGTGGCCCAGGTTCGTTCGCTGGCGGCGCGGTTGCGCGAGGTGCTCCGTGATCTGGAGCCCGATCGCTGGTCCGGCGCGGACTGCGTCGCGCTCGCCGAGGAGCTCTCGGCGACGGCGAAGGCGTGCACCGCCGCCGCCGCCCGGGTCGCATCGCGAGCGGTGGCGTGCAACCAGCGCGACATCGAATGGGTGGCACGCACGGGCGGGACGACGCCGGGGCAGGCGCGCGAGGCCCTGGCGACCACGAGCGCACTGACCGATTGCCCCGAGACCAGCGCGGCGGTCGCCGCCGGCTCGGTGTCACTCGCGCAGGCGAAGGAGATCGTCGCGGCCGAGGCGGTCGCCCCCGGGTCGGAGCACACGCTGCTCGAGGTGTCGACCTCGACCGGCATGGCCGGCCTGCGGGAGGCGAGCCGGAAGGTCCGGCTCGGCGCGGTCGACCGCGAGGAGCTGCACCGCCGTCAGCGGGCGGCCCGTTCGCTCCGCCACTGGGTCGACGGCGACGGGATGGTGGCGGGCCGCTTCCGCCTGCCGCCCGAAGTCGGCGCTCCGTTCGTCAACCGCCTCGATCGCGAGGCCGACCGGATCCGCCGGGCGGCGCGCCGGGAGGGCAGTGCCGACCCGCGCGAGGCGCACGCCGCCGATGCGTTGATTCGCATGTCGCGCGGTGGTGGAAGCCGTTCGGTGCGTGCGGACGTGGTGTTCGTCTGCTCACTCGACGCCTACCGCCGCGGGCGCACCGAGGGCGACGAGCTCTGCCATGCGATCGGCGCAGGTCCCGTCCCGGTCGACATCGTTCGGGCGGCCGTGGCGGGCGACGCGTTCGTGAAGGCGATTGTGACGCGAGGTACGGAGATCCACACCGTCGCCCATTTCGGACGGCGGATGAAGGCCGAGTTGCGCACTGCGCTCGAGCTCGGACCCGTGCCCAGGTTCGAAGGTGCGGTGTGCGTCGAAGACGACTGCGATCGGCGGCACGACCTCGAGTGGGACCACATCGATCCGGTGGCCAACGGCGGCCTCACGAGCTACGACAACATCGACGCGCGCTGCCGCCCGCATCACTGGGAGAAGACCGAACGCGATCGAGCGGCCGGTCTGTTGAAGACCGAACGCGGTGAGCGCGCGCCGCCGTGATCCCGCGGTTGGTGGTCAGTGGCCGATGGTGCTCAGTCGGTGATGGTGTAGGTGCCGGAGGCAAGGTCGAGGGCGTCGACGGTGGCCGTGACGGCGCGGTCGAGGCTGACGCGCGGGTCGTCGGGAGGCGCCTCTGGGAATTAGGTGCCCGGGGAAGTAGGTGCCCGGGCCGTAGAACTGGCCGTAGCGGAGCACGACGCCGCCGGTTCCGAGCACCGCCTGCTCGAGGTGGTCGACCGCCGCCGCACCGGCCGGGTTGGGACGCCAGGCGATGCTCTCCACCACGATGCGACCGACCGCGGCGGACCGCATGGCGGCGAGGAGGTTGTCGGTGCCCTCGGTGCGCATGCGCACGTTGCGGCCGCACGCCGAGGACGCCGGTGGCCCCGGCGAGGAAGATCCTCACCTCAGAGCCATTGACCGCCGAGCTCGGAGAGGTCGGCGGAGGCGGCGCCCGGTCGGAAGACGCCGTTGAGGAAGTGCGGGGTCCAGGCGCTGGTGACGCCGCGGGCACCGGCGCCGATCCCGCCGGTCTGCGCCAGCTTCATCGCGCTCGTGTGCGCCTCGCCCCGGAGCGCTTCCTGCGCGGCTTCGGGGCTGGTCCAGGCGGTGAAGGTGTAGTTGCGGGGGCCCACGGTGGCGAAGCAGGTCCCGAGGTAGTGCTCGTTGCCGTGCTGCTCCACGATGATCGCGGTCACCGCGTCGACGAGGGGCATCTGGTGCTCGGGATCGACCTCGATCCAGGTGACGGTGAACGCGCCCGGGATCGTGTCCCGGCCGGTCTCGACCCGGCCGGCGATGCCGAACTGCAGCATGCCGTCGACGTCGGCGGGGGAGACGTGGACCTGCAACCCGAGCTGGCCGAGCATGGTGGCGGTGTCGAAGTAGCCGACCACGCTGCTCACCCGGTCGGCGGTCGGGTCGTAGGTGAAGAAGTCGGCGCCGGGCAGGTCGAGCGTAGCCCCGGTGGCGGGACCACCGGGGAGCGGGCCGGTGTTGGTGCCGAGCATGCGCCACTGCGCGCAGGCGGTGGTGTCGCCGGTGGTGTCGCGGGTGACGGTCTCGAACCGCACGTCGGGGAACCCGGCGTACACGCCGGCGACGTTCGCGGTGAGGGCGTCGCCCGAGAGCGGCCCGCCGGTGGTCGGGTCCTGGTAGGTCCCGCCCGCGGTCAGCGCTTCCACCACCTGCCCCGGCTCGTGGCTGTTCCACGCGTCGAAGTACCGGTGCAGGGCCGTGTCGATGCTCATCGGCATACCTTCGCCCGTGGGCAGGGTCGGATCAACTACGATCGGCCCGACCGTGAAAGGAGTCCCGTGAGGCTCCTACGGGAGGCTTGATGCGAGAGTTCCGCGCCAGTGTGTTCGACGCCGGCGATCTGCGCCGTGCCCACACCCGCATCGCTCACGAGATCGTGGAGCGCAACCACGGCGCCGACGACCTGGTGCTGGTGGGTCTGTACACCCGGGGTCCCGCGATCGCCCGCCGCCTCGCCGCCGCCATCGAGGGCTTCGAGGGCCGCGAGGTCCCGGTCGGCGCCCTGGACGTGGCCTTCTACCGCGACGACATCGGCCTGCGCACGGTGACGCCGGTCGGCCCCACCGAGGTCCCCGTCGACATCAGCGGACGGGTGGTGGTGCTGGTCGACGACGTGCTCTTCACCGGCCGCACCGTCCGCGCCGCCCTCGACGCCCTCACCGAGCTCGGCCGGCCCCGGGCGGTGCAGTTGGCGGTGCTGATCGATCGGGGGCACCGGGAGCTGCCGATCCGCCCCGACTACGTGGGCAAGAACCTGCCCACCGGCCGCACCGAGGACGTGCGGGTCCGCCTGGCCGAGGTGGACGGCGGCGACGACGGCATCGAGCTGTGGGACGTCCACGACGAGGGAGTGGGGGAGGGGATCGGATGAAGCACCTGCTGTCGATCGACGACCTCGACGTCGAGAGCCTCACCGGGCTGCTCGACCTCTCGGAGCAGTTCCTCGCGGTGAACCAGCGCGACATCCCCAAGGTCCCGGCCCTCCGGGGCAAGGTCGTCGCCTCCCTCTTCTACGAGGACTCCACCCGCACCCGCCTCAGCTTCGAGACCGCGGCGAAGCGCCTGTCCTGCGACGTCATGACCTTCAGCGTGGCGCAGTCGTCGGTCAAGAAGGGCGAGAGCCTGCGCGACACCGTGCAGACCATCGCGGCCATGGGCATCGACGCGGTCGTCGTGCGGCACCCCGCGGCCGGTGCGCCCCACCGGATCGTCGACTGGATCGACGCGTCGGTGATCAACGCGGGGGACGGCCGCCACGCCCATCCGACCCAGGCGCTGCTCGACGTCCTCACCCTGCGCCGCCACCGGGAGCTGGCCGGGCTGCGGGTCGCCATCGTCGGCGACGTGCGCCACTCGCGCGTCGCCCGCAGCAACGTGAAGGCGCTCCACCTGCTCGGCGCCGAGGTCACGCTGGTCGCCCCGCCCACGCTGCTGCCCGAGTCGCTCGAAGGCTGGCCGGTGCAGGTGAGCCACGATCTCGACGAGGTGATCTCCGAAGTCGACGTCGTGATGCTGCTGCGCATGCAGTTCGAGCGCCAGCGCGAGGCGCTGTTCCCGACCGTGCGCGAGTACACCGCCCGGTACGGGCTCACCGAGGTGCGCGCCGAGCGGCTGAAGCCCGATGCCCTCGTGATGCACCCGGGCCCGATGAACCGCGGGGTGGAGGTCGCCGCCGCCGTGGCCGACGGTCCCGCCTCGCTCGTCACCGAGCAGGTCGCCAACGGCGTCGCCGTCCGCATGGCCGTGCTCTATTCGCTGCTCGGAAGCGGTGCGAGCGTTGCGTGAGCTCCTGATCACCGGCGGCGACGTGATCGACGAGCGGGGCACTCGCCGCGCCGACGTCCGCGTGCGCGACGGGAACGTCGTCGAGGTCGCGCCCGACCTGGCGCGGAACGCGGACGAGCAGTCGTTGGACGCCGCCGGGTGTGTGGTGAGCCCGGGACTGGTGGATCTGCACGTGCACCTGCGCGAGCCGGGTGACGAGGAGGCGGAGACCATCGAGACCGGCACGCGGGCCGCGGCGCGCGGGGGCTTCACCGCGGTGGTGGCGATGCCCAACACCCGACCCGCGCTCGACGACGCCGCGGTCGTGAGCTCGGTCCTCGCCACGGGCGCGGCCGCCGGGCTGTGCGAAGTGGTGTCGTCGGGGTGCATCACCGTCGGGCGCGCGGGCGAGCAGCTCGCGCCGATGGGGGAGCTGTACGCGCTCGGCGTCCGCATCTTCACCGACGACGGCTCGTGCGTCGCCAGCGCGGGCGTGATGCGGCGGGCACTCGAGTACGCGGCATCCTTGCCCGGCGCAGTCGTCGCGCAGCACGCCGAGGACGAGACCCTCGCTCACGGTGGGCACATGCACGAAGGTGCGTGGTCGAGCCGGCTCGGGATCCCCGGCCGTCCTGCGGTCGCCGAGACGGTCATCGTCGCCCGCGACATCGAGCTGTGCGCGGTCACCGGCACGCCCGTGCACTTCCTCCACTGCTCGGCGGCGGGCACGGTCGCCCTGGTGCGGGCGGCCAAGGCGCGCGGCCTCCCGGTGACCGCGGAGGTGGCGCCCCACCACTTCGCGCTCACCGACGCGTGTTGCGAGGGGTTCGACCCCATGTTCAAGGTGCATCCGCCGCTGCGCACCCGAACCGATGTCGAGGCCATCCGGGAGGGGCTCGCCGACGGCAGCATCGACGCCATCGCCACCGATCACGCGCCGCACACGCCGGAGGCGAAGGAGCGTCCGTTCGAGGAGGCGCCGCCGGGCATGCTGGGGTTGGAGACCGCGCTCGCGGTCACCATCACCGAGCTGGTGGAGCCCGGGATCCTCGCGCTCGAGGACGCGCTCGCACTGCTCTCCTGGAGGCCCGCCGCCATCGCCGGTCTCGCCGGCCAGGGGCGCCCGGTCGAGCCGGGCAACCCCGCCAACCTGGTGGTGTTCGATCCCGCGCAGGAGTGGGAGGTGCGGGCGGACCGCCTGGCGAGCCGGGCCCGGAACACGCCGTTCGGCGGCCGCACCCTGCGCGGCCGGGTGAAGCACACGCTCCTGGCCGGTGCCCCGGTCGTGATCGACGGGGAAGCGACCCGATGAGCACCGACGCGATCCTGGTGCTCAACGACGGCACGGAGTTCGAAGGCGAGGCGATCGGTGCCCTCCGGGAAGACGCCACCAGCGTCGCGGTCGGGGAGTGTGTGTTCAACACCGCGCTCTCGGGCTACCAGGAGATCGTGACCGACCCGTCGTACGCGGGCCAGGTCATCACCTTCACCTACCCGCACATCGGCAACTACGGCGTGAACGCCGACGACGACGAGAGCCGCCGGCCCTTCTGCGCCGGGGTCGTCGTGCGCGACCTCGCCACCCACCACAGCAACTGGCGGGCCGAGACCGGTCTCGACGAGCTGCTCGTGCGCCATCGTGTGCCCGGCATCACCGGCATCGACACCCGCCGCCTCACGCGCCACCTGCGCGACGCGGGTGCGCTCCCCGGCGCGTTCGGGACCGACGAGGCCGCGGTGCGCGCCGCCGCCCGCGCCGCCATGGGCACCGATGGCGTCGACCTGGTCGCCGGCGTCACCACTTCCGAGCCCTACACCGTCGGCGACGAGGACGCGCCGTTCCGGGTGGTCGCCTACGACTACGGCATCAAGCGCACCATCCTCCGCCACCTGGTCGGCGTCGGCTGTCGCGTCGACGTCGTGCCGGCGTCGACGACCGCGGCGGAGGTCCTGGCGCGCGGTCCGGATGGTGTCTTCCTGTCGAACGGCCCCGGCGACCCCGCCGCGGTCGCCGGCGCGGCCGACACCGTGCGCGCGCTGGTGGGTCAGGTCCCGGTGTTCGGCATCTGCCTCGGGCACCAGATCCTCGGGTTGGCGCTGGGCGCCGACACCTACAAGCTGCGGTTCGGCCACCACGGCGGCAACCACCCGATCCGCCACGAGCCCACCGGCCGGGTCGAGATCACCAGCCAGAACCACAACTACGCGGTCGCGGCCGAGCGGTTGGAGGACCGGGTGGAGCTCACGCACGTGAACCTCAACGACGGCGTGGTCGAGGGGTTCCGGGTCCTCGACGCGCCGGCGTTCGGTGTGCAGCACCATCCCGAGGCCGGTCCCGGTCCGCACGACGCCCGCTACCTGTTCGACGAGTTCACCGCCCTCATGACGGAGGCCCAGCCCTCCGGGAGGAAGTGACGCGTGCCGCGCCGCGACGACCTCGAGACGATCCTCATCATCGGAAGCGGCCCGATCGTGATCGGGCAGGCCTGCGAGTTCGACTACTCGGGCACGCAGGCGTGCCGGGTGCTGCGCGACGAGGGGTACCGCGTCGTGCTGGTGAACTCGAACCCGGCGACGATCATGACCGACCCCGAGTTCGC
>DATBBL010000104.1:0-3042 GCA_036271015.1 Acidimicrobiia bacterium
GGCGCCCGCGGCGGCCGGGGTGCTCGACCAGCGGGACGCGCTCCTGCAGACGCTGGTGGCGTTCGTCGGGTTCTGCCTCGCGGCCAGCGGCACCTACTTCCTCAACGACGTCAACGACGCCGAGGCCGACCGCCTGCATCCCACCAAGCGCATGCGCCCCATCGCCGCCGGCGACCTCGATGTCCGCACCGCGCGGGTGATCGCGGTCGTGCTGATCCTGGTCTCGTTCGCCGTCACCGCGCCGATCAACGACTTCAAGCTCACGGGCGTGGTCGCCGGCTACGTGCTCGTGACGCTCTCGTACACGTTGTGGTTGAAGTACGAGCCGGTGATCGATCTCGCCGCCGTCGCCGCCGGCTTCGTGTTCCGCGCCATCGCCGGCGGGGTCGCCACCAACGTGCCCCTCTCGGACTGGTTCCTCATCGTCGCCGGCGCGGGTTCCCTCTTCATCGTCACCGGCAAGCGGCACGCGGAGCAGGTCGAGCTCGGGTCCGACTCGCTCGAGCACCGGCGCACGCTCGGCGAGTACTCGACCGCGTTCCTCGGCTACGTGCGCGCGGTCGCATCCGGGGTGATGATCACCGCGTATTGCCTGTGGGCGTTCGAGAACGCGGCCAAGACGGGCGACGAGACGTGGTTCCGGCTCTCGATCGTGCCGTTCGTGATCGCGGTGCTGCGCTACGCGTTGGTCGTCGACCAGGGCGGTGGCGGCGCGCCCGAAGAGGTGGTGCTCTCCGACCGCGTGCTGCAGATCGTCGGGTTGATCTGGGCGATCCTCTTCGCGGTGGGCGTCCGTGGCTGATGCGCCCCATGAGCGGGTCGAGCTCCTCACCGGCTGGTCGCGCACCGCACCAACCGCGGCGTCGGTGGTCGACGTCACCGACGAGGCCGCCATCGACGGGTGGTTGGCGCGCGCCGGCCGACGCGGTCTGATCGCGCGGGGGCTGGGACGCAGCTACGGCGACGCGGCGCAGAACGCGGGGGGCACCGTCCTCGACGCCACGACGCTGGCCGGCTTCCACGACATCGACCTCGAGCGGGGCGTCATCCGCGTCGACGCGGGCGTCAGCCTCGAGGCGATCATGCGGACGATGGTGCCGCTCGGCTGGTTCGTGCACGTCACCCCGGGCACGAGGCTCGTGACCGTCGGCGGCGCGATCGCGGCCGACGTGCACGGGAAGAGCCACCACGTCGACGGCAGCTTCGCCAACCACGTGGAGTCCTTCACCCTGCACACCCCCAAGGGCACGGTGACGGTCAGCCCGGAGTCCGATGCCGAGCTGTTCTGGGGCACCGCGGGCGCGCTCGGGCTCACCGGCGTCATCGCGGAGGCGACCATCCGGCTGCTGCCGATCGAGACGTCGATGATCCGGGCCGAGAACCTCCGCTGCCCGGATCTCGACTCGGTCATGTCGCTCATGGTCGAGGGCGACGCCGAACACCGCTTCTCGGCCGCGTGGATCGACTGCCTGGCGACCGGGGCGTCACTCGGCCGCTCGGTGCTGTCGCGCGGCGACCACGCGACGGTCGACGACCTGCCCGTCAAGTTGCGCCGCGACCCGCTGCGGTTCGCGCCGCACGCGCTCCTCCCGGCGCCCCCGTGGGCGCCCAACGGCCTGCTCAACCGGCTCAGCGTCACCGCTTTCAACGAGTTCTGGTACCGCGTGACCCCGTCGTTGCACGGCCACGTGGAGAGCATCTCGTCGTTCTTCCACCCACTCGACGGCGTGAAGGGGTGGAACCGCCTCTACGGCAGCTGCGGGTTCCTGCAGTACCAGTACGTCGTGCCCGACGCGGCGCACGACGCGGTGCGCACCTCGATCGAGATGCTGAGCGAGGCCCGGGCGGCGTCGTTTCTCGCGGTGCTGAAGCGCTTCGGCACCGGCAACCCGGGGCCCCTCTCGTTCCCCGCGCCGGGCTGGACACTGGCACTCGACATCCCGGCCACCGTCCCCGGACTGGCGGGACTGCTCGACCGGCTCGACGAGCTGGTGGCGGACGCCGGCGGCCGCATCTACCTGGCCAAGGACTCCCGCTTGCGCCCGGAGCTGCTGCCGGTCATGTACCCGGGGCTCGGCCGCTTCGCGGAGCTCCGGGCCCGCGTGGACCCCGCCGGCGTGCTGCAATCCGACCTCCAGCGGCGCCTCGGCCTCCCCTGACCCTCCACCCCCAAAGCGAACATGCGTCAGTTGACCGCGATATACGCCGTCAAGTGACGCAAGTTCGTGAGTCCATCGGAAAGGCTCACGACATGAAGGATGCGCTCGGCTCGGTGCAGTCGGTGCTGGTGCTCGGAGGTGGTTCCGACATCGCGCAGGCGACGCTGCGGGAGCTGGTGAAGAGCCGCACCCGCACCATCGTGCTCGCGGCGCGCGACCCCGGCGCGCTCGAGCCGGCCGCCGCCGAGCTGCGGGCCGCGGGAGCGACCACCGTCGCGACGCTGGCGTTCGACGCGCGCGACACCGCGTCGCACGAAGCGTTCGTCGACGGCGTCTTCCAGCGCTTCGGCGACATCGACGTCGCGCTGCTCGCCTTCGGGGTGCTCGGTGACCAGGAGGAAGCGGAGCACGACGGCCGCGCCGCGGTCGACATCGCCGAAGTGAACTACGTCGGCTCGGTGTCGGTGGCGGTCCCGATCGCGCAGCGGATGCGCACGCAGGGGCACGGCACGATCGTGGCGTTGTCGTCGGTCGCGGGCGAGCGTGCCCGCCGCTCGAACTTCGTGTACGGCTCGTCGAAGGCGGGCATGGACGCCTTCTTCCAGGGGCTCGGCGACAGCCTGGTCGGCAGCGGTGTGAAGGTCATGATCGTGCGCCCCGGCTTCGTCCACACGAAGATGACCGAGGGCATGGACGCGGCCCCCCTCTCGACCACGCCGGACGCGGTGGCCGACGCGATCGTGCACGGCCTCGCCCGGGGGCGGGAGACGGTCTGGGTGCCCTCGACCCTGCGGTACGTGATGTCGGTGCTGCGCCACGTGCCTCGGCCCGTGTTCCGCAAGCTCCCCCTCTGAGCCGCGTCGTGGGAGGGCAGGACGGCATG
>DATBBL010000105.1:0-6264 GCA_036271015.1 Acidimicrobiia bacterium
TCCTGGCCACCGCGGTGCGCGCCCACGACGCGACCACGGTGCGCGGGACGGTGGCGGCGTCGACCATCGCCGCGGGTGAGCTGGTGGTCCGGCGAACGCTGCGACCGCGAGCCGCCCGTCACGGCCTGCGGGCGATGAGCATCCCGATCGACCCGGCGCGGGCGGTCGGCGGCCGCCTCGGCGCCGGGGACCGGGTCGACGTGCTCTTCGCCGGGGCCCACCAGGTCTCGATCATCGTGGCCGACGCGGAGGTGCTCGCCGTCGACGCGCGCGGTCGTGGCGGGATCGGCGAGTCGGCGAGCCCGTTCACCGTCACGGTGGCGGTCTCGGCCGCGCAGTCGCAGCTCCTCGCGGCCGCCATCGCCGACGGGGACGTCTCGATCACCCTGACGACGGGCGCCCGTCCCGCGGCCGGCACCGCGCCGCAGTCGCTGGATCGCGTCGGGACGTCCGACGCCTTCGACCCGACGGCGCGGTGACGCTCGTGGAACCGACCGTCGCGCTGGTGTTCTCGCCCGAACCGTGGGTCGAGGCGCTGCACCGTCACCTCGCCCACCACGGCGGGGCACGCGTCCGCCAGGTCGTGGTCGAGCCGGCCGTCGCGCTCGACGAGGAGTACGACGCGCTCGTCGTGAGCGATCGCTGGCCCGCGCTGACCCTCGGCTTCGTGCGCGCGGTCCACGGCCGTGGTCGGCGGGTCCTCGGTGTCTTCGATCCCGAGGAACCGGCGGGCAAGGATCACCTCCTCGCCCTCGGTGTCGACGCCACGGTCGCCGGGGACTCGCCGATGGCCGAGTTCGTCGACGCGCTCGCCGACCTCGACATCTCCGCTCCCCGCACGATCGGTGCGGGCGCCGACACCGGTGCCGACGCGGGCGCCGCCTGCGACCGCCGTCTGGGGCCATTGGTCGTGGTGTCCGGCCCGCGCGGCAGTGGTGTCACCGAGGTGGCGGTGACGCTGGCGGCGGCGCTCGCCGCCCGCCGGGAGCCGGTCGTGTTGGTGGACGCCCACGAGGTGGCGCCGTCGGTCGCCGGACGGCTCGGGCTCGATCTCGAGCCGAACCTCCGCAGCGCGATCGACGCCTGCGCCCATGGGCTCGGAGACCTCGCGGCCACCATCGCGTCGCCGCCCGGTGGCACGGCGGCGCTCGGCGTCGTGGCCGGGTTCCCGAGCCCGGTGGCCGCCAGTCAGGTGACGCCCGACGACGTGCTCGGCGTCGTCGACACCGTGCGCGACGGCCATGCGTGCGTGGTCGACGCCGACGAGGCGTCCCCGGTCGCGGCGCGCCTGCTCGGCGCCGCGACCGCCGTCGTCGGGGTGGCCGGTGCGAGTCCCGTGGGTGTTGTGCGCGCGCTCGAGTGGGCCGCACTCGTCCGCCGCCGCGTGCCCGCCACGCCGATCCACCTGGCGGTCAACCGCGCACCCGGGGCGCACTACCGCCGCGAGGAGATCCGGGCCGAGATCGTGCGGACGCTCCGCCCCCACTCGATCACCTGGCTCCCGACCGACGCGCGGGTGGAGGCCGCGGCATGGGACGGCGAGCTCGTGGGTCGCGGGCCGTTCCGGGCCGCGATCGCGTCGCTCGCGCACGAGGTGGCGTCCGACCCGTCGGCTTCCCGGTGGGGGAGGAAGGCATGAGCACCGACGCCTACGACGTCATCCGACGCGACGTCCACGCGCGGATCGAGCGCCGGCGGCTCCGCCCGGAGGCGGACCTCGAGGAGGTCCGGGCCGAGGTCGGCCGCGCGGTCGACGCCTATCAGCGCGTCGCGCTCCTCGGCGAGGAGCTCCCGCTCGTCGAGCCGTCCGAGATGGCCGAGCGGGTGCTGCGCTCCATCACGGACTTCGGTGCCCTCACGGAGCTGATCGCCCGGCGCGACGTCGAGGAGATCTTCATCGAGGGGGCGCGGGTGTCGTACCTCGACGGATCCGGGCGCCTGCGGGGGCTCACCGTGCCCACCAGCGAGGAGGAGAACCGGCAGGTCGTCGAGCGCATGCTCGCCGTGACCGACCGGCAGCTCAACACCAAGCATCCGATGGTGCAGGCGCGCGTGCTCGGCGGCACCGCGCGCCTCACCGCGGCGATCCCGCCGGTGGGCGACCAGCTGTCCGCGACCTTGCGGCGGTACGTGGTACGGAACGTGACGCTCGACGACCTGGTCGAGCGCGAATCGCTGTCGCGGGAGGCCGCCGCATTCCTCCGGGTGCTGATGCAGCTCCGGAGCCGGATCGCGATCTCGGGCGAGCCCGGTGCCGGCAAGACGACGCTGGTCGCCGCGCTCCTGGCGGCCGCGCCGGCGGGGCACTGCGTGCGCGCGTGCGAGGAGATCCGCGAGCTGGCGGTGCCGATCACGCACGGCTCCTACTACGAGGTGCGCCCGCCTGCGCTCGACGGCACCGGCGAGATCAGCCTGCGGGATCTGGTCAAGTTCGTGCTCGCGATGCGGCCCGATCGGATCGTGGTGGGCGAGGTGCGGGGCGCGGAGGCGTTCGAGCTCAGCCGGGCGGTGAACGCCGGGTGCGGCTTCCTCTGCACCGTCCACGCCAACAGCGCCGCCGAAGGCCTCGACGCGCTGGTGAACGCGGCACTCATGGCGGGCGAGAACGTGACCGAGCGCATCGTCCGCAAGGTGTTCTCGGAATCGCTCGACGTCGTCGTGCACCTCGACCGTGACGACGCGGTGCGGAGCGACGGCGGGTCGCTGCGCCGACACGTCGTCGAGATCGCGGCCGTCGTGCCGGCACTGCGCGATGACTTCACCGTCGAGCCGCTCTTCGTGCGGGACGCCGCCGATGGGCCGCTGCGCTGGACCGGTGCGTTGCCGGCGTCGCTCGCGGCCCGGCTCGAACGCGTCCATGGTGACGGCCCGCTCCACGACGTCCTCGCCGGCCCGGCGCGTGTCGCATGACGCTGCTCGCGGCGCTCGCGATCGGGGTGTGCTGCGCGCTGGTCGCGGCGCGCCTCGTCGGGCAGCCGGTCGAATTCCGACGCTGGCCCCACGCGCCGCGTCGAGGTCCGTCGCCGCAGCTGTGGCTCCACCAGGCCGGGATCCGGGTGGCGCCCAGGCAGTTCGTGGTCGGATCGGCCGCCGTCGGGCTGGTCGCGTTCGCGGCGACCTACTTCCTGACCGGCGCCGCGCTCGTCGCCGTCGTGCCCGCGTGCGCGGCCGCGTCGATCCCCCGCGCCTACTTCGGTCGCCGCCGGATGGAGCGCCTGCGCGAGCTCCAGGCGGCATGGCCGGACGGGCTGCGCGATGTCGTCGCGTCCGTCGCCGCGGGGCGCTCGCTCGGCCACGCCCTCACCACGCTCGCCGAGACCGGGCCGCCCGCCCTGCGCGATGCGTTCGCCCGCTTCCCGCTCCTCGCCCGGATGCTCGGCACCGTGCCCGCGCTCGAGATCGTGAAGTCGGACCTGGCCGATCCCACGAGCGACCGCGTGATCGAGGTGCTCATCCTGGCCCACGAGCGCGGCGGTCCGATCGTGCGGCGGATCTTGGAAGACCTCGTCGTGGCGACGACGAAGGACCTCAAGGTGCTCGACGAGATCGAGTCCGAGGGCCTGGAGATGAAGATCAACGCCCGGGCGGTGCTGGTGATGCCGTGGCTGGTGCTGGTGGCGCTGACACTGCGTGATGGTCCGTTCCGCGCCTTCTACCAATCGTCCGCCGGCGTGCTCGTGGTGGTCGTGGCCGCGGCGCTGAGCGTCGTCGGGTCGTGGTGGATCAGCCGGCTCGGGCGGGCACACCAGGAGCAGCGCGTGTTCTCGGGCGGTCACCCGCTGGAGATGCAGGCGTGATCGATCCCGCCGTCGCACTCGCCTGCGCGTCGGCCGCCCTGGCCGCGGCCGGAGTCGCGGCGCTGCTCGTGCCACCGACCCGGAGGTTGGCGCCACGTGTCCGGCCCTACACCGTCACCGCCCGCGCCCGGCTGGGCCGGGAGGCGGATCTGACCGCGGCCGGCGTCGGGGTCGCATCGACGAGCGGGACGATCGTCCGGCTGTTCGGTCCACCGGGGCGCGCGTTCGTGGCGCGCCTGGGGCGCCTGCTGGAGCGCCGCAACGACGAGACGTTGGCCCTCCAATTGCGTCAGGCGGGGTACGTCGACGTCGCGCCCGACGAGTACCGCTCGCGTGTCGCGGTCTACGGGCTCGCGGCCGCGCTGGCCGGTGCCGCGCTCGGTGCCCTGGCGCTGCACTCCGCTCCCGCCGCGCTCGGGCTCGGCGTCTGCGGCGCGGTCTTCGGTACGTCGCGACTGCGCGGCCGGCTCGAACGGGGGATCGAAGACCGGCGTGAGCGGCTCCGGCTCGAGCTCTACACCGTCAACCAGTTGCTCGCCATGCACGTGCGCACCGGCGCGGGGCCGGTGCAGGCCACCCAGCGCGTCGTCGACCGCGGTGCGGGCGCGGTCGTCGAAGAGCTGACCGCGGTGCTGGCGACGATGCGCAACGGCGTCAGCGAACCGGAGGCGTTCCGGCGCGCCGCCGAGCTCACACCCGAGCCCGCCGCCGCCCGCACCTACAAGCTGTTCGCGGCCGGCGCCGAGCGCGGTGTCGATCTCGCCGACGGGCTGCGGGCCCTCAGCGAGGACCTGCGTGATGCCCGGCGGGAGGAGATCCGCCAGACCGCGACCAAGCGGCGCGCCGCCATGCTCGTCCCGACCATCGCGGTGCTGGCACCGGTGATGTTGCTGTTCATCGCCGCGCCGCTGCCCTCGATCGTGTTCGGCGGCCGCTGATGCGCGCCGCCGAGACGCGGGATGACGGTCCGGGCCCGCGCCCGACCGGCACCACCACGACAACCACGACAACGACAACCACAACGAGCACAACGAGCAGGAGGAACGATGCAGCACGTCGTCGAGCGAGGCCGGCGGATCATCCGGTGGTGGCGCGAACGTTGGTCGCCGGAAGCGGGCATGACCACCGCCGAGCTGCTGGGGAACGCGGCGCTCGGCATCGCCGCACTGGTCGCGATCTGGGCCGTGATGCAGACCCTGGGACTCGACGTCGTGAACTGGATCCGCGGTCAGCTCAGTGTCTGAGCGGCGCGGGTTCCGAAGCGGGCATGACGACCATCCAGTACGTGGCCGCCATCGGCCTGTCGCTCGTCGTCTTCGTCACGATGGCCAACTTCGTCGTCGACCTCTACGCGCGCGGCGTCGTGCGCTCGGCGATGGACGAGGGCGCCCGCGCCGGGGCGGCGGTCGACTCGTCACCGGCCGACTGCGAACGCCGCGCCCACGACGTGCTCGCCAACCTGCTCGCCGGTGCCTCCGGACGCTCGGTGCAGGTGTCGTGCGAGATGATCGACCGGGCGATGCACGCGCGCGCCCGGGTCGTGCTCCCGGGGTGGCTCCCCGGCGTGCCCGCGTGGTCGTTCACCGTCGACGGGTCGGTGGTGAAGGAGCAGCTGCCGTGATCCGCGATCCGGAAGCGGGGTTCGTGGCCACCGAGCTGGTGCTGGGCATCGGCCTCCTCGTGGTTCCCGTCGCCCTCCTCGTGCTGACCCTGCCGGGCTGGTCGGAACGGCAGGTCACCGCCCGGGTGATCAGCCGCGAAGTGGCCCGCCGCGTCGCCCGCGACGGCGTGTGCGACATCGCCGGGTCCCGGGCGCTGGGCGCGACGATGGCGCGCAACCTCGGGATGCCGAGCGAGCAGGTGACGGTCGACGTCTCGTGCGCGGAGGGCGCCGCGCTCGCGCCCGGCGGCGAGGTCGAGGCCCGGGTGACGGTGACGATGCCCGCGGTCGACCTGCCCGGCATCGGCGCCGTCGGTGCGTGGTCGTGGACGGCGCGCCATCGCGAGCCCGTCGACCGCTACGTCGCCGCGCGGTGAACGAGCGTGACGACGCCGGCACCATCACCCTCTGGGTGTTGGGGCTCTGCCTGATGCTGTTCGCCCTGGGCGGCATCAGCCTCGACCTCTGGCGCTCGTTCTCGGAGCGCCGCTCGTTGGCGGCGACCGCCGACGCCGCCGCGCTCGCCGGCGCGTCGGCGATCGACGAGGACGAGTACCGCGCCTCGGGCGCCCTCGTCCTCGAGCCGTCGCAGGCGGAGGCCCGCGCCCGCGCGCACGTCGCCGCGCAACTCGACCGACCGTCCCTGCGCGGGGTGGCGGTGCACGCTGATCGCGAGGCGGTGACCGTTGTCGTCCACGGACGCGTCGGCTTCACGCTGCTCGGCGTGCTCGTGCCGCACGACGAGCTCGACGTGCAGGTGACCGCGACCGCGACACCGAGGAGGTCGGGATGAGCCGACGGCTCGTG
>DATBBL010000106.1:0-2357 GCA_036271015.1 Acidimicrobiia bacterium
CGCCGACCTCGCGTTCGACGGCGTCGACGCCGCGGTGATGCACCCCAACCTGTCGCTGTTCGGGCTCTACTCCGACGACCACGAGCTGTCGATGGCGCACGCGCGTGTGTACAACGACTACATCGCCGAGCGGTTCACGCCGTACCTGGACCGGATTGCGCCCACCGCGCCGATCCCGCTCACCGACGTCGACGACGCGGTGGCCGAGATCGAGCGCGTCGCCGCCGCCGGCTCGCGCGCCATCCTGGTGCCTGCGACCCCGCCCAAGCCCTACTACTCGCGCGACTTCGACCCGGTGTGGGACGCCGCGGTCGCGAACGGGGTGCAGGTGTTCATCCACACGCAGACCGGCGGCGTGAAGGTGAACGATCCCGAGTCCACCACGCTGAAGGTCATGGTCGACCAGGCGAGGCAGGTCAATCAGCCGATGACCGAGAAGACGGCGTCGAAGCGCATGATCACGCAAGCCGTCTACGCGCCGATCGTCCCGTCGCAGGTCATCTGCGAGCTCATCGGTGGCGGGGTCGCCGAGCGCTACCCCACGCTGCACTTCTCGCTCGTCGAGTTCAACGCGCACTGGCTCGGGTCGCTGGTCGGCGCGATGGACAAGTGCTGGGTGACCGGCATCGGCCAGGACCCCGACTGGTGGATCGGGGTGTGGGACGACACCCGTCCCGCGAACGACCAGCCCAGCGTGGCGCAGCTCTTCCGTCTCAACGACAAGTGGCCCTACCCGCTCACGCCCAGCGAGTACGTCCAGCGCCAGTTCCACGTCTCGTTCCAGGACGACCCGGTGGCGGTCGCGTGCCGGCACATCACCGGCGTGTCGAGCATCGTCTGGGGCAACGACTACCCGCACGCGGAAGGGACCTTCCGCGGCAGTCGGGAGCTGATCGACAAGCTGTTCCGCGACGTCCCCGGCGACGAGAAGGCGGCGATGATCGGCGGGACGCTGGGCGGCCTCCTCGGGTTCGAGGCGCGGGTTCCCGCCTAGGTCCCGATCCCGCGGAGGAAGATGTCGGCGAAGGGCTTGGCCACGTCGCGCGCCGACACCGAGCCGCCGGGCTTCAGCCAGAGGTACGTATAGTTGTGCATGCCGAGCCAGGCGCGCGCGGTCAACCACGGATCGACGTCGCGGAACTCCCCCGCGTCGATGCCCGCCTGCAGCACCGCCTCGATCCGGCGCTCGTACTCGCGCCGGCGGTGACGGAACTGCTCGGCGCGTTCCTCGGTGAGCGCGGGGAATTCGTGGAGGAACACCCACACGTGGTCCGGATAGCGGTGGATGACGTCGAGCAGCTCGTCGCCGAGCATCGCCAGCTGCGCAGACGGGGACCCACCCGCCTCCGCGACGCGGTCCGCCCCGAGCATCACCTCGTCCATCACCCGATCATGGATGGCGGCGAGCAGCTCCTCCTTCGAACCGATGTAGTAGTAGAACGCGCCCTTCCCGAAGCCGTTGACCTCGCACAGCTCCGCGATGCCGGTGGCGTGGTAGCCGCGACGCGCGAACACCTGGGCCGAGGTGTCGACGATCGCCTCGCGTCGCTCCTGCCACTTCGCGCTGCGCCCGGAATCGTCACTCGCTGCGGTGCGCGTCATCGGAGCGACCGTACCTCGCCGCGCCCGCGCATCAGCGGCCCTGCCAGCGGGGCGGCCGCTTCTCGGCGAACGCGCGCAGCCCTTCCGTCGCGTCCTCCGACGTGAGCAGCTCGTCCAATCTCGCCCTCGACGTCTGTCGCAGTGTGTCGTCGTCGTCGTGCGCGGCCGACCGGACGATGCTCCGGCTGGCCCGCACCGCGAGCGGAGCCGCGGCGACGATCTGGCGCGCCAGGCGCAGAGCCTCGTCCTGTGCCGTGCCCGGCTCCACCAACCGGCTCACGAGCCCGAGCTCGAACGCGCGACGAGCGTCGATGGGCTCACCGGTGAGGATGGCGTCCATCGCCACCGCCCGTCCGACCGCCCGCGGGAGGCGGAACAGGCCGCCGGCCGCGGCGATGAGGTTGTGCCGGACCTCGGCCAGCCCGAACGCCGATCGGGTGGTCGCCACCACCACGTCCGCGGCGAGGACGATCTCCAGACCACCCGCGGTCGCGAGGCCGTCGACCGCGACCACGATCGGCTTCACCCGCTCGCGGTACACGAAGCCGCCGAAGCCCCCGCGGTCGGTGTCGAGCGCCGCCGCCGAACCGGTCTCGCGGACGACCTTGAGGTCGGCGCCGGCGCAGAAGACGGGGTTCGCCTGGCCGGCGGTGTTGGCGACCAGGACGCCGACCCAGACGTCGGGATCCCCTTCGAGCTGATCGACCGCGGCCTCCAGGCCGAGCGCCACCTCGCGGTCGACCGCATTCCGGGCC
>DATBBL010000107.1:0-2218 GCA_036271015.1 Acidimicrobiia bacterium
GGCTTCGGATGGAAGTTCCTCATCGAGATCGCCTTCCTCTGGGTGATGGTCTCGGCGGTCGTGGTGATCGGCAAGGAGCAGCACTGGAACATGCTCGTCGTCGTGCCGAGCGCGGTCGTCGGCGCGTTGGCGATCGGCGGCGTCCTCTACGCGTCGATCCCCAAGCAGGGCGAGCTCGTCGAGGAGATCAAGTAGTGGCCCGGTTCAGTGGCTTCGGGGTCACGCTGCGCCAGATCGCGCGCGGCAGCGTCACCGAGAAGTTCCCCCGCGAGAAGCGCCCGAAGCCGGAGCGCTTCCACGGCCGTCACGTCCTCAACCGCTACGAGGACGGGATGGAGAAGTGCATCGGGTGCGAGCTCTGCGCCGCGGTGTGCCCGGCGAAGTGCATCTACGTGCGTGGCGCCGACAACCCGCCCGACGCCCCCGTGTCGCCGGGCGAGCGGTACGGGTTCGTCTACGAGATCAACTACTTGCGCTGCATCCACTGCGACCTGTGCGTGGAGGCGTGCCCGACCGAGGCCATCACCGAGACCAAGCTGTTCGAGTTCTCGTTCGCCAATCGCCAGGACGCGATCTACACCAAGACCGAGCTGCTCGTGGACGACGACGGCCGCGCACGACGGCAGCCGTGGGAGCTCTGGCTCGGTCACGAGGACGACGACACGAGTGCGTGGATGCGCGCCACCGCGCCGTCCGGCCAGGCGGTGTACGAGGGTCGCGTGGGCTGGTCCGGCGAGCTCGGGTTCGGCGTGCGACCGCCGGAGGTCGGGCAGTCGGCCACCGAGGACGAGAGCGAGTTCACGGAGCCCGCGCCGGCCGAGCCCGTCGCCGCCATCGACACCGAGCACGGCGGTCACTGACGCATGACCGCGGTGATCTTCTTCATCTTCGCCGCGCTGGCGCTCGTCGGTGCGTTGGGCGTGGTGCTGGCGCGCAACCCCGTGCATTCGGCGCTGCTGCTCGTGGTGACGCTGGTGAGCGTGGCGGTGTTCTTCGTCCAGCAACAGGCGCACCTGCTCGCGGCGGTGCAGGTGATCGTCTACGCCGGTGCGATCGTCGTGCTGTTCCTCTTCGTGATCATGCTGCTCGGCGTCGACCGCGAGGAGTCGCTCGACGATCCGCTCCCGCACCAGCGCTCGGCGGCGATCGCGCTCGGCGCCATCGTCCTCGCCGAGTTGATCTTCCTGGCCGGCCACAACTGGGCCACCGGTGCCACCGCGCCCGACCAGTTCGCGCTCAAGGGAGGCAGCACCGCACTGGGGAACAACGTGGAACGGGTCGCCCGCGTGCTCTTCACCGATTTCCTCTGGCCGTTCGAGATCACCGCCGGCCTCCTGGTCATCGCGGTCGTGGGCAGCGTGGTGCTGGCCCGGCGAAGTGGTCAGCCGGTCGAGCTGCTCGAGGAGGAGGTCGACTCGGTCGACGACGTCGACACGCTCGAGGGTGAGGCGGCGGCGCCGTGAGGATCACCGACACCTACTACCTGGTGCTCGCGGCGATGATCTTCACCATCGGCGCGGTCGGCGTGCTCGTGCGGCGCAACGTCCTCGTGATGTTCATGTGCATCGAGCTGATGCTCAACGCGGTGAACCTCACGTTCGTCGCCTTCGCCCGCCAGCTCAACGACGTGCGTGGACAGGCCTTCGTCTTCTTCACCCTGGTGGTCGCAGCGGCCGAGGTCGCCGTCGGCCTCGCCATCATCGTGGCGATCTTCCGGCGTCGGCGGGGGGCCACGGCCGATGACGTGCGGATGTTGAAGGGCTGACCTGCCGATGAGCTCGCGCGACGTCCTCGATCTGATCTGGCTCGTCCCCGCGCTGCCGCTGTTCGGCGCCGCGTTCCTGCTGCTGTTCGGCAAGCGCATCGGCGAGCCGGTCGCCGGTTGGATCGCCAGCGCGTTGCTCGGCCTTTCGTTCCTGGTGTCGGTCGTCATGCTCTTCGCGCTGCGCGACCTCCCGCCGGAGCACCGCCAGCACGTGGTGAACCTCTTCACCTGGTTGCCGTCCGGCGGGCTCAAGGTGGAGTTCGGGTTCCTCGCCGACCCGCTCTCGATCGCGTTCATCCTCTTCGTCACCGGCGTCGCCACGCTGATCCACATCTATTCGATCGGCTACATGCACGGGGACCCGCGGTTCTCGCGGTTCTTCGCGTACATGAACCTGTTCGTGGCCGCGATGCTGATCCTGGTCCTCGGCAGCAGCTTCCTGATGACGTTCCT
>DATBBL010000108.1:0-6132 GCA_036271015.1 Acidimicrobiia bacterium
CGGCGCGCCACGTGGCGACGACCTGGCCGAAGGAGATGTCGTCGAGGTGCTCGTCGAAGACGCGGGCCTCCTCGCCGTCGTGGAAGCACTCGGCCTTCCACGAGATGGAGATCCGGATGTCGTCGCGCCCGAACTCCCCGAACCCGCGGTCGTCCTTGGTGATCCGCCACCGCTCGTCGTGCTCGTCGTACAAGAGCAGCGAGTCGATCGGCACCATGGCGAACCGGCCGTCACCCACCGCCTCGACGCGGTGGTACATGAAGTCGTTGTCGCCGACGACGGCGAAATTCGACGGCGGCTCGATCGTGACCTCGGGCGCGCCACCACCGTCGGGCCAGTAGCTGAACCCGCCGTTCGGGCCGTCGTAGTACCAGGCCACCGCGGTCGCCACCTTCACCCGCCACCGCTCGAACAACCCCGAGGCGGCCATCGCGCTGACCACCCACGCCGGGTACTCCGAGCGTTCCACCCCGCGGAACGTGGGCACGTCGGTGTGCTTGCGGTTCTGCGGCATCGGTGCGGTGAGGTTGGAGAACACGATGAGCGGGCGCACGACCTCCGCGTCGAACACCTCCCGAGCGGCGGCGATCAGGCGCTCGTTGTGCAGCACCGGCTCGACCCCGGGGACGTGAACCTCGCGCGACGACACCCAGTCGCCGCGGTAGATCGGCATCGTCATCAGCTCGTCGTCCACCAGCACGCCGACGGCGTCCGGCGACCCTCGCCGTGCCGCGTCTCGGTACGCGTCGAGCGAGGCGGCGAACTCGCGCAGCATCAAGACGTGCGCATACGGCCCGTGCTGCTCGCACAGGCGCCAGGCGAGCTCGGGGTCGTCGAGCACCGCGTCGACGGCGACCGGTGCACGCGGGGCCAGCTCGGTGGCAGTCATGCGCACGACGTTATCGGCCCACTCACCCGGTCGCGAGGTCGAGCTTGCGGATCACCACGTTCTTCGGCGAGCACGAGTAGGTGCCGGGCTTGGTCGGGTGCACCCGGACGAACTCGCCGTTCTTCACCTGCATCGTGACGTCGCACGCCGACACCTTGCGCCCGGCGAGGTCGATCGTGCCGATCAGCCCCTCGGCGTCGAACTGGTTGATCTTGCCCAGCGCAGCCAGGATCGTCTTGCGCGTGATGCCGTTGACGCCGTCGGCCTTGACGATGCTGTTGACCGCGTCGCGGAACGCGATCCCCGCGGCCCACGTGTACGCCCCGAAGCTCGCGGCCTTGTCCGCGCCGGTGTACTTCACGAAGTTCGCCGCCATCTTGTTGGCCTTCTGGTCCGCCTTGCTGAGGAACGGCAGGAACGTCGTGTCGACGTACTGGCCCTCGACGTCCTGACCACCGGACGCGAGGAATTGCGGGTCATAGCATGCGCTCCCGCAGTCCCAGACCTTGATGCCGGTGAGGCCCTGCAGCGCGGCCTCCTTGCGCAGGAGGACGGTGCACGGGAACGAGGACGTGCACTGCCCGTAGTTCGAGCTGTGGCTCTTCATGGCCTGGACGATCTCGGTGTACTCGCTCTGGGTCGCGCGTGCCGACCGGTCGAAGTCACCGTCGGTCGTGATGCCGATGTCGCGCACTGCAGCGACCGACGCGAAGGTCGCGTCACGCGCCGCCTGGGAGTCGTTCCCGAACACGTAGATCCCGTGCAGGTCCTTGCCGAACTTCTCCTGGTACCAGTGGCCGCGGCCGACGTTGGCCTGGTAGGTCTGCGGGTGCTGGTCCTTGGTCGAGCAGATCAACGCCGACGGCGCGATCGGGAACGACTCGCTCGAGCACTGGTGGTCGATGGACCCGGTGTAGAAGGGGATGTCGGGCAACCCGGTGATGGCGCCGGTCGAGTCCGGGCAGTCGCGCATCTCCTCGATCGTGTTGAGCAGCGCGGCCGAGGTGCCCACCATCGCCACGTCGTTCTGGCACGCCTGGATCTCCGCCTCCCGGGTCTGCGCCGGGTTGACGTGCGAATCGTAGAAGTCGACGACGAGCTTGCGCCCGGCCAGGCCGCCGGTGGCGTTGATGTACTTCGCCACCCCCTTGACGCCGTCGACGGACGCCTTGAACAACCCCGGCGCGAACGAGTTGTCGACATCGGCGATCACCGCGACGTGGATCTCCGTCGGCGTGATGCCGACGTCGGTCGCGGCCGGCTTCTCCTTGTTCGATTGCGCACCGGCGACCCCGGTCGTCCCCACCGTCGCCAGCGCGAGCACCACCGCCGCACCCACCACTGCCCGTCGAACCTTCGTCATCGCCATTCCCCCTGTGGTCACACCCGTGATCGGTCAGTCGTCCTGCGGTTCGCCCCCGTGCATGCGAGCCAGCCCCGACGTGATGAGGCCCACATGGAGGTCGAACAGCTCGTCCGCCTCCGCCGCGGTGACGCCGGCGGGGTTGCTCCCGGAAAGGCGGCCGCGACGCGCCTCGGTGTCCTGCACGCCCGAGCCCTGCTCCATGGCCACGAACCCGACCGTCGCCCACATGAGGACGCGGCACGCCTGCACCGCGGCATCGGCCGACAAGCCACCGTCACGCATCGCCGCGATCAGCGGGCGCGACGCCTCCACGTAGGCGTCCCGCGCCGCCCCGAGGTACAGGCGGCTGTCGGGGGTGAGCTTGAGCCGGTGCCGCAGCTCCCGGCACCAGCGCTCCGCGTACTCGGGCCACGCCTCGTCCGCGGCGGCGGCGGGAGCCAGGTCGGTGAGGAGGTGGTCGGCCACCGCGTCGATCAGCGCCGCCTTGTTCCCCACCCGGGTGTAGAGCGGCATCGGCGACACGCCCAGCCGGTCGGCGACGTTGCGCATGCTCACCGCGTCGAGCCCGCGCTCCCGGAGGATCACGATCGCGGCGGCGACGATCTCGTCGGCGTCGAGCTCGAAGTCACCGGCCTTCGGCATCAGCCGCGCGCCTCGGCGATGGCGACCGCGCTCTCGAGCAGCTGGTCGGCCTGCCGACCGAAGTGCTCGTGGACCGGCTTCTTCGACTCGCCGCGGAGGAACTTGGCGTAGCTGCCCTCGAGGACGATGGCGAGCTTCCAACGCGAGAACACGTCGTACCAGTCCATGCCCGCGACCTCGCGTCCGGAACGCTCGGCGTAACGCGCCACCAGCGACGTGCGCGTCGGGACGCGCGCCCGGTCGAACCCGAAAGGCCCCGCCACGCCGAGGGGCATGGTCCCCTCCGGGCCCGGGTGGAAGATCATCGCCCACGCGAGGTCGACGAGCGGGTCCCCGATCGAGGCCATCTCCCAGTCGACGACCGTCAAGAGGTCCGGGGGCGCGGTCTCCGCGAACAACACGTTGTCGAGCTTGTAGTCACCGTGCGCGAGCGCCGGCGGCTGGTCCGGCGGGAGGTCGTCGCCCAGCCACCCCGCGACGCGGTCGGCGAGGGGCAGCGGACGGCCGCCGTACGACTCCAGCTGCGACATCCAGCGCCCGATCTGGCGCTCGAGGTACGGCCCCGCGTGCGCGAGGTCGGACAGCCCGCAACCGTCCCAGTCGACCGCGTGGATGGCGACGAGCGCGTCGACGAGCTGCTCGAGCGCCCGCGGCTGGTCCTCGGGATGCACGGTCCAGGCCTCCGGGATCCCGCGGCGCACCGGGACGCCGTCGATCCGGTCCATCAGGTAGAACGGCGCGCCGAACACCGCCGGGTCGTCGCAGCCGAGGAGTGGTCGTGCGATCGGCACCGGCTCGTCCTTGATCGCGTCGAGGATGCGGAACTCCCGCAGCACGTCGTGGGCCGTGGCCGAGCTGGCGTGGCTGGGCGCGCGCCGCAGGACCCAACGCCGGTCGCCGCGCGTCACCGCGTAGATGTCGCACGATCCGCCGCCGACCATCGGCTCGACGGTCAGGTCGGCGCGGTCGCCGAGCCGCTCGTCGAGGAACCTCCGCAGCGTGTCGACGGATTCGCTCATCGGACCGACTCCCGCTCCACGATCTCGACGACCTGCCCGAGCCGCTCGATGACGAAGTCCGGGGAACCGTCCGGCGCGCCGGGCCGCGCGTCGGCTACGAGCAACGCGGTCGACATGCCCTGCGCACGCGGCCCGACCACGTCGTGGTCGGGGCTGTCACCCACGAACAGCACGTCGCCGGCGGCACACCCGGCCATCTCCAGCGCGACCTGGTAGATGCGGGCGTCGGGCTTGCACGAGCGCGCACTCTCGGAGCTGGTCCACGCGTCGACCTCGCGCGCCAGCGCGAGCCGTTCCATCAGCGCGTCCATCTGGTCGTCGTCGATGTTCGACACGATCTGGACGCGCACGCCCTTCGCCCGGAGGCTCCGCAGCGTGGCCACGCAGTCGTCCCGCAACGCCGCCGTCTCGAGCGTGGCCCGGTACTGGCGGTCGACCAGGTCGTCGATCGTCGCCGGGGCCAGCTCGCCCCCCAGCGTCCGTGCCATCTCCACGAAGGCGCGCCCGAACAGCTCCCGGTGGAGGTAGTACGGCCGCATCGCCACCTCCCGGTACGCCTCCGACATCCCGCGGCGGTACGCAGCCCGGAGCTCGTCGTCGGACGCGGTCGCGCCGACCGCGTCGCCGACGAGACGCAGTTGCTCGAGGTGCACGTCGCGGAGCGAGCGCGCGCTGAACAACGTGCCGGCGAAGTCGAAGAACACCGCACGCGGCGCGCTCATCGGGCCCCGGCCGCGACGCGCAGCGCTTCCCACTTGTCCTCCGCCGCCGCGCGCCGGCTCGGGATGTGCTCGGTCGGCCAGCCCTCCACCGGCGCGTAGCCCTTGAGGATGGTGCGGGCGAGCACCGACTTGTGGAGCTCGTCGGGACCGTCGCCGATCGGGCCGAACCGGGTCGACCGGTACCACTCCTCCACCGGGAGGTCGGTGGAGTACCCGAGCGCGCCGCAGACCTGGATCGTGCGGTCGAGGACCGCGAGCACGACCTTGGACACGTGGGCCTTGATCATGCCGAGCTCCGCGCGCACACGGCTCGCCCCGTACTTGTCCATCTTCCACGCGGTCTGGAACGTGAGCAGCCGGGCCGCCTGGATCTCGGTGTGCGAGAGCGCCACGTAGTCCTGGACCATCTGGTGCTGCGCGAGCAACTGGCCGTGCGAGCGGCGCGACACCGCCCGCTCGCACATGATGTCGAGCGCGCGTTGCGCCTGGCCCAGCCAACGCATGGCGTGGTGGATGCGCCCGCCGCCGAGACGCTGCTGCGCGAGGACGAACCCGTCACCCGGCGCGCCGATCATGTGGTCGGCCGGGACCCGGCAGTTGCGGAAGATCAGCTCGGCGTGGTTCCCCGGCCGGCCCGGCTCGACCTGGGGGTGCGCCATCGTGCCGATGTCACGCACCAGCTCCATGCCCGGCGTGCCCGCCGGCACGACGAGGATGGACGCGTGCTTGTGCGGTCGCCCCTCCGGGTTGGTCTCCGCGACCACCAGCGTGATGTCGGCGACCGACGCGTTCGTGATGAACCACTTGTGGCCCTCGATCACCCACTCGTCCCCGTCCCTCGTCGCGGTGGTGCCCAGCACCGTGGGATCGGAACCGGCGAGGAACGGCTCGGTGAGCGCGAACGCACTCGAGATCTCGCCCCGGAGGTTCGGCCACAGCCACCGCTCCTTCTGGGCGTCGGTCGCGCCGTGCGCCAACAGCTCCATGTTGCCGCTGTCGGGCGCCTGCACACCGAAGATCGTCATCGACATCATGCAGCGGCCGATGATCTCCGACATCAACGCCAGCTTCAGCTGCCCGAAGCCGGGACCGCCGAGCTTCGGGTCGAGGAACGCACCCCAGAGGCCGCGGGCCTTCACCTGCGCCTGCAAGTGGGCCTTGACCGGCGCCCACTCCTCGGGGGTGAGCTCCCCGAAGATCGGTTCGAGCGGGATCAGCTCGGTGTCGATGAATGCGCGCATCCACTCGAGCTGCTCCTCGAACTCGGGATCGGTCTCGAAGTCCCAGGCCACCCGTCAGCCGCCTTGCCCGGGGAACGCGGCCAGCATGCCGTCGACCCGATCACGGACGGTGGGGAGCAGGTCGTCGTGGGTGATGATCCAGAACTCGCCGGCGCGGATCGCCTGCAGGACGCGCTCGGCGACCTGGGTGGGTGGTTGTCCCGTCGGGCCCGTGAGCCCGTCCCGGATCGCGCCGTGCCACGTCTCGGCCATC
>DATBBL010000109.1:0-8075 GCA_036271015.1 Acidimicrobiia bacterium
GCCAGCCCGCACCACGACGACCCCTTCCTGGCGTGCGTCCGCCAGCGGGAGAGCGGCGGCAACTACGGCGCGGTGAACCGGTCCGGCCCGTACCTCGGCGCCTACCAATTCCTCCAGGCGACGTGGAACGTCAGCGCCAGCCATGCCGGCCGGTCCGATCTGGTCGGGGTGCCCGCCAACGTGGCGTCGGCCTACGACCAGGACGAGGTGGCGTGGACGCTGTACCAGTGGCAGGGGGCCGGCCCGTGGGGTGGCGGCTGCTGAGCCGCCAGGGATGCCGCGGAGCCGTGCCCGGAGGGCGGGACGGCGGCGCAATCGACCATCGAACTAGCTGTTCTGCCCAACCTGGTTGTTGATTCGGCTGACGGGTGGCCCGTCGATGGCGGTGTGGTGTCGGTGATGGTTGTAGCGATGCAGCCAGCGGTCAAGGGTTCGAGCTCGGCTGGCGTCTGATCGCCAGATGCGGGCGTAGGCCCATTCGTCGAGCAGGGTGCGGTTGAAGCGTTCGACCTTGCCGTTCGTTGCTGGTCTGTAGGGGCGGGTGCGGGTGTGGCGGATGCCGAGCTCAGCGCAGCGGTCACGCCACGCGTGACTGCGGTAGCCGTTGCCGTTGTCGGTGAGAATCCGTTCGATCGTGATGCCCTGATCGGTGAACCAGGCGACCGCGCGATCCAAGAACGCGACGCAGTTCGCTTCGTTCTCTGCACCCGCGAACTCTGAGTACGCGAGTCGGGAGTACGCGTCGATCGCGGTGTGGATGTGGGTGTAGCCGCCGCCACGATGACGTTTCGTCTCGGTGGAACGACCGAGCTTCCTATGGCCGCCTCCCATGGGGACACGGGCGAGTTTCTTCACGTCGATGTGCACGAGCTCACCCGGCCGGCTGGTCTCGATCCGACGGATGAGCCGCCCGGTCGGTCGGTCCAGCCATCGCAACCGGTTCATCCCGTGACGCACGAGGACGCGATGCACCGTGGACGCGGGGACCCCCACGATCCCGGCCAACCGTGCTGGGCCGAGCTTGCGGGACTGGCGCAACGCCACGATCCGACGCTCCACCCGCGCTGGGGTCCGATGCGGACACGACCACGGTCGACTCGAACGATCCTCGAGCCCGACCATGCCTTCCTCGCGATAGCGACGCCACCACTTGTGGGCCGTCTGGCGCGAGATGTTCATCGACTCAGCCGCCGCCGCGACCGACCAGCCCTCTTCAATCCGATGACACAACCGGAGCCGACCTTCCGCCGTCAGCGGAGCGTTACGGTGCATCGAGCCCTCCTGGGTGAGCGTGTTGCCTTGGACAGCTCCACACTCGCCCAGGGGGCGACTCACTCAGCGGACGTCAACAACGTCCCAGGGCACAACACCTAGCCCGCCGCCGGCTCGAGGTCGTCGCCGGTGGCCGACACCGCGCGGGTGAGCTCGACCGTCTCGAGCAACCGGCGGTCGTGGGTCACCAGCAGCAGGGTGCCGTCGTACGAGGCCAGCGCCGCCTCCAGCTGCTCGATGGCGGGCAGGTCGAGGTGGTTGGTGGGCTCGTCGAGCACCAGGCAGTTCACGCCCTGGGCTGCGAAGCGGGCGAGGACCGCCCGCGTGCGCTCGCCGGGCGAGAGGGTGCTCGCGACGCGGGTGACGTGCTCCGCCCCCAGCCCGAACTTCGCCAGCAGCGACCGGGCGTCGGCGACCAGCAGCCCGGTGGCGGCGAGGAACGCGTCGAGGAGCGACTCCGAGCCCGCGAACCCGATGCGCGCCTGGTCCATCTCCCCCACGACGACGCCGGGGCCGATCCACCGCTCGCCGGCCGCCAGCGGTAGGCGGCCGAGGAGCGCGAGCAACAGCGTGGTCTTGCCGCTGCCGTTGGGGCCCACGATGGCGACGCGCTCGCCCCACCCGATCTCGAGGTCGACCGGACCGAGGGTGAACGAGCCGCGCTGCACCACCGCGCCCCGGAGGCGCATCACCACGTCACCGCTCCGCGCCGCGCTCGCGACCTGGAACCGCAGGTCCCAGCCCTCCCACGGCTTCTCCACCGCGTCGAGGCGGGCGATCGCCTTCTCGGTGGCGCGGGCTTTCGCCGCCTGCTTCTCCGACGTCGCCACCCGGAAATGCCGGATGAACTTGTCCTTCTCCGAGGGGTCGCGCTTCGCGGCGCGGGTGCCCTGCACCGCCCACTCGCGTTGCGTCCGCGCGCGTTGCTCGAGCCGGGACCGCTCGGCTCGGTACGACGCGAAGTCCTCCTCGGCGTGGCGCCGGGCAGTGGCCCGGGCGTCGAGGTACCCCGCCCAACCTCCGCCGTACTCGGTCGCCGACCGGGTGTGCTCGTCGAGCTCGAGCACCCGGGTGACGGTGCGCTCGAGGAACGCGCGGTCGTGGCTCACCACGACCACACCGCCGGGCAGGTCGTCGAGGAAGGTCTCCAGCCGCTCGAGCCCGGCGAAGTCGAGGTCGTTGGTGGGCTCGTCGAGCAGGAACACGTCGAAGCGGCTGAGCAGGATGGCGGCGAGCGACGCCCGCGCTGCTTCCCCGCCCGAGAGGGCGTGGGTCGGCGTCTCCAGCCGGTGCTCGGGTAGTCCGAGGTCGGCCGCCAGGGCGCGGGCACGGGCGTCGAGATCGGGACCGCCGACCGCGAGGTAGGTCTCGAGCGCGGCGCTGTACGCGTCGGCCGCGGTCCCGTCGTCGACCCCGGCGCCCAGGGCGGTCGCCGCCCGTTCCAGCTCCGCTTCCGCGGCGGTGACGCCGGTGCGGCGTCCGAGGAAGGCGAGCAGCGTCTCGTCGCCGCGGTCGGGCTCCTGGGGCAGGTAGCCCACGCGCAGCGACGGCGGCGTGCTGGTGACCGTGCCGCGGTCGGGCCGGTCGATGTCGGCGAGCAGGCGGAGCAGCGTGGTCTTGCCCACGCCGTTGGGGCCCACGACCCCGAGGCGGGTGCGCGGGCCGACCGCGACGTCGACCGCATTGAGCACGGTGAACGAGCCGTGGGCGCGCGCGAGGCCGCGGGCGACGAGCGAGAACGAGGACGAGGACGAGGGGGAGGAGCTGGAGGACGACATGCGGGATCCCAAGGGTCGCGAACGGACGGCGAGCAGAGTGGGATCGGCCGGCTACATGGAGGTCACGGTAGCGGGCGGGGCCCGGGCGGCCGTGAGATTTCCCGCGGCTGGGCGCGGTCCTAACCTCGCAGGTGATGAGTGCTTCGTCGCCATCAGCTCCGCAGGCGCCGCGCGCACCCGGGCTGCGTGTCGAGCTGCTCGCGATGGCGACGGACCATGATCCCGAGCGTCGCGAGGCGCGGGCGGAGCGGCTCTGGGCGGTGCTCGACGACTACGAGCAGTGGCCGGGGTGGACGTTGGTGGGGCACGACGGCGCGGAGGCGGCGTGGTTGGTGGCGCAGTCGGCGATCGAGGACGTCGGACTGCAGCGCCGCTGCCTCGACCTGCTCGAGGTCGCGGTCGCGTGCGGCGACGCCGACCCGGTGCACCTCGCCTACCTCGCGGACCGTGTGCGGATGAACGACGGGCGCGACCAGCTGTACGGCTCGCAGTTCGTGCTCGGCGACCACGGCCAGCTGGAGCCGTGGCCGGTCGACGATCCCGCCGCGGTCGACGCGCGTCGCGCTCGCCTCGGGCTCCCGTCGTTCTCCGCGCACGCGGCGGCGATGCGTGCGCGCTGGGAAGAGCAGCGCGCTCAGAACTGAGTGTCGGCGGCGCGCCAGCAGTACCACGCCGCGAGCGACCGGTACGGGCGCAAGGGATCGCCCAGTGGCTCGAGCACCTTGGCCGCCGGTGGCACCGGCAGGTCGAAGAGGACGCCGTAGCCCTTGCGGACGCCGAGGTCGTCGACCGGCCACACGTCGAGCCGCCCGAGCTGGAAGATGAGGAACATCTCCGCCGTCCACCGCCCGATCCCGCGCACGAGCACGAGCTCGCGCACGATCTCGTCGTCCGAGCGGCGCGCCACGCGGTCGAGCTCGACCTCGCCCGACTCCACCTTCTCCGCCAGGTCGCGGATCGATGCCGCCTTGTTGGCGGAGAGGCCCGCGGCCCTCATCGTCTCGGGTGTGAGCGCGAGCACCCCCTCGGGGGTCGGCGTGCCGCCGAGGGCCGCTTCGAGCCGTCCGTGGATGGTGCGGGCCGCGGCGCCGGCCAGCTGTTGGTAGCAGATCGCCCGCACCAGCTCGGCGAAGTGCGTGCGGCGCGGGCGGCCCCGGCGCAGGTCGGCGGGACCGAGGGCGTCGACGATGGGAGCGAAGCGCGGCTCCTGCCGGGCCAGCGCCGCGCACCCCTCGATCACCGCGCGCCGGGCCACGGGTCGCAACCTATCGGACTCCCCGATGCCGCTCCGCCCGCCCTCCCTCCCGGTTTCCGGGCACGGTGCCGCGTCGCCGGGTTGCCCGACTCCGCCGGTAACCTCCCCGGCGTGTCCCGCCGTCTCGCTGGTTGCTGCGCGCTCGTCGCCGCGCTCGGGATCGTGCTGGCCGCCTGTGGTGGCGGCGGCGGGGGTGACGCCACGCTGGGCACGAAGCCGGTCGTGACGTCGGCGCCGGTCAGCACCACCACCGCGCCGGTCGACGTCTCGTACATCGCCACGGCCAAGAACACGGTCACGACGCTCCCGGTGTACGACTCGCCCGGCGCGCCCGCGCCGGCGCGCACGTTCGACAACCCGTGGCTCTACGACCCGACGGTGCCGACGTCGACCGTCACCCAGGTGTTCCTGGTGGAGCAGCAGCGCAACGACGGCTGGGTGCAGGTGCTGCTGCCGGTGCGCCCGAACGGCAGCACCGGGTGGATCAAGGCGTCCGACGTCACCATCACGTCGAACCCGTACCACATCCGGGTCGCCCTCGGCGCCCACACCATCACCGTGACCAACGGGACCAGCGTCGTGTACACGGGGCCGGTGGCGGTGGGCGCCACCGATCCCCCGCTCCCGGACGTCGGCAAGCCGACCCCGACGCCGACCGGCGAGTACTACCTCCGCATCCTCCTGCAGGCTCCCGACCCGAACACCGTGTACGGGCCGTTCGCGTACGGGCTGTCCAGCCACTCCGACAGCCTCGACCAGTTCGCCGGGAGCGACGCCGAGATCGGCATCCACGGCAACAACGACCCGTCGGTGCTCGGGACCAATGCCACCCACGGCTGCATCCGCATGGACAACGCCGCCATCACGATGCTGTCGAAGCAACTCCCGCTCGGGACCCCGGTCGACATCGTCGCCTGAGCCGACGGATGAGCGTCCATCGGATCGAGAGGGGCACGCCCATGGGGGTCAACCGATGAGGATCGAGGGTTCGAACATCGTCGTCACCGGCGCGTCCTCGGGGATCGGCGCCGCGCTGGCGCCGATGCTCGCCGAGCGGGGCGCCACCGTGGGCCTCGTCGCCCGGCGCGCCGACCGCCTGGAGGAGGTGGCCGCGGAGTGCCGCCGGCACACACCGGGATCGCGCGCGTGGCCCGTCGACCTCGGCGACCTCGCAGGCGCCGACGCGTTCATCCACCAGGCCGCGCGCGAGCTCGACCCCGTCGACTGCCTCGTGAACAACGCCGCCATCCCGGCCCGGATCCCGGTCTCGCGCCTGACGCCGGCCGACATCGCGCACGTGATGGACGTGAACTTCCACGCGCCGGTGCGCATGAGCCTCGCCCTGCTCCCCGACTGGCTGGCGCGCGGCGCGGGCTGCGTCGTCAACGTGTCGAGCCTGGGTGGGCGGGTGCCGATCACCCACGAGGCGGCGTACTGCGCGAGCAAGTTCGCGCTCTGCGGATGGACCGAGACGATGGCCGTCGACCTGCACGGCACCGGGGTCGAGGTGAAGCTCGTGCTGCCGGGCCCCATCGACACCGAGATCTGGGACCAGCCGGGCAACGACCCCGCCGACTACCAGGGGCCGTTCGTGCCCGCGGCGGAGGCGGCGGCGTCGATCGTCGAGGCGATCGAGGGCACCGGCTTCGAGTACTACGCGCCGCCGGACTTCCCCGGCGGCGGGCCGCAGCACGACATCGTGGTGGGCAAGTCGAACGACCCCGGCGCGTTCGTGGCCGCCATGGGGTCGCTGCGGGCCTGAGGCACGGCGGCGCGCGAGGATGAGCGCGTGAAGGCACTCGTGTTCGGCGTCGACTCCGGGTTCACGCCGCCCGCGCCCGGCGACGGCGACGGCGACGGGAACCCGCTGCTCGCCGGACTCGCCCACGTCCCGATGGCGCTGCAGGACGTGCCCGATCCGGTGCTCCCCGCGGCCGACTGGGTGGTGCTGCGCCCGCGCCTCACCGGCATCTGCGGCTCCGACGCCAAGCAGGTGTTCATGGACATGGGCGGCGACGCCACCGACTTCTCGATGACCGCGTTCATCTCGTTCCCGCAGGTGCTCGGCCACGAGGTCGTCGCCGACGTGGTCGAGGTCGGGCCCGCGGCGGACGGCGTGGCGGTCGGCGACCGCGTCGTGCTGCAGTGCTGGCTGTCGTGCGCACCCCGCGGGATCGAGCCCGTCTGCCCCGCGTGCGCGGCCGGCGACTACCAGCTGTGCTGGAACTTCACCCAGGGCGGCCTGGCGCCGGGCATCCACACCGGGAACTCCAGCGACGCCACCGGCGGGTTCGCCGAGCTGCTGCCCGCGCACCGCACCCAGGTGATCCCGGTTCCCGACGCACTGGCCGACGAGCAGGCGGTGCTGGCCGACCCGTTCGCGGTCTCGCTGCACTCGATCACCCGTCATCCGCCGCCGCCGGGCGGGCGGGCGCTGGTGTGGGGCGCCGGTGCGCTCGGTACGTCGGCGATCGCCATCCTGCGCGCGCTGCATCCCGACGTCGAGGTCGCCGCGGTCGTGCTCCAACCCGCGCAGCAGCAGCTGGCGCGCGAGCTCGGCGCGCACGTCGTCCCCGCCGACCAGAGCGACGAGGCACTCGTGGTCGCGCTCGCCGAGTGGTCGGGTGCCCGGACCCTCACCCCGTGGGCGGGCCTGCCCCTCACCCACCCCGGCGCGATCGACGTCGGGTACGACACCGTCGGCTCGCCGTCGACGCTGGAGGTCGCGCTCCGGGTGCTGGCGCCGCGCGCCACCCTCGCGGTGAGCGGCGTGCACGCCGCCGGCCGCTTCGAGTGGTCGCCGTGGTACTTCCGGGAGGTCAGCGTCGTGGGCTCGAACGCGTTCGGCGTGGAGGAGGTCGATGGCGTGCGGAAGCACGCGATCGAGCACTACCTCGACTTCGCCACCAGCGGCCGGGTCGACATCTCGAGGATGCTGACGCACACCTTCCGCCTCCCCGAGTGGCGCGACGCGTTCACGACCATCGCCGAGCAGCACGAGACCGGCGCGATCAAGGTGGCATTCGACTTCCGATGAGCATCCCCGCCGGCACCCCGACTGATCGCGACCGCCTCTACTTCCGCCAACTGCTCGCCGGGCGCGACTTCGCGCGGGACGACCTGCTCGCCCGCCAGATGGTCAACTTCGTGTACCTCGTGGGCGACCGTGAGACGGGCGACGCGATCGCGGTGGACCCCGCCTACGGCGTGAACGAGCTGCTCGACATCCTCGCCGCCGACGGCCTCCGCCTCCGCGGCGTGCTCGCGACGCACTATCACGCCGACCACTGCGGCGGCGACATCATGGGCTACTCGATCCAGGGCCTGCGCGAGCTGCTCGCGCTCGACGGCGGCGCGGTGCCGGTGCACGTGCAGCGATCGGAAGCCGAATGGGTGAAGCGCAGCACCGGGTTGTCCGACTCCGATCTCACCCTGCACGACAGCGGCGATGTCGTGTCGGTGGGGCAGATCCCGATCACGCTGATGCACACGCCGGGCCACACCCCCGGGAGCCAGTGCTTCGTGGTCGACGACAAGCTCGTCGCCGGCGACACGCTGTTCCTCGACGGCTGCGGCCGGACCGACCTGCCGGGCTCCGACCCCGACGCGATGTACGAGAGCCTGACGCAGCGGCTGTCGAAGGTGCCCGACTCGACCGTGCTCTACCCCGGCCACCTGTACTCCGCCGAGCCGCACGCGACCATGGGCGAGACGCGCGCACGCAACTACGTGTTCCGCATCCGCGACCTCGACCACTGGCGCGCGTTCAT
>DATBBL010000110.1:0-29375 GCA_036271015.1 Acidimicrobiia bacterium
CAGGAACTCCTGCATCGTGGTGCGATCGATGTCGTCGCGCAGCAGGAACGGGAAGCGCATCCACGTGGTGTCGACCTCGGGCGTGGTGCGGGCGCGCGTCACCTTGTCCTCGTGCTGCTCGAGCACCTCGTCGAGGCGGGCGAAGTTCTGCTGTCGCCGCTGGTTGAACTCGAGCAGGCGCTCCAGCTGCACGTTGCCGAACGCGGCGCTGATCTCGGACGGCTCGAAGTTGTACCCGGTGTCCTCGAAGAGGAACACCATGTCGTAGGGCGTGCCGTCGGCCAACGTGCCGAAGCGGTCGTCGTCTCCCTGCTTGCTGCCGAACAGGTACCGCTCGCTGTGGCGCCCCCACCGCCGGCGGACGAGCGTCTGGTCGAACCACTCGGGATCGTCGACCGCGATCATGCCGCCGTTGCTCGCGGCCGTGATCGAGTGCCCCCGGGCGAAGCTCGTCACCGAGATGTCGGAGCGCGTCCCGGTGCGCGAGCCGCGGAGGTACGAGTCGAGGACGTCGCAGCTGTCTTCGACCACCAGCAACCCGTGCCGGTCGGCGATGGCGCGGATGGCGTCCCAGTCGGGGCAGTTGCCCACGAGGTTGGGAGCGAGGACGGCCTTGGTGCGCGAGCCGATCATGGCCTCGATCTTCGTGACGTCGATCTGCAACGTGTCCGGCTCCACGTCGACGAACGCGGGGACGATGCCGTTGCGCACCAGTGGCGCGATGTCGCTCGAGAACGTGAGCGGCGACGTGATCACCTCGTCGCCGGGTTCGCACCCGAGCAGGTCGACCGCGAGCCACAGCGCGGAGGTGCCGCTGTTCACCATCACCGCGTGCTGCTTCGCCAGCAGCTCGGCGCCCCGCCGCTCGAACTCGGCGACCTCGGGGCCGATGGCGAGCCGCCCCGGGGACTCGAGGACGCGCACGACCGCGTCGATCTCGCGCTGGTCGTGGACCGGTCCGGCCTCGGTGACGGTGGGATGGCGGACGTCGCTCATGAGGACGTGCCTACCGCGCGACCAGGTGGTCCAGCAATCCCTCGCTGAGGTATTCCGGGAACTCGAACCGACCGACCGGGGTGGCCTCCTGCCCCGGGTAGCCCAGCCGCGCCCGGACGCCGGGGGCGCGGTAGTAGGCGGCCAGCACCACGAGGACCAGCGCGCGGTACGCCGGCGCGTCGGTCGTGCGGAGCACCTCCAGCCGCGCCGAGGGATCGTCGACGTCGCGGTCGACGGCGCGCAGCAGCGGGGCGACGAGGTCGGGGCGGGCGTCGAGCACGCGGTCGAGGAGGTCGCCCGCCACCCCGACGTCGGCGGCGGCGGGCATGCGGTCGCCGGCCGGGACGATGGCGCGAGCCAGCACGCGCAGGCGATCGCGCGCGGCGTCGCCGACGGCGGTTCGCGGCGCGACCGGTGCCGTTGCCGCCCGGCCGAGCGCGCGATCGCGCGTGGCGAAGTGCCGCGTCGGCTCGGGGACGGGCACGTGGGCGCGGTGCGCGAGGAGGTGGTCGACGGCGCGGAGCGCGAGGGCGGAGATCGTGCTGGTCGGGTTGGCTGCGCCGACGGTCACGAACACGCTGCCGTCGACGATCGCGAGGTTGCGCACATCGTGGGCGACGCCCCACCGGTCGACGACCGACGTGTCGCGTTCGTCGCCCATGCGCGCGGTGCCGAGGAGATGGCTGTTGTTGCGCATCGCCACCCCCTCGACCGTGTGCGCGCCGGCTTCGGTGAGCGACTCGGTGGCGCGCTCGATGCTCCACTCCGTGGCCCGGCGGGCGTCGTCGCTGATCCGGTAGGTGACCTTGGGTGCGGGGATGCCGTCGCCGTCCACCAGGGTGGTCGAGAGCTCCACCCGGTTCCGCGGGTCGGGGAGGTCCTCGCACAGGACGACCCAACGCGCGCCCCGGCCGAAGCGGCTTCGCATGTGGCGGTGGTGGTCGGCGCCGAGTGGCGGTCGGCCGCGCAACCCGAACGCGACCGCGAGCGGTCCTCCGGTGGGCGTGAGGCTCCACCGGGTGCCGCCCACGAACCCGCGGCCGGGGTCGGTGCCGCCGAACTCGAGCGACTGGATCTGCCCGCCGAAGTGCCCCTGCCAGCTGCGCAGGTCGTCGTCGAAGTAGCCCTCGACCATCGCGCCCGGGTGCACCATGAGCCGGCGGCCGACGAGCCCCGACGAGTTGGCCAGGCCGTCGGGGGCGCCGGGGTGGGCCGACAGCAGGAGCAGGCGCGCGGTGCCGATGCCGTTGGCGGCGCAGAGCACGACGTCCGCCCCCTGGAACCGCTCACGCCCGTCGGCGTCGAGCCACGTCACGCCGCGGGCGCGACCGCGCGGATCGACCTCGATCTGCCGCGCGCGCGCGCCGGTGAGCAACTGCGCACCGGCCGCCAGGGCCCCGGGCCAGTGCGTGACGTCGGTCGAGCCCTTGGCCCCTTCGTTGCACCCCGAACCGCACGTCCCCCGTTGCACGCACGCGTGGCGACCGTCGCGCGTGGCGGAGAGGATGGCGTTGCTCTCCGGCCACCAGTGCCAGCCGAGTCGCGCGTGTGCGCGAGCGAGGGCGAGGCCGGCGCGGCCGATCGGCAACGGCGGCAGGGGTGGATCCGCGCCGGGCGGGTACGCGGGGTTGCCGCCGAGGCCGGACACGCCGAACTGGCGATCGGTCGCTTCGTAGTGGGGCACGAGCTCGGCGTAGGACAGCGGCCAGTCGTCGCCGATCCCGAAGTCGGTGCCGGTGCGGAAGTCGGAAGGCAGCAGGCGCGGCCAGACCGCGTTGTACAGGATCGTTCCCCCGCCGACGCCGTTGAAGTTCCCGAGCACCATGTCGGAGTCGTCGAGGTCCAGCGGGTAGTCGGCCGGGCGCGCCCGCAGGTTGGGCGACGACGACCACTGCTTCCGGGCCAGGAGCTCCCAGTCGGGGCCGGCACCGGGGTAGTTCTCCCGGTCCGCCCAGTCGCCCTGCTCGAGGCACACGACGCGGAGGCCGGCCCGCGCCAGGCGCAGCGCCGCGACGCCACCCGACGCCCCGGCGCCGACGATCACGACGTCGGCGTGCCCGCTCACGGTGCGAAGCGCGCCGCGAGCTGCGCGGCCAGCTCCTGCTTCTTGATCTTGCCCGACTGCAGGAACGGCAGGTCGGACTTGGCGCACACCCAGAGGTGCTTCGGCACCTTGTACGCCGACAGGTCGGCGCGGAGTCGGGCGCGCAGCTCGTCGCCGTCGAGCGCGTGCGCACCGCGGGGCACCACCGCGCCCACGACCAGGTCGCCCCCTGCGGTCGGGATCCCCGTGACGTAGGCCTCGAGCACGTCCGGGTAGGACATGAGCGCGGCTTCGACCTCCGCCGGGGTCACGTTGGCACCGCCGGGCGTCTTGATCATCTCCCCGAGCCGACCGGTGAAGTAGAACCAGCCGTCGGCGTCGAAGTGGCCGGCGTCGCCGGTCCGGTACCAGCCGTCGGGTTCGAAGACGTCCTCGCGTTCGCGGCGGTGCAACCCCTGCATGAGGGAGTACCCGCGCACCCAGAGCTCACCGTCGGCGCCGGCCGGCAGCTCCGCCCCGGTCTCGGGGTCCACCACCTTGTGGGCGATCCCGGGCAGCGACCGGCCGAAGGTCCCGCGGCGCGATTCGGGGAGGGGGTCGTACTGGTCCCACAGGGTGTGCGAGCTGCACATCTCCGTCATGCCGAGCGAGGTCGAGTTCACCTCGGGTGGTCGACGGTCGGGCGGCACCAGGTCGGGCATGCTCGTCCGCACCACCGACGACAGGTCGCGCGCGGGGTACGACGGGTGCTCCGACATGGTCTTGCCCTGTTGCGGCCAGCCGGTGGCGATGGTGACGTGCTCCTGCTCGATGAGGTCGAGCGCGGTCCCGGCGTCGAACGAGCTCAGCGTGACCAACGTGGCGCCGAGGTGCAGCACCTCGAACAGCGTGGTCACCAACCCGCCGATCCAGAAGAACGGCATCGACGAGAAGACCACGTCGTCGGGTCCCATCGGGTACCCCGACTGCAGGTTGCACGAGTGGCGGACGACGGTGCCCTGCGTGTGGACGGCGCCCTTGGGCTCGGCGGTGCTGCCGGAGCTGTACACGACGACCAGCGGGTCGGCGGGGACGACGCACGCCTCCACCCGCGCGAGGAACGCGGCGTCGATGCCGGCCCGGTCGCCCGCGTCGACCATCGACGCCTCGTCACCTCGCGACCAGGCGCGATCCGACGCACCCCACACGTGGATGGCGCGGAGGAAGGGCGCGTCGGGGAGGAGCAACCGTCGGTCGGCGGACTGGTCGGCGAGGCCGGGCAGCGCCGCTTCGAGGCGTTCGAGGTAGTCGTTGGTGAGGAACCGCGGGTGGGCGAGGAGCTCGGTGAGGTCGGCGTGGCGGATCGTCCATCCGAGCTCGCGCGTCTGGGAGAACGTGTTCATCGGCACGAACACCGCGCCGACCCGCGCCGCCGCGAGGGCGGCGATCGCGAAGTCGACGCTGTTCGGCATCAGGATCCCCACCCGCGAGCCCTTGCCGATGCCGGCCGCGAGCAGGCCGCGGGCGAGGGCCGCCGAACGGGCCTCGGCCTCCACGTAGCTCAGCCGCTCACCGTCGGCGACCAGGAAGGGGTGGGCGCCGAAGCGCGCCGCGGCGGTGGCCACGAGCGCGGGCACGGTCGGGGTGAAGTCGGGAAACGGCATGGCTCAGGCGGGCCGGAACACCGGGAGGTGGCGCCCGTCGGACAGTGGTTCCCAGGCGAGCGCGACGCGCAGACCGATCTCGACGTCCTCCGGCGGGCAGCCGACCACGTTGCTCATCATGCGCGCGCCGGCGTCGAGGTCGACGAGCACCACGACGTACGGCCCGTCCTCCTCCGCCCGCCCCGGTGCCGGCCGGGTGTGCACGCTCGCCGCGTAGACGGTGCCGCCTCCCGCGTCCTCGCGCCATTCGACCATGTCGCCGAAGCAGCGCGGGCACGCCGTGCGGGGGTACCAGATGGCGGCGTCGCACGTCGTGCACCAGGGCAGCACGAACCGCTGCTCACGCGTCGCATCCCAGAACGGGCGCGCCTCGTCGGAGAGCGGCGGCTCGCGACGCGTGGTCACACCGTCGCCCCGGTGCCGAGGACGACGGTGCCGGTGGCGGACAGCACGCCGCCGCAGCCGTGCGCGACCGCGACCTCGGCGCCCGCCACCTGACGGTCGCCACCTTCGCCGCGCAGCTGTCGCGTCGCCTCGACGAGCAGGAACATCCCGTACTGCCCCGGGTGGGTGTACGAGAGGCCGCCGCCGTTGGTGTTCATCGGGAGCGCGCCACCGGGTCCGAGCTTGCCGTCCTCCACGAACGCGCCCCCTTCTCCCTTCGCGCAGAAGCCGAGGTCCTCGAGGTGGAGGAGGGCGGTGATGGTGAACGAGTCGTAGCTCATGAGCACGTCGACGTCGTCGGGGCCGATGCCGGCGTGCCCGAAAGCCGCCGGTCCCGAGAGCGCGCCGGGCGTGACCGTGAGGTCGGGCATCTCCGAGATCACCCAGTGGTCGAGGCCGGTCGCGGCACCGAGCACGTAGACGGGCGGCCGGGGCCGGTCGCGGGCGCGCTCGGCGGAGGTGAGGACGTACGCGCCGGCGCCGTCGGTGACGAGGCAGCAGTCGAGCTGGTGCAGGGGCGACACCGTCATCGTCGACGCGAGCACGTCGTCGACGGTGATCGGGTCGCGGTGCCGGGCCCTTGGGTTGCGGGCTGCCCAGCGCCGGGCGTCGACCGCGATCCGGGCGAGCTGCTCCGACGTCGTCCCGTACTGCGCCATGTGCCGGCTGGCCGCCAGCGCGTACGAGGTCATCGGCATCCGCGGGCCGTAGGGGGCCTCCCACTCGGCGCCGACGTCGGGCCCCATCGGACCGAGCGACGGCACGGTCGGGCCGAGGCGGCGGTCCTGCCGGGGCGTCGACGCGTAGACGCCCACGACCACCTCGCACAGCCCGGCCGCGATCGCGGCCGCCGCGTGCTCCACGTGCACCTCGAAGCTCGATCCGCCCACGAACGTGCCGTCGACGAACCGGGGATGGATGCCGAGGTACTCGGCGATGCCGGTCGCGATGCCCGAGCAGCACACGCCGTCGACGTCGCCGAGGCCGAGGCCGGCGTCGTCCAGGGCCTCGCGGATCATCGCCGCCTCCAGGACGCGGCCGCGGATCTCGAGCTCACCGGTCGGGGACGCGGCGTCGGCGACGCCGACGATCGCCGCTGCCCCCCGCATCGACCCGGTGCTCATCGCCCCTCCCGTCGTCCATGGTGTTCTCGGCCGGCGGTGTGCAGAGCTCCGGCGCGGTCTCCCGGGTTCCGACTCGGCCTCCCGGCGTCCGCAGCAGGATGCCGCCCGACCCCGGCCGTGTCGAGTCGCCGCTCACCACCGGTAGTGTGCGCCCCGCATGGAGTTCTGGGAGCTGGTGGCACGGGAGAGCATCCGCGACCGGATCGCCCGCTGGAACGCCAACGGCGACGCGGGGCGGTTCCCGGAGATGGTCGAGGTCCTTGCCCCCGACGTCGAGTTCCAGCCGACTCCGGCGACGGTGCTGCACGGGCGGGAGGCGGTGCTCGAGTTCCTCGGCAGCGTGCCCTCCGGCGCGGCCCCGAACCCGTCGGGCCGCTACGTGCCCGAGGGCGGCCGGCCGTCGCTCCGGCACTTCACCAGCACCGTCCAGATCGACCTCCTCTCCGAGACCGAGGCACGCGTGCGCTCCTACTACCAGGTGGTCTCGTCGACGGGCCTCGACCACTGGGGTCGCTACCTGGACGAGTTCGGCGTGGTCGACGGCGAGTGGCTCATCGTCCGCCGCACCATCACGACCGAAGGTGTCGATCCCGACGGCTGGGCGGCGCGTCTCGGCGCCGGCGAGGCCGAATGAGTGCCACGCCACCGCCGGTGTCGAGCACCACGCTCGGCGATCTGTTCGAGGAGATCGGCACCCGCGAGCCCGACGCCCTCGCCTACGTCGACGGCGACCAGCGGTTGACGTACGGCCAATGGCTCGCCGGTGCCGACTCGCTGGCGGCGGAGCTCCGGGCGCGCGGAGTCGCGCCGGGTGACGTCGTCGCGTTCTCGATGGCGTCGTGCATCGACTACGCGGTCGCGTACGCCGCGTGCACGCGGCTCGGCGCGGTCGCGACGGGGATCAACACCCGGCTCGGCCCGCGCGAGGTCACCGCGATCCTCCAGCGGTGCGAGCCGGTCGCGCTGCTGCACGAGCGCACCGACCCCGATCTTCCCGCCGACGCACCCACGCCCAAGGTGCTCATGCCGCGCACCGAGGTCGCGACGGTGTGGCAGGCCGGCACGCCGTTCCGCGACCGGCCGGTGCGCCGGCCCGAGGACCCCGTGTGCATCGTGTGGACGAGTGGCACCACCGGACTGCCCAAGGGCGCGTGGTTCGACCACCGCGCGCTCGAGGCGTCGGCACGGCTCAGCGACATCCTCAGCGCGTACCACGACGTCCGCCTCATGCCGGTGCCGTTCCCGCACGCCGGGTACATGAACAAGCTCTGGGACCAGGTCGAGTTCGTGATCAACTGCGTGCTGACCGCGACACCTTGGACCGCGGAGTCGATGCTCGAGCAGATGGTCGCCGAGCACGCCACCATGGGGTGGGGAGTGCCGACGCAGTGGGCGAAGCTGGTCGATCTGCCGCAGCTGACCGACGTCGACCTCTCCGCGCTGCGTCTCTGCTCGACCGGATCGGCGCCGGTGACGCCGGAGCTGGCCGAGAAGATGCGCACCCGGCTGGGCTGCCCCATCGTGGTCCGGTACGCCTGCACCGAGTCGTCGTCGATCACCGGTACCCGGCCCGACGACCCGCCGGAGGTGCTCCTGCACACCGTCGGCCGCCCGCAGGAGGGCATCGAGCTCAAGCTGGTGGGGCCCGACGGCGAGGAGGTCCGCCGCGGGGAGGTCGGTGTCGTGACCCTGCGGTCGCCCTGCAGCATGCGCGCCTACTGGAACGATCCCGAGCGCACCGCGGAGGCCCTCTCACCCGACGGATGGATCACCACCAGCGATCTCGGCCTGCTGCGCGACGACGGCAACCTGGTGCTGCGCGGCCGCACCAGCGAGATGTACATCCGGGGCGGGTTCAACGTGCATCCGCTCGAGGTGGAACGCGTCCTCGCCGACCACCCGAAGGTCGGGCGGGTCGCGATCGTCGGTACGCCGGCTCCCACGATCGGCGAGATCGGCGTCGCGTTCGTCGAGCCGGTCGACCCGGCCGATCCCCCGACGCTCGAGGAGGTGCGCGCGTTCGTGCGCGACCGCCTCGCCGACTACAAGGCGCCCGATCGGCTGGAGGTCGTGGCGGAGCTGCCGATGACCTCGATGCTCAAGGTCGACAAGGGCGCGCTGAGCGCGCGGGCCGCAGGCTGAGCATCAGGATGAAGCGGAGCCGTTGCCGGAGGCGGGACGGCGAAGCGGAATCCGCCGTGAGTATCAGGATGAAGCGGAGCCGTTGCCGGAGGCGGGACGGCGAAGCGGAATCCGCCGTGAGGAGGCTCAGCCGAGCTGACGGGTGAGCTCGGCGGCCGCGCCGTCGATGGCGTCGAGGGCGCGGAAGTGCGGGATCACCTGCTCGCCGAAGATCCGGATCGACTCCATCATCTCGTCCTGTCCGAGCGTCCCCATCTGGATCAGGCACATGACGTTGTCGACGCCGGCGTCGCGGAGGCGCTCGACGTAGGCGATCGCGGTGTCGGCGTCGCCCAGCGCGTGGTCGGTGTTGTACATCGACGACGCCGCGGTGGGTGGTGCCTCCCCGCGGGCGATGGCGTCCTTGGCCATCTGCAGGTGCTCGGCCATGAACGCCGCGTTGTCGACGTGCTCGGTGTCGCGGGCGGGGGCCACACCGTTGGGGGCCGCCCAGTGCGTGATCGCCTCGGCGAAGAAGCGGAGCGCACGGCATCCCCTGCGGAAGGCCTCGTCGCGGTCGTCCATGAGGAAGGTCGGGCACAACGCGACGAATTCGTCGTTGATCATCCCGGGTGAGACCACCGCTTCGGGGTCGCGCCGGGCTCGTTCTTCGTCGAACATGCGGCGCATGTCGCCGATCACCTCGGGTCCGCCGAAGCCGAGCACCATCGGGCCGACGCCGTAGCTCGCCGCCCGTCGTACCGTCTCGGGGTTGGTGCACGCGAGGAAGAGCGGCGGGTGGGGGAGCTGCACCGGCCGTGGGACCACGGTGTGCGGTGGGCGCCCGGGCGGGTGCTGGATCGTCAGCAGGTCGGAGTCCCACTGGATCGTGTCCTCGCGCCAGCAGTGGCCGATGAACCGCAGGGCCTCCTGCACCTGCGGCGTGGTGAGCTCCGGGTCGACGCCGCACAACGACATCTCCTGCACCGTGCCGCCGCGCGCGGCGCCGAGGTTGAGACGGCCGTCGGAGATGATGTCGAGCATCGCGGCACGCTCGGCCACCCGCGCCGGGTGGTTGTACCCGAACGGCATGCACACCGCGGCGTGACCGACGCGGATGCGCGAGGTCTTCGCCGCGACCGCGGTGAGGAAGATCTCCGGCGCGCTCATGTGCGAGTACTCGATGAGGCAGTGGTGCTCGACCGCCCAGATGCCGTCGAAGCCCACCTCCTCGGCGAACACCGCCTGTTCCACGCAGTTGCGGATTGCCTCGCGCTCGACGTCGGGGGTGCCGTACTCGACCTGGGCTTCGAAGATCATCGAGAACTTCATGGCGGGAACGTACCCCTGCCCCTCGTGCGCCCGCACGTTGCCGCGCTCCCGGGCGCAATTGCACCGCCTCGGCCGGCGCACGGTAGGTTCGGCCCGGATGTCCAGTCACCCCTACCACGACGTCGCCATCTCGGGGATCTTCAACACCGAGCAGGCCCGCGTGCTCCCGGACGAGGACTCGCTGTCGATCTCGTTCAAGGCCGCACTCGGCGCGCTCGCCGATGCCGGTCTCGGCGTTCGCGACGTCGACGGGGTCGTCGGCCAGTTCGCCAACGACTTCGTGTACCAGGCGCGCCTGTCGCCGGTGTGGGTCGCGTCCTCGTGGTCGGGCATCCCCGCCATCCTGCAGGCGGCCACCGCCATCGCGGCGGGGATGGCGACCAAGGTCCTGGTCATGGCCGGCACCGCCGGGGTGTACGTCGACCGCGCCGCGACCGCGCCGTGGACCCGGCCGAGCAGCGAGTTCGTGGCTCCGTTCGGCATGTTCACCGCGGCCGAGTTCGCGCTGGTCGCGCGCCGCCACATGCACCGGTTCGGCACCAAACCCGACGCGCTCGCCACCGTCGCCGCGGTGATCCGTACGAACGGCCACGTCAACCCCGACGCGGTCTACTACGGGCGCGGCCCGTTCACGCCCCAGGACGTCCTCGACAGCCGCATGATCGCGGACCCGTTCCACCTCCTCGACTGCGCGACCGCGTCCGAGGGTGGGTGCGGGCTGGTGCTGACGCGCGCCGACCTCGCGCGCGACCTCGCGACCACCCCCGTGTACGTGCTCGGCGGGAACGGCGACAGCGGGGGGACCGCCTACCGCAACCCGCCGACGTGGGAGCTCGGGGGCAACCGGCGACCCGACCTGGTGAACGGCACCGTCGGGAGGCGCGCCGCCGACGACGCGTTCCGCACCGCCGGGCTCGGGCCCACCGACGTCGACGTGTGCGAGTTCTACGACCCGTTCTCGTTCGAGATCATCCGCCAGTACGAGGCCTTCGGGTTCTGCGCCGAGGGTGAGGGCGGCGACTTCGTGACGAGTGGTGCCATCGAGCCCGGTGGGCAGTTCCCGGTCACGACCGACGGCGGGGTGATGTCCTACAGCCACGCCGGCGCGTCGGCCCAGATGCTCCAGCGCGTCATCCGTGGCGTCGAGCAGCTGCGCGGCACGTGCGCCACCAACCAGGTCGCGGGTGCCGAGGTCGCCATGTGTTCCAACGGGGGGTCGGGGGCGTTGTTCACCGACGTGATGTTGCTGGGAGCCGATCGGCCATGACCGTCCTCGAACCGCAGTCCGGCGTCGTCCCGGTCCCGCACCCCGGTCCGCTCACCCAGCCCTACTGGGACGGCTGCGCGCGGCACGAGCTGCTGTTCCAGCGGTGCGGCCGGTGTGGCCACGCCACCCACACCCCCGCCTACCTCTGCTCCCACTGCACGTCCCAGGACCTCACCTGGGAGCGGAGCGCGGGCACCGGCGAGGTGTACAGCTGGACCACGGTGTGGCGTCCGCAGATCCCCTCGTTCGCGGTGCCCTACGTCGCGATCATCGTCGACGTGGACGAGGGCTGGCAGATCCTCTCCAACCTCATCGGCTGCCCGGCGGACGCGGTCGAGATCGGGCTCCGGGTGGAAGTCGACTTCCACGAGATGCAGGGCGGGTTCACGCTGCCGTACTTCCGCCCCGTCGCGACGGGCTGAGCCGTGCAGCAGGGACTGGCGGCACTGCGTGTCGTCGATCTCAGCTTCGGGATCCCCGGCGGCTACTGCGCGCGCCTGCTCGCCGACGCGGGCGCCGACGTCGTGAAGGTGGAACCACCCGGCGGTGACCCGTGGCGCGCCTGGTCGGCGGGCGGCGCGAAGGTCGACCCCGAGGACGGCGGCGCGCTGTTCCAGTTCCTGCACCACGGGATGCGATCCATCGTCGGGCGTCCCGGCGACCGCGAGGTGGAGGACCTCGTCGCCGGCGCCGACGTGGTGATCGAGAGCTTCCCGCCGTCGGAGTTCGACCCGCAGGTCTGGCGCGACGCGCACCCCGGCCTGATCGTGTGCTCGATCACCCCGTACGGCCGCACCGGCCCGTACGCGGAGCGCCCGACGACCGAGTTCATCGTGCAGGCGGAGTCGGGTGGTCTGGTCGGGCGGGGCTCGGTGCGGGCCGACCCCTTCCAAGCCGGTGGACGCACCAGCGAGTGGCTGGCGGGGACGTTCTCGGCGATGGCGGTCGCGGCGGCGGCGCGGCGGGCGGCGCGCTCCGGTCACGGTGACCACATCGACTTCTCGGTGGCCGAGGTGATGACCATCGCCGCCAACAGCTACGCCGAGTACATCCGCGCGTTGCTCGGCAGCCCGCCGATCGTGGGTGCGACGCGCACCATCGAGACGCCGTCGGTCGAACCGACGCGCGACGGGTACGTCGGAGTCTGCACGAACAGCCGCGAGCAGTTCCACAGCTTCCTGCTGCTCATCGGGCGCCCCGACCTGATCGAGACCGACGAGTTCAGCAATCACACCGACCGTCAGGCGCGATGGGACGAGTGGAACGAGATCGTGCACGGGTGGACGACGCAGCACACCACCGCCGACATCGTGCGCATGGCCAGCGAGCTGCGCATCCCGGTGGCCCCGGTGCACGGCCCGGCCAACATCCTCGAGTGCGACCACTTCGTCGCCCGCAGGATCTTCGTCGACGACGCGTCCGGCACGTTCAGGATGCCGCGCCGTCCGTGGCGGATGGACGACGAGGATCCGCCACTCCCGCGGCCGGCGCCGCGGCTGGGGGAGCACACCGGTCTCGTCGAGCCGCACACGCCGGCGCGCCCCCCGATCGGCGGCGCCGACCCCGACCTCCCGCTCGCGGGGGTGCGGGTCCTCGACCTCACCGCGTGGTGGGCGGGTCCGATCGCCGCCGGCGCGTTGGCCGACCTCGGCGCCGACGTCATCCACGTCGAGTCGGTGAGTCGCATGGACGGCATGCGGGCGACCGGCGCGAGCACGGGGATGGAGGGACCGTGGTGGGAGCGCAGCTCGCACTACCTGTGCTCCAACGTCAACAAGCGCAACCTGACCCTCGACCTCGGCACCGAGGCCGGGCTCGGGCTGCTGCGCCGCCTCATCGCGGAGAGCGACGCGGTGCTGGAGAACTTCTCCGCGCGGGTGCTCGGCAACTTCGGGCTCGAGTGGGAGCAGATCGAGGCGCTCAACCCGCGCTGCCTGCTCGTGCGCATGCCCGCCTTCGGGCTGTCGGGACCGTGGCGCGACAACGTCGGGTTCGCGCAGACGATGGAGCAGGTGACCGGCCTGGCGTGGATCACCGGGCACCGCGACGACCAGCCCCGCATCCAGCGCGGGCCGAGCGATCCGAACGCGGGCATGCACGCGGCGTTCGCGCTCATCGTCGGCCTGGCCGAGCGGGAGGCCACCGGTCGCGGCTGCCTCCTCGAGGTCACGATGGTCGAGGGTGCGCTGAACGCGGCCGCCGAGCTGGTGCTGGAGGCGACCGCCTACGGCAACCTCCTCGAGCGCGACGGCAACCGCAGCCCCCACGTCGCGCCGCAGGGTCTCTACCGCGGCCGCGACCCGGAGACGTGGCTGGCGGTGTCGGTCGCGACCGACGACCAGTGGCGCGGCCTCGTCGCCGCCCTCGGCACGCCGGCGTGGGCGAGCGACGCCGACTTCGCCGGTGAAGCCGGACGGCGCGCCCGACACGACGAGCTCGACGAGCGGCTGGCCGAGTGGAGTGCGACCCGCGCGGTGGCCGACTCCGCCGAGCTCCTGGTGGCGCACGGCGTGCCGGCGGCGGTTGGCCGCGACCCGCGGTCGATGTACGACCACCCGCAGCTGCAGGCGCGCGGGTTCTACGAGGCCGTCGACCACCCCGTGGTCGGCCGGTTGGCGACGCCCACGCTGCCGTTCCGGTTCGCATCGGTCGGCCACTGGCTGCGCACGCCCGCGCCGACCCTCGGCCAGCACAACCACGAGATCCTCGTCGGCGAGCTCGGCGTCGATGAACCGACCTACGCGGAGCTCGAGGCGACGCAGGTCATCGGCATCCGCCCGAAGGGCCTCTGACCCCTACCCCAGCGAACCGGCGCCGTTTCGTGTCGTCTGGGAGCACGGAACGACGCCCGGTCGGGGGGTTCTAGGCGACGACGCCCTTCACCTTGAGGTCGATCACGGTGTCCCAGTCGAGCCCGAGCTGCTCGGTGAGGATCTGGTCGCCGTGCTCGTTGAACTCGGGCGACTTGCCCGGCACCGACACCTCCTCGCCGAACTGCACCGGCGTGGCCACGAGCTTGTACTTGTAGCCGTCCCACTTCAGCTCCTGGAGGTACCCGTTCGCGACGACCTGCGGGTCGTCGCCGATCTCGATCGTGTCCTGCACGATCGCCCACTGGCCGCGCATGCCGGTCAGCCGCGCCTTGATCTCGGCCAGCGTGTACTGCTTGATCTCCGCCCGCACGATCTCGGCGCCGACGGCGGCGTTCTCCATGAGGTGCTCGTGGGTGTCGAACCGGGGGTCGCCGATGAGGTCGGTCCGCCCGAGGCGCTCGCAGACCTCGGGCCAGTAGTGGAAGCCCTGCAGCATCGAGAACATGATGAAGCGCCCGTCGGCGGTGCCGAAGTAGCCGATGAGCGGGTTGAACGGCGCCGCGGGCTCGCCCGCCGGTGGCGCCTGCCAGGCGATGCCGATGTCCTGGGACACCGCGATGGTGCCCCCCAGCGCCCACATGGCCGTCGACAACAGCGACACGTCGACCACCCGGGCCTCGCCGGTGCGCTCGCGGTGCAGGAGCGCGGCCGAGATGCCGCCGGCGATGGTCATGGCCCCGATCGAGTCGCCGAACGCGGGCCCGGGCTGGTTGAGCGGCTGGGGCAGATCGGAGGGCGTGACCGAGTGGGCGACCCCCGAGCGGGCCCAGAACCCGAGCGAGTCGTAGCCACCGGCGTCGGCGTCGGGGCCGCGGTTGCCGTAGCCCGTCCCGCGCACGTAGACGATGTCGGGGTTGTGGGCCCGGATGTCGTCCACCTCGATCTGCAGCTTCTTGCGGACGCCCGCCATCTTGTTGGTGAGGAAGACGTCGGAGATGGCGGCGAGCCGGTAGAGGAGATCGCGCCCGGCCGGGTCGGTCAGGTCGAGGGCGAGGCTCTTCTTGCCGCGGTTCGCGTGCTCCATCAGCACCGCCACCTTGCCGCTGAAGCCGGCGATGCCGGTCGAGCCCAGCCCGCGCGCGGCGTCGCCCCGGGTGACGTGCTCGATCTTGATCACCTCGGCGCCCCAGTCGGCGAGGATGGCGGAGGCGGCGGGCACGAAGGTGTGCTCGGCGACCTCCAGGATGCGGATGCCCTCCATCACATTGCTCATGCTTCTCCGCTCTCGGCGCTTGCTGGATGGCTTGCTCTCTGCCGGCCGGGATACCCGGCCGGCCACCGTTCGCTCGCGTGCGCCGGGCCGCTCCGGTCCCGCGCATGCGCCGGCAGCGTAGAAGGTGGCGACCCGTCCTGCCCGGTAGCGTCACGACCTGACCGGGGAGGGTCGCGTGACGCGGTTCGACGACAAGGTCGCATTCATCACCGGTGGAGGGATCGGCTTCGGGCGCGCCTTCGCCCGGGCGCTGGCGGCCGAAGGCGCGTCGATCGTCGTCGCCGACATCGACCGCGGCGCGGGCGAGGCGCTGGCGGCCGAGCTCGAGGCGGCCGGGACGCCGGTGGCGAGCGTCGTGTGCGACGTCGCCGACGAGCACCAGGTCGACGCCGCGGTCGCGGCCGCGGTGGCGCGGTTCGGCGGCATCGACATCCTGATCAACAACGCGGGCAAGCACCTCACGAAGTACAACCAGCCGTTCTCGGTGCTCGAGCGCGACGAGCTCCGCGCCCTGTTCGACGTGAACGTCATCGGCGTCGTCAACTGCTCGGTCGCCGCCCGGCCGTCCATGGCGGCCCGAGGCGGGGGCACCATCGTCAACATCTCGTCGATGGCGTCGTACCTCAGCGGCACCCCGTACTCGGTCTCGAAGCTGGCGGTGCGTGGCCTCACCATCGCCTTCGCCCAGGAGTTCGCACCCGACCACATCCGGGTCAACGGCATCTCGCCCGGGCTCATGGCCACCGAGAACGCGATGGACGACCTGCCGCAGGAGATGGTCGACCAGTTCGTCAACCACCTGCAGCTCGTGCCGCGCCTCGGTCAGATGGACGACATCGTGCGGGCGCTGCTGTTCCTCTGCTCCGAGGACTCGTCGTTCGTCACCGGCGAGACCCTGAAGGTCACCGGCGGCTACCCGCTCTTCCTCTGACCCCGGTGGTGTCCGGTCGGGCACTCTGTGTAGCGTCGGGTGCCCGTCCGGTTGGGAGGTCCGCAATGGCTGATTCCGAGTACCGCTACGTCACCTACGAGACGGTCGACGACGGCACCATCGCCCGCATCATGCTCAACCGGCCCGAGACGCGGAACGCCCAGCACCGCTCGATGCTCGTCGAGCTGAACGAGGCGTTCCTGCGGGCCGAGGAGGACGACACCGTTCGGGTCGTGATCCTCGGCGGCGAAGGGCCGATGTTCTCCTCGGGCCACGACACCGGCAGCAAGGAGATGTGGGAGGAGCTGCGCGGTGACAACCCGCACCCCACCGCGACGATCAACGGCGGGAGCCGCAGTGGCCCCGAGAGCCTCATGCTGCAGGAGTGGCACTACTTCTTCCAGAACACGCTGCGCTGGCGGAACTTGCGCAAGATCACCATCGCCCAGGTGCACGGCGGCGTGTACGCGGCCGGGCTGATGCTGATGTGGGCCTGCGATCTCATCGTCGCCGCCGAGGGCACGATCTTCGCCGACGTCGTCGGCACGCGCCTCGGCATGTGCGGCGTCGAGTACTTCGCCCACCCGTGGGAGTTCGGCGCCCGCAAGACCAAGGAGCTCATGCTCACCGGCGACTCGATCGACGCCGAGGAGGCGTACCGCCTCGGGATGGTGAGCAAGATCTTCCCGGTCGACGAGCTCGGCGACCGCACGCTGGAGTTCGCCCGACGCATCGCCAAGATCCCGACCATGGCCGCGCTCCTGGTCAAGGAGTCGGTGAACCAGACGCAGGACAACCAGGGCTTCTACAACTCGCTGCACGCGTGCTTCACCATGCACGAGCTCAACCACGCGCACTGGATGGTCGAGCACGACGACAAGATGGCGGTGGCCAAGCTGGGTGAGGACGTCCCCGACTGGCGGGGCACCAAGCTCAAGTTGGCCGAGCGCGACACCGTGGAGGCGGTGTGAGCGTTCTCGAGCGGGAGCGGCGCGGCGCCGTCGAGGTGCTGACGCTCAACCGGCCCGAGCGGCGCAACGCGCTCAACAAGGAGCTGCAGGCCGCGCTCAATGACGCGTTCGCGGAGCTCGAGGCCGACGACGCGGTCCGCGCGGTGGTGCTGACCGGCGCCGGCGACCGCGCCTTCTGCGCGGGGATGGACCTCAAGGAGTTCGCCGAGAGCCCCCGCGACGAGCAGCCGCCGGACCCCGCCGACGACACCGTGGTGCCCGAGCGTCACCAGATGGTCTCGTGGGAGTACCCGAAGCCGATCGTCGTCGCGCTCAACGGCGCCGCGGTCGGCGGCGGTTTCGAGATCATGATGGCGGGCGACCTCGTGGTCGCGGCCGAGCACGTGGTGTTCGGGCTGGCGGAGGTGAAGCGCGGTCTGATGCCCGGTGGCGGCGGCACGTTGCTGGCGACGCGGATACCCCTGGCGATCGCGCTCGAGATCACGCTCATCGGTGAGACGTTCGACGCGGCGCGGGCGCTCGAGCTCGGCTTGATCAACCGAGTGGTGCCGGCAGGCCGGGAGGTCGACGAGGCACTCGTGCTGGCGAACCAGATTGCCGAGAACGGGCCACTGGCGGTCGGCACGGTGAAGCGGCTCGTGCGCCGCACCACGACGCAGGGGGGCGACGCCGGCTGGCCGCGCCCGAGTGAGATCGGGGCCGTGTTCGGCAGCAAGGACGCGCTCGAGGGCGCGCAGGCGTTCGCGGAGAAGCGCGCTCCACGGTTCGTGGGGCAGTAGTCGAGAGCACTGGAGGCGACGCGATGGCGTGGGACTTCGAGACCGAGCCCGAGTTCGAGGCGAAGCTGGAGTGGATCCGGCAGTTCGTGGCCGAGCGCATCGAGCCGCTCGACCTCGTCTACGGGGGGCGCGCCTTCCACCCGCTCGACGACGAGACCGCACCCCTCGTCAAGCCGATGCAGGAGGAGATCAAGGCGCAGGGCCTGTGGGCCGCGCACCTCGGTCCCGAGCTCGGCGGCAAGGGCTTCGGGCAGCTGAAGCTCGCGCTGATCAACGAGATCCTCGGTACCTCGGGATGGGCACCGATCGTGTTCGGCACCGCCGCCCCCGACACCGGCAACGCGGAGATCATCGCCCATTACGGGACCGAGGCGCAGAAGGCGGAGTACCTCCAGCCGCTGCTGAACGGCGAGTGCTTCTCCTGCTACTCGATGACCGAGCCGCACGCCGGCGCCGATCCCAAGATGTTCAAGACCCGCGCGGTCAAGGACGGCGACGAGTGGGTCATCAACGGCTACAAGTTCTTCTCCTCGAACGCGCGGACGGCGCGGTTCATCATCGTGATGGCGGTGACCGATCCCGACGTGAGCGCGTACCAGGGCATGTCGATGTTCCTCGTGCCCACCGACACGCCCGGCCTCGACGTCGAGCGCCACATCGGGCTCATGGGTGAGTCGGAGGACGAGGGCATGCATGCCCTCATCCACTACAACGACGTGCGGGTTCCCGCCGATGCTCTGCTCGGAGGCGAGGGCCAGGCGTTCGCGGTGGCGCAGACCCGCCTCGGTGGCGGCCGCGTGCACCACGCGATGCGCACGGTCGGCATCTGCCAGAAGGCGCTCGACATGATGTGCGAGCGCGCGTTGTCGCGGGAGACGCAGGGCTCGATCCTGGCCGACAAGCAGATGGTGCAGTCCGACATCGCCGACGCGTACGCCGAGCTCATGCAGTTCCGACTGCTGGTGCTCTACACCGCGTGGGAGATCGACCGCTACCACGACTACAAGCGGGTGCGGAAGAACATCGCCACCATCAAGTTCCTCACCCCGAAGGTGCAGGAGAGCATCATCTTCAAGTCGATGCACCTCCACGGCGCGCTGGGCGTGTCGAACGAGATGCCCTTCGGCCGGATGTGGGCGGGCGTGCCGATCATGGCGACGGTCGACGGCCCGAGCGAGGTCCACAAGGTCACCGCGGCCAAGGAAGTGCTGAAGGGCTACAAGCCCGCCGACGGGTTGTGGCCGTCGGAGTGGCTGCCGGCGAAGCGGGAGGCGGCCCGCAAGAAGATCGAGGTGATGCTCGAGCACTCCGTCGGGAACGCCTGACGGACGCAGTGACGAGCGCCTTCCGCGACATCCGGGTGCTCGACCTGGCGGCGCACCCGCCGGGAGCCCTGGCAGCCATGCACCTCGGCGAGTACGGCGCGGCGGTGACGCGCGTCGAGTCCGAACCATCGTCCGACCGCGGCGACGAGGCGCTCTGGCGGTACGCAAACCGCACCAAGGAGGTCGTCGTCGATCGTGGTGCCGACCTGCGGGGGCTCGCGGCCGTTGCCGACGTCGTGGTGGTCGACCACCTTTGGCGCGATCTCGAGCGCGCCGGGCTCACGCGCGACGCGCTGCAGGCTGCGAATCCGGGACTGATCCACGCATGGATGCCGCCGCAGAGCGTGCGGGGCCCGGCGGCCGATCTTCCCTACGACGAGCTCCTGCTCTGGGCCTGGACCGGACTCGCCGCGCAGCAGCCCGGTGCCACCAGCGACCATCCCGTGGCGCCGGTGGTACCGATCATCACGTACGAGCAAGGCGCACTCGGCGCGTGCGCGATCACGGCAGCGCTCATCGAGCGAGCGACGCGCAGCACGGCACGCGGGCTCACGGTCTCCGGGCTCCACGCGGTGAACGCCATGAACACGTCGATCCGCATCGACCTGCCCGGGATCTTCCGGCCGTTCGGTGCCCAGAAGGACGGCACCGGCGTGTCGCCGCAGTTCCGGATGTACCGCTGCCGCGACGGCGTGTGGCTGTTCGTGTGCGCGCTCACGCCCTCGTTCTTCTTCAAGCTGCTCGAAGCGCTCGACCTCATGGAGATCATGTTGATCCCGGAGGTCGACGGCGAGTTCGCCCGCTTCGTGCAGCCCGAGGTGCAGGCGATCGCGAACGCCCGGTTCGCCGAGCGCATGGCCGAGCTCGACTCCGACGCATGGGCGCGCCGGTTCGACGAGCTCGGCGTGCCCTACGCGCCGGTGCAGACGCGCGAGGAGTGGGCCGCGAGCGAGACGGTCGCGGCGAACGATCTCCTGTTGCCGGTCTGCGGCGACGACCGACCGACGACCGGCCCGGGCCTTCCCGCGGTGCTGTCGGCGACACCGGGTTCGTTGACCTCGTCGACCGCCGCGGTCAACGCGCCGGGGATCGTCGAGCGGTCCGAGCCCACGCTGCCGCTGGACGGCGTCGTAGTCATCGACGCCACCAAGTTCCTCGCCGGCCCGTTCGGGTGCCTGGTGCTCCAGGACCTCGGCGCGCGGGTCGTCAAGGTCGACCCGCCGGGCGGGGAGGAATTCCGGGGCGTGGCCGGCGCGTCGTACTGCGCCCTCAACCGGGACAAGGACCAGGTGTGCATCGACCTCAAGGACGCAGCCGGACGGGCGGCGTTCGCGGCGCTGGTCGTCCGGGCCGACGCGCTGGTCGAGAACATGGCGCGCCAGGTCGTCGACGAGCTGCAGCTCGATCTCCCCGCACTGCGAGCGGCCAACCCGCGGCTCGTGCACTGCCACCTCGACGGTTGGGGTGCGGGTCCGCTCGCCGACACGCCGGGCTTCGACCCGCTCCTCCAGGCCCGCAGCGGCCTGATGGTCGCACAGGGCGGCGTCGAGACACCGGTGATCCAGCCCATGTCCCTGCACGACATCGGTACGGGCACGCTCGCGGCGTTCGGAACGCTGGTCGCGCTGTACGCGCGCACACACCTCGGCGAGGGCCAAAACGTCGAGGCTGCGCTCAGCCGGACCTCGGTTGCGTTCCAGGGCGGGGAATTCACCACGTATCCGGGCCGTCCCGAGCCACGGGTCGGCTACATCGACTACGTCGGCGACGATTCCGCCCACCGGTATGCGGAGGTGGCGGACGGCTGGCTGGCCGTGTGCGCGACCAGCGACGAACAGCGCCGCGCGTGGGACGCGATACGCGGCGAGGGCGACGGCGCGCTGCGCGACCAGCCGGTCGACGAGGTCGTCGCGGCGTGTCGATCGCGGGGCGTCCCCGCGATCGCGGTGCTCGGTCGCGACGATGTGTACACGAGCGAGGCGCTGGCCGCGAACGACTGCTGGCTCGTCGTCGACGACGACGACCTCGGCGAGGTGCGCGTGATGCGCAACTACTCCGACTGGGACGGCATCGCGCCCCGCACTCGCGCGGTGTTGCACGCGGCCGGACGTGACACCGACGCGGTGTTTCGCGAGGTCAGCGCGGCCGGCTGACCGCGAGGCAGAAGGCCACGATGCGGTCGAGCTCGGCCGGGCTCGGCTGGGTCCGCTGCCAGAGATGGTCGGTCAACCGCCCGAACGTCGCGTGCGCGGCGAGCGCGGCATCGAGCTCGGGGTCGGTGCTGCCGAGCGCGGCGAACGGCTCCTGCAACAGCACGCCGACGGGGTTGCTGGCGAAGTGGCGGCCGGAGGACTGTCCGGGCGCGGTGCCGCCGTTCCAGAGGATGGCGAGCGTCGTGGCGGCGATCTCGGCGTCGGCCTGGGACAAGACGCCGGCCACCCAGCGCCGGACCTGGTCCTCCGGCGTCGCCCCCTTCGCCATCTGGTGGGCGACGTAGCTGCGCAGGCGGGCGGCCCCGTCTTCGAGCAGGGCGGCGGCGAGGCTGTCCTTCGAGGGGAAGTGGCGGTAGAACGCGTCGTTGGAGAGCCCGGCGGCGGCGACGATGTCGGCCACCCGGGGGCGGGACGTGGTGCCGCAGCGTCGCATCTCCTCGAGCGCGGCGTCGAGCAGCCGGCGCACCTCGTTGGCATACGCCGCCTCCCGCCCGGCCAGGGTCTGGCGGGCCACCCGGTCGGCGACGTCCTCGGGGTCAGGAATTGTGTTCGTCACTCCAAGAATCCTATTCTGGCCACCAACGAGGAGGCCACCATGGCATGGGATTTCCGGACCGACCCCCAGTACCAGGAGCAACTGGACTGGGTCGACACCTTCGTGCGGGAGGAGGTCGAGCCGCTCGACCTCGTGTTCCCGGACCTGCAGTTCGTCCCGCTCGACGAGCACCGGCGCCGGGCGATCGACCCGCTGAAGGACGAGGTGCGCCGCCGCGGGCTGTGGGCCACGCACCTGGGCCCCGAGCTCGGCGGGCAGGGCTACGGCCAGCTCAAGCTCGCGCTGTTGAACGAGATCCTCGGTCGCTCGCAGTGGGCGTCGAACGTGTTCGGGTGCCAGGCGCCCGACACCGGCAACGCCGAGATCATCGCCCACTACGGCACGCCCGAGCAGAAGGAGCGCTACCTGCGGCCCCTGCTCGACGGCGAGATGTTCTCGTGCTACTCGATGACCGAGCCCCACGCCGGGGCCGACCCGCGCATGTTCACGACGCGCGCGGTGAAAGACGGTGACGAGTGGGTCATCAACGGCTGGAAGTTCTTCTCGTCGAACGCGAAGACGGCGTCGTTCCTCATCGTGATGGCGGTCACCGATCCCGACGTCAGCGCGTACCAGGGCATGTCGATGTTCCTGGTGCCGACCGACACGCCCGGCGTGAAGATCGAGCGGAACATCGGCCTCGCCGGTGAGCCGCTCAACGAGGGGTTCCACGCCCTGATCCACTACGACGACGTGCGGGTTCCCGCGGAGGCGCTGCTCGGTGGCGAGGGCCAGGCGTTCGCGATCGCACAGACCCGCCTCGGCGGTGGCCGCATCCACCACGCGATGCGGACGATCGGTCTGGCCAAGAAGGCGCTCGACATGATGTGCGAGCGGGCGCTCAGCCGGGAGACCGCGGGCAGCCTCCTGGGCGACAAGCAGTTCGTGCAGGGCTACATCGCCGATTCGTACGCGCAGCTCGTGCAGTTCCGGCTGTTCGTGCTCTACACCGCGTGGGAGATCGACGAGTACAACGACTACCAGAAGGTGCGCAAGGACATCGCCACCGCCAAGGTCGTCATGCCGACGGTGCTGCACGACATCGCCTGGCGCTCGATGCAGGTGCACGGCGCCCTGGGCACGAGCAACGAGATGCCCTTCTTCCAGTACATCCACGGCGCCGCGGTCATGGGCCTGGCCGATGGCCCCACCGAGGTCCACAAGGTGACCATCGCCCGGCAGTTGCTCCGCGACTACAAGCCGAGCGACGATCTGTGGCCGACGGAGCACATCCCGAAGAAGCTCGACGCCGCCCGGGCGAAGTACGCCGAGTACCTGGAACACGAGGTGGGGAACCTGTGATCGATTTCGACCGGCTCGCGACCTGGATGGACGACGCCGGCCTGCCCGGCAAGGGGGAGCCGCTGGAGCAGCGGTTCGTCTCCGGCGGCTCGCAGAACGAGATCTACGAGTTGCAGCGCCCGGGCCTGCACTGCGTGATCCGGATCCCGCCGCCCGGCGCCCCGCCCGACCGCGACAAGGGCATCCTGCGCGAGTGGCGCATCATCGAGGCGCTCGACGGCACCGAGGTGCCCCACACCGAGGCCATCGGCGTGTGCGAGGACCCGTCGGTGCTGGGGCGCACCTTCTACCTCATGGGCTGGGTCGACGGCTGGTCACCGATGAACACCGACGGGTGGCCGGCGCCGTTCGACACCGACCTCGAAGCCCGCAAGGGGCTCGCCTACCAGCTCGTCGAGGGCATCGCGCTGCTCGGCAACGTGGACTGGCAGGCGAAGGGCCTGCAGGACCTCGGGCGCCCCGACGGCTTCCACGAGCGCCAGGTCGACCGGTGGACCGCGTTCCTCGAGCGCATCAAGGGGCGGGAGCTGCCCGGTTTCGACGAGGCGTCCGCCTGGCTGCGGGCGCACAAGCCGATCGACTTCATCCCCGGTCTGATGCACGGCGACTACCAGTTCGCCAACGTGATGTTCAAGGACGGCGCGCCGGCGAAGCTCGCCGCGCTCATCGACTGGGAGATGGGCACCGTCGGTGATCCGAAGCTCGACCTCGGTTGGGTCGTGCAGAGCTGGCCCGAGGACACGATGGCCGAGGGTGTGCAGGGCGGCACGGGGTACGCCGACATGTACGGCATGCCGTCACGCGACCAGGTGGTGGCGCACTACGCCGACATCTCGGGGCGCCAGGTCGACGACCTCGACTACTACATCATCCTCGCCAAGTGGAAGCTCGCGGTCGTGCTCGAGCAGGGCTACCAGCGCCGCGGCGACGACGAGAAGCTCCACGCGTTCGGCCCGATCGTGCTCGACCTCATGCGGGGCGCGGCCGACCTCGCCGAGACGACGGACTACGGGGGCTAGCCGTGCGCGCCGCGCTGGTCCCGCAGCACGGGCCGCCCGAGGCCGTCGTCATCGAGGAGCTGCCCGACCCGACCCCGGGCCCGGGGGAGGTCGCGGTCGACATCACCTACGCCGCGGTCAACTTCCCGGACGTCCTCATCGTCGCCAACGAGTACCAGGTGCAGGTCCCGGCGCCGTTCGTGCCGGGGAGCGAGTTCTCGGGTGTCGTGAGCGCGGTCGGGGACGGCGTCGAGGGCGTCGCAGTGGGCGACCACGTGTACGGCTCGAGCTTCGTTGGCGCGTACGCGCAGAAGATCGTGGTCGCCGCGACCAGCGTCAACGTGATCCCGGACTCGGTCGACCTGCGCGACGCGGCCGCGTTCAGCGTGGCCCACACGACGGCCATGCACACGCTGCGCACCATCGCCGACCTCCAACCGGGCGAGACCGTCCTCGTGCTCGGCGCGGCCGGCGGCGTGGGGCTGGCCAGCGTCGAGCTGGCGACGATCATGGGCGGCAAGGTCATCGCGGCGGCCTCCTCCCCCGAGAAGCTCGAGCTGTGCGCGCAGTACGGCGCCGTCGCCGGGATCGACTACTCGAAGGAAGACCTGAAGACCCGCGCCAAGGAGCTCACGGGGGGCGGTGCCGACGTCGTGGTCGACCCCGTCGGCGGCCCCTACTCGGAGCAGGCGCTCCGGGCCACGAGGTGGGGGAGTCGGTTCGTGGTCATCGGGTTCGCGGCCGGCGAGATCCCGCGCATCCCGCTGAACCTGGTGCTGCTCAAAGGCGTGATCGTGCGGGGCATGGAGATGCGCAGCATCATGGACGCGGTGCCCGAGCTGGTGATGCGTGACCAGCGCGAGCTCAAGGAGCTGTTCGTCGGCGGGAGGATCCACCCGCACGTGTCGGCGGTCTATCCCCTCGCCGACACCCCCGCTGCCCTGCGCTCCATGATCGAGCGCACCGCCACCGGCAAGGTCCTCATCGACCCCAACGCCTGACCCTTGCTTCGTGGGTTACGCGGAGAACTGCTTCTTCAACGCCGGCTTCTGGATCTTGCCCATGGCGTTGCGGGGAACGTCGTCGACGATCTCGAGCTGCTCGGGCACCTTCTGCCGGGCGAGGCCGAGGGCGCGGCAGTGCTCGGCGAGGTCGACGAGCGAGAGCGACTCGACGCCGTCGACGAGGGTCACGACCGCGCACGCCCGCTCACCGGTCTTCGGGTCGGGGAGACCGATCACCGCCACGTCGGCGATGGCGGGGTGCTGGTGGAGGATCTCCTCGACCTCGCCGGCCGAGATGTTCTCCGCGTTGCGGATGATGATGTCCTTCAACCGGCCGGTGATGGTCACGTGACCCGTCGGCGCGACCACCCCGAGGTCGCCGGTGCGCAAGTACCCCTCGTCGTCGAGCGCGTCGACGTTGAGCGCCTCGACCGCGTAGCCGAGGAACAGATGCGGGCCCCGGAGCCGGAGCTCCCCTTCCTCGCCGGGGCCGCACACCGTCCCGTCGAGGCCGACGACGCGGAGCTCGACCGCGGGTGACGGCCGGCCCTCGGTGGTCTCGATCTGCTCGGGGGTGTCGTCGACGCTGGCGCTGGTGGCGGTCGGGAACTCGGTCAGCCCCCAACTGCTCACGACGCCGAGCCCACCGAGCTCGCGCCGGATGACCTCGTCGATCCCGGGCGTCTTCGGCGCGCCTCCCCCGACGCACGTCCGCAGACGCGGGAACAGCGGCTGGTCGCCGTGCTTGCGCTGCGCCGCCAGGTAGGCCTGGAACATCGGCAACGCGGTGCCGAGCAGCGTGGCGCCCTGCTCGGCCATGAACTGCGGGCTCCGCTCGGCATCGAAGGCCTCGATCAGCGGGAGGAGGTAGCCGACGTGCAGCGCGGCGGCGAGCATGTTGGCGCCGCCGATGTGCGCCATGGGGAACGCGATCGGGTACACGTCGTCGGGCGTCGGCTGCACCCGGGTGACGAACGCGTACATGCCCGCGATCACCGACGCGTCGGCGTGCCACGCGCCCTTGGGGTCGGACGTCGAACCGGAGGTGTGGTACAGCCAGCGGGCGACGCGCTCGGGGCCGGGCGGTGGTGGGAGCACCGACGGGTCACCCGTCGGCAGCGAGCCGCCGTCGAGCACCGTGCACCCGATCTCGGCGGCGATCTGCTCGGCCAGCCCGCCGTAGTCGAAGCCGCGCCATTCGGGTCGGACGACGAAGTACTCGGTGCGCGCTTCCTTGGTGATGTAGCGCACCTCGCGCTCGCGCATGATGGGCACGATCGGGTTCTGCACCGCCCCGAGCCGGGTGAGCGCCGCCAGGAGCACGAGCGAGTCGATCGCGGTGGGGAGCTGCCAGCTGACGACCGTCCCGGTCCGCACGCCCAGGTCGTGCAGGCCGGCGGCGACGCGTTCGGCTTCGTCGCGGTAGCCGGCAAAGGTCAGCGAGCGTCCGTGCTCGTCGACGAAGAGCCGGGCGTCGGGCGTGGCCGTCGCGCGCTCGGCGATCAGTCCCCAGTACGTCGGGGGGTGTCGCGGGACGTCGCCGCTCATCAGACCCTCATGATCCAACCGCCGTCGACGCTGATCGTCTGGCCGTTGATCCAGTCGCCCGCCTTCGACGCGAGGAGGAGGATGGTGCCGACGAGGTCGTCGGGCGGTCCCTCCTTCTTGCCCGGCACCCCGGCGAGGATCGACGCCCGCATCGGGTCGTCCTTGCCCAGCGATTCGTAACCGGCTTCGTCCTGCACGAACCCCGGCGCGATCGCGTTCACGTTGATGCCACGACCGCCGAGCTCGGCCGCGAGGCTGGTGGTGAGGCTCACCAGCGCCAGCTTGCTGATGCTGTAGATGCCGCCGGGGATGAACGCGCCGCCCGACACCTGGTTGATGATGCGACCGCCGCCGCGTTCGAGCATCGAGGGCACGACCGCGCGCGAGCACACCAAAGCGCCCATCACGTTGACCCTCATCACGCGTTCCCACCAGTCGAGCGGGAGGGTGAGGATCGATCCCATCGGGATCTCCTTCATCAACGCGGCGTTGTTGACGAGGATGTCGACGCCGCCGAACTCGTCGGTGGCGCGCTGCACCATCGCGTCGGCCGCGTCCTGGTCGGTGATGTCGACCGGCACACCGATCGCCTGGCGCCCGGCGGCCCGCAGCGCCTTGGCGTGCTGCTCGGCCCGCTCGCCGTCGAGGTCGGCCAGCACCACCTGCGCGCCCGCCGCGGTGAGACCGCGGCCGTACTCCTCGCCACAGCCCCCGGCGCCCCCGGTGACGATCGCGACCTTGCCGGCCAACGAGAAGCGCTCGATGCTCATCAGAACCCCCTGAGCTCGACTGGAAGAGTCGTGACAATACCCGTAGGTTCCTGGTGCTCGACAGGCGCAGACACAACCAGGGGGAACCGGTTCGCGATGAAGATCGGGGTACAGGTCGCAGGCATCAACCCGAAGTTCTGGACCGCCGCCGCGCAGGTCGCCGATGAAGCCGGCTTCGAGTCGGTGTGGCTGCCCGAGCACCTGGTGTTCCCGGTGGAGATGAACGGGAGCCCGCACGCCGGTGACTCCCATCCGCCGATCCCGTCGAACACCCCCGCGTTCGACGCGCTGCTCTCGCTGTCGGCGATCGCCGCGGTCACCACGGACCTGCGGCTCGGCACCAACGTCTACAACATCGGGCTGCGCCACCCCTTCGTGACCGCCCGGGCGGTCACCACGCTCGACGTGCTGTCCGGCGGTCGGGTGGAGTTCGGCATCGGCTCGAGCTGGTTGGAGGAGGAGTGGGACGCCACCGGCCTCGACTTCGCGACACGCGGCCGGCGAGTCGACGAGGCCATCGACGTCTGCCGGCGGTTGTGGACCGAGGACGTCATCGAGCACCACGGCGAGTTCTTCGACTTCCAGCCGGTGATGTTCAACCCGAAGCCGGTCCAGCAGCCGCAACCCAGCCTGTTGATCGGGGGCGACGGTGCCGCGGCCAAGCGCCGCGCCGCCCTCGTCGGTGACGCCTGGCTGCCGATGAACCACGCGCTGGAAGACGTCCCCGCGGCGATGGCGGAGATCAACGAGAAGCGCGCCGCCGCCGGTCGCGACGGCGAGACGACCCTCACGATTGGCGGTGCCGTCGGCTCGCAGGCCGACCTCGAGCGCTACCGCGAGGCGGGCGTCGACCGCGTGATCGTGCACCCCTTCACCAACTCGCGCGAGGCGCTCGACCAGATCCGCCGCTACGGCGACGAGACCCTCGCCAAGCTCGACCTCTGACCCCTCCGGCCCCCCTCCAGCGACGTTGCGTCAGGAGACGTCGTATATCGCGGTGAAGTGACGCAACCTCGGAGGTCAGGCGGGGAGGAGGTCGGTGAGCCAGGCGACGTCCTCGAGGCCGCGGAGGACGTCGTTGAGGTGCGTGCACGTGCTCGGCCCGACGAGCCGGGTCCGCACCTCGGGGCGGAGGTCGCGCACCGGCCACCCGACCAGACGCCCGGCGCTGCCGATCGCCTCCGGGCACTCACGCCACGGCAGCACACGCGGGGTCGCGCGGCAGGCCGTCACCGTCATCGTGTCGGGGTCGACGGTCGCCTCGAGCGTGTACTCGTGCACCACGGTCTCGATCCCGCCGTGCCCCATCAAGCTGTCGCGGAAGAACACGTCGACGTGTACGACGTCGTCGCGCCACACGTCGATGCGCCGGGCCCGCCGCATGCCGTCGGGAGGCATCGGCGCGAGCGTGTGCCAACCATCAGGCTCGTGGTCGTCGACGACGGGCAACGCAACGGGCCCCAGCGTCGCCGGCGGTCCACCTTCGTCGAGGTTGGCGAGCAGGGTGCCACCGGTCTGCCACCCGGCGCAGATGTCGGCCTGCTGCCGCAGGGGAATCTCGCGCACGCGTGCCCGGTACTCGCCGAGGTCGGCGTCACCCCGCTCCGCGGCCATGCTCACGGCGTAGCCGGACACGAGGGTCGCGCCGGGTACGTCGTCGAGGAGGAGGTAGGGGAGCGACCCGCGCTCGGCACCCGTCTCGAGGTCGAGGAGCTTCCGGAACCCACCGCCGGCGCGCGCACCGACGAATGCGTCGAGCCTGTCGACCGCCGGTTCCACCGTGATCTCGTCGACGAGCATGCCGGCGGCGAAGTCGACGCGGAGGTGCATCTCCGCCTCGGCGACGACGGTGGCCGTCGTGCCGTCGGGAGCCGTCACCAGG
>DATBBL010000111.1:0-23310 GCA_036271015.1 Acidimicrobiia bacterium
GTGGCGCTGTCCGACATCGTGCCCGGGTCGAAGGACTGCCGGGTGCGCTGGCGGGGCTCGATCAATTCGTTCGTCGACTGCCACGACGACAAGCTCAAGAGCACCGACCTCGACCGCTACCGCACCGAGATCGGCCTCACCGGCGACAGCAAGGGTGAGCTGCTGATCGACCTGCGGCACCGGGAACCGGCCCCACAGGCGGCTTAGGCGCTGACCTTCGCCAGCGGTGCCCAGGCCAGCAGCAGGCGCTTCTCGCCCACGTCGCGGAAGTGGACGACCGCCTCGGCCTTGTCACCGTCGCCGACCAGCTCGAGGATCACGCCCTCGCCGAACTTGTCGTGGCTCACGTCGTCGCCCACCCGCAGGCCCAGGCCCTCCGCACCCCGCGCGCCCGTGGGCCCGCTCGGCGCTGACGGCGGCGGACGCATCGCCGCCTCCGCCACCGCCTGGCGGTGCTGCACCGGGTCGCGCCGCCCCGACGACGTCCGCCGGCCCCGGTCGGCGCCCGCGCCGAGCACGTGCGTCAGCTCCTCCGGGATCTCGGACAGGAACCGGCTCGGCGGGTAGTAGTCGGTGGCGCCGAACAGCATCCGGCTCCAGGCGTGGCACAGGTACAGGCGCTCCCGCGCCCGTGTGATCCCGACGTAGCAGAGCCGCCGTTCCTCCTCGAGCTCGTCCGGATCACCGAGGCTGCGGGTGTGGGGGAACACGCCGTCCTCCAGGCCGGTGAGGAACACGACCGGGTACTCCAGTCCCTTGGCCGTGTGCAGCGTCATCAGCGTGACCGCGCTCTGGTCGCCACCTTCGCCCTCGGGGGTGTCGAGGTCGGTGACCAGTGAGATGGCCTCGAGGAACGCCTGGAGGCGGGCCAGGCCCTGCGGGATCACGACGTCACCGGTGGTGTTCTCCGCCGCGCCCACCCCGGCGATGCCGGGCAGGCCCGAGACGTCACCGGCGTCGAGCGCCTGGTCGAACTCGCGGCAGACGCCCACCAGCTCCTGGAGGTTCTCCACCCGGCCCCGCGCCTCGATCGACCGCTCGGCCTCGAGCTCGGCGAGGTAACCGGTCTGCTCGAGGATGGCCTCGACCGTCTGCGAGATGCCGCGCGCCGCGACCTCCTCGAACTGGAACATGAGCTCGAGCAGGTCGTTGATGCCGCCGAGCGCCTTCCCGGTGACGCCCGCGGCGACCGCACGCGAGAGCGCGTCGCGGAACGTGATGCCGGCGCCCTGCGCGTACGCCGACACCTTGTTGACCGAGGTGTCGCCGACCCCGCGCTTGGGCGTGTTCACCACCCGGCGCCAGCTGACCTCGTCGTCGGGGTTCACCAGCGCCCGCAGGTACGCGAGGATGTCCTTGACCTCCCGCCGGTCGTAGAACTTCACGCCCCCGACCACGCGGTACGGCACGCCGGCGCGCACCAGCGTCTCCTCGATCACCCGGCTCTGGGCGTTGGTCCGGTAGAAGACCGCGACGTCGCCGAAGCGGTGGTGCTCGGTGTCGACCAGACGGCCGATCTCGTGCACCACGAACGCGGCCTCGTCGTGCTCGTCCTCGGCGTGATAGCGCGTGATCAGCTCGCCACCGACCTGCTCGGTCCAGAGGTGCTTCGGCCGTCGCGCCGCGTTGTTGGCGATGACGGCGTTGGCCGCGTCGAGGATGCGCTGGCTCGACCGGTAATTCTGCTCCATCACGATGATGGTCGCCTCGGGGAACACCTCCTCGAACCTCAGGAGGTTCCGGAAGTCGGCCCCACGGAATTTGTAGATCGAGTTGTGAGTGACGAGGCCCTCGGCCACGAAGTTGTGGGTGCGCTCGACGTCGAGGTCGTAGACGGGAACGTCGAGATCGATCGCCTCGACGTCGGTCACGACATCGAAGCGGCCTCGGTCGTCGACCATCACCATGCCTCGGCGCACCGACGACGCGGGCAGGAACGGCAGTGAGTTCGTGAAGGTGTTCCGGTCGTTGGCCGCCAGCCGGGCGATGGGACGCACGGAGACCTCGAGGACGGAGGCGATCCGACGCACGGTCTCGTCGACCACGGCCATGTCGGCGCTGCACGTCTCGAACCGCCACCCGCGACTGCCCTTCCGGGCCGGCCGGACGCTCAGGCCGACCGATTCCAGCGCCGCACGCCCCTCGTCGTCGTAGCCGAAGAGCGAGATCCGGTGCATCGGCGCCGATCCCCGGCGATCACCGCAGAGCACCACCGAGAGGCGGCGGCGAGGCTTCCCGCGTGACGGTCGTGCGTTCGGCGCCGGCATGTGGTGCGGGTGCTGGAAGTCGAGACCGTGGTCGGCGAGGAGCCGGAGCCCGCCCTTGTCGGTGTCGAGCTCCGCGAACAAGCGGTCGATCAGCTCCTGGTTCCCGACCAGGCTCGCCGGTCCCGACCGCGCGCCCGCGCGGGCGACGAAGGGCAGCGTCGGCAGCCCGTAGCGGGCGGCCAGCGCGGCCTCCGCATACCGGCTCTCGGACTCGGAGTCGTGCACGCTCACGACCCACATCGCGTCGGCATGCTCCTGAGTGCAGCGGCGGAGGGGTCCGAACACCGTGTCGACCTTCGAGCGCGTGTAGGTGCGCGACGTGCCGACCCGGAAACCCATGCCGTCCTTCCACATCACGTGGGTGAGATGCAGCTGCGGCGTGCGGCCGACGACGAAGCCGGCGAAGTGGACGTGGTCTTCCGTGGACACGATGCGGCGCCCGGATCGCGTCGTGATCGCGATGCCGCGCGTGCTCTCCGCGCGGTGTGTGCGCAGCACCCGCGCGGGCAGGAAGTCGCCGCTTCCGTAGCACGACCGCACGAGGTCGCCCGGTTGCACCGCCTCGATGGGGCGGACCGAGCCGTCGCCCATGGTGATGCGGGTGCCTTCGACCAGGCACTGATCCTGATCGCCGACCACCATCACGTTGCGGTGCTCCTCCGTGAGCATCCGCACCAGCTCCCACTGCGCGACGTTGGTGTCCTGGAACTCGTCGACCAGCACGTGCCGGAATCGCGAGCTCCACCGTTCCCGGGCATCGGCGTGGTCGCGGAAGAGGCGGACCGTCTGCACCAGGAGATCGTCGAAGTCGAGCGCCGAGGCCTCGAGCAGCCGCCGCTGGTACTCGCGGTACACGTCGGCGACCCGCTTCTCCGGCGGCGTGAACGCCCGGTCGGCGGCCTGCTCCCACGAGACCAGCTCGTTCTTCAGCGCCGAGATCGCACCGTGCAGCCGGCGCGGCGGGAAGCGCTTCGGGTCGAGGTCGAGGTCGCGCCGGACATAGTCGACCAGGCGCACCGCGTCGGCCTGGTCGTAGATGGAGAACGACGACCGGTAGCCCAGCACCGGCGCCTCGCGCCGCAGGATGCGCGAGCACATCGAGTGGAACGTCGACACCCACATGCGTTGCGCGACCGGGCCGACGAGCTCGGCGACGCGCGTCTTCATCTCGCCCGCGGCCTTGTTGGTGAACGTGATCGCGGCGAGGCCGAACGGCGACACGCGCTGCTCGGCGATGAGGAACGCGATGCGGTGCGTGAGCACGCGGGTCTTGCCCGACCCCGCGCCGGCGATGACCACGATCGGCCCGTCGGGCGCGGACGCGGCCTCGCGCTGCACCGGGTTCAGACCCTCGAGCACCGCGTCCGACGAGATCACTCCCGCATCGTACGCGTGTTCGGTCGCGCGACGAAGGGGTTCAGTCGCCCGAGGTGTCGGGCTGCAGCTCGAGCTCCTTCGTGGGCTCGGGCTCCTCCCGCCACGCCCGCAGCAGCCGGGTGTGGTCGGCGTTGAGGGCGACGGTGAACGCACCGGCGGCGTCGATCTCGAGCCCGAAGTAGGGCTGCCACTCGCTGTCGAGCGTGATCGACGAGGGATCGACCCCACGCGGGAGGCGGCAGAAGCGCATCCGCTCGGTGTCGAACATCCAGGTGCTGTGGGCGGAGTCGATACGTCGCATAGAGAGTCCGCTTACCCTAGCCGTGACCCACTGAGACTTCGAGAAGTGGTCAGCTCGCCGCCTTCTCCATGTCGGGCGTGTACGACCCCGACCGGGCGGCGCTGTTGAGCTTCGCCCGGTGGAGGAAGGCGTCCCGCCCGGCGTCGACGTTGGCGGATTCGCCCTTCCACGCCTTGAGCGCCGGCGCCTGCAGCGCCCGCCCGTAGGAGAAGCTGAGCTGCCACGGGTGGGGACCCAACTTGTTCATGGCGTTGAGGTGCGCGGTGGCGAGCTCGTCGGACTGGCCGCCGGAGAGGAACACGATGCCGGGGACGGCGGACGGCACCGTCGCCCGGAAGCACCGCACCGTCGCCTCCGCCACCTCCTCGACCGTCGCCTGCTGCGAGGCGCCGTAGCCGGACAGCACCATGTTGGGCTTGAGCAGCGTGCCCTCGAGCCGCACGCGCTGCACGTACAGGGCCTCGTACAGCGCGTCGAGCACGTCGGACGTGACCTGGAACGAGCGTTCGATGGTGTGGTCACCGTCCATCAGCACCTCGGGCTCGACGATCGGCACGATGTCGGCCTCCTCGCACAGCGCCGCGTAGCGGGCGAGCGCGTGCGCGTTCACGTCGATGCAGTCCGCGCTGGGCAACGCGTCGGAGATGGAGTACGTGGCGCGCCACTTGGCGAAGCGCGCGCCGAGCCCGCGGTACTCGGCCAACCGCTCGCGCAGTCCGTCGAGGCCTTCGGTGACGGTCTCACCCTCGCTGAGCGCGAGCGGCTTGGCCCCGAGGTCGACCTTGATGCCGGGGATGATGCCCTGGTCCTCGAGGAGCTTCACCAGGAGGGTGCCGTCGGCCGCGGTCTGGCGGATGGTCTCGTCGAAGAGGATCACGCCGCTGATGTACTCCGCGATGCCCTGGGCGGTGAACAGCATCTCGCGGTAGTCGCGCCGGTTGCTCTCGGTCGATTCGGTGCTGATCGAGTCGAAGCGCTTCTTGATCGTGCCGCTGCTCTCGTCGGCGGCGAGGATCCCCTTGCCCGGTGCGACCAGCGCCTCGGCGGTGGCGGAAAGCGTGGCGATGTCCATGGATCGGTGTCTCCTGGTCTCGGCTACCGGCCCATGCCGATGCCCTGGGCACGCTGGAGCGCCTTGCCCTCGGTCTGCAGCGACGGCGCCACCATGACCTCGGCCTTCTGGAACTCCTTCAGCGACTCGTAGCCGGTGGTGGCCATCGACGTGCGCAGCGCGCCGAACAGGTTCAGCGTGCCGTCGTTCTCGTGCGCGGGGCCCACCAGGATCTCGGCGAGGGTGGCACGGTTGCCGGCGCGCACCCGGGCGCCGCGGGGCAGCGTCGGGTGGAACGTGGCCATCCCCCAGTGGTAGCCGCGACCGGGCGCCTCGTACGCGGCGGCGAGCGGCGAGCCGATCATCACCGCGTCGGCGCCGCAGGCGATCGCCTTGGCGACGTCGCCGCCGGTGCGCATCCCGCCGTCGGCGATGACGTGCACGTAGACGCCGGTCTCGTCGAGGTGACGGATGCGGGCGCCGGCGGCGTCGGCGATGGCGGTGGCCTGCGGCACCCCGATGCCGAGCACGCCCCGGCTGGTGCACGCGTGGCCGGGGCCGACGCCCACGAGCACGCCGACCGCGCCGGTGCGCATGAGGTGCAGCGCGGTCGAGTACGACGCGCAGCCGCCGACGATGATCGGCACCTCGAACTCACGGATGAACTTCTTCAGGTTGAGCGGCTCGGACGTCTTCGACACGTGCTCGGCGGACACGACCGTGCCCTGGATCACGAGGATGTCGAGCTCGGCCTCGAGCACGTGCTTGGCGTACTGCTCGACGCGTTGGGGCGTGAGCGACGCGCAGGCGACGACGCCGGCGTCCTTGATCTCCCGGATGCGACGGCCGATCAGCTCCTCCTTGATCGGCTCGGCGTAGATCTCCTGCATCCGCCGGGTGGCCTTCTCGTTCGGGAGCTCGGCGATCTCCTCGAACAGCACGTCGGGATCGTCGTAGCGGGTCCAGAGGCCCTCGAGGTTGAGGCACCCGACGCCGCCCAGATGGCCCATCTCGATCGCGGTGCGGGGCGAGAGCGCGCCGTCCATCGCGGAGCCCATCACCGGCAGCTCGAACTTGAACGCGTCGAGCTCCCAGGTGATGTCGACGTCCTCCGGGTCGCGTGTCCGCCGGCTCGGGACGATCGCGATGTCGTCGAACCCGTAGGCCCGTCGCCCCGACTTGCCGATGCCGATCTCGACTTCCAACCCGGTACCTCCCGCAGCGGAGAAGGTCTCAGGTTACCCGGCGCCGGCACCCCCCAACGGCCTCGGAGCGGACACGAGCGCGACCGGTCAGACGCGCGTCCAGTCGTCCCAGTCGCCGGTGATCGGCAGCCCGAGGACCCGGAGGAGGAACGCGGTCAGGATGCGCGCGGTGGCGCCCCAGACCGTCTCGTCCTCGAGCTCGTAGAACTGCATGGTCCGCTCGACCGTCCCCTCGCCGAACGACCACCGCTCCTCGTGGAAGACGCCGTCGGCGAGCAGCTCGGTGAGCGGCACGTCGAACACGCGGTCGACCTCCCACGAGTCGGCGGTGATGACCGGCCGGCCGTCGGTGAGCCCGACGAAGGGTGTGATCGAGAACTGCCCCACCACGGTCGCCAGCGTGGGCAGGGTCGCGATCACGTCGACCAGCTCCCGGCGGAGCCCGATCTCCTCCTCCGCCTCGCGCAGCGCGGCGTCGCGCGCGTCGCGGTCGACCACCGGCTCCACCTTGCCGCCCGGGAAGGCGATCTCGCCGCGGTGCGACGGCATGGTCTCGGGCCGTCGGGTCAGGACGATGCGGACGTCGCCGTGCTCCTCGAACAGCGGCAGCAGCACCGCTGCCGCCCGGCCTCCGGGCGCGAGTGGAGGGAGCGGGGGCGGGACATAGTCGGCGAATTGCGCGCGGACCCGATCGAGGGTGATGGGTCCGGGGCCGGGCGCGAGTGAAGCCCAGGGCGCCGCCGCGCCCGCCCGGGCCGTCGCCGGCCTCGGGATGCGCTGGCGGCCGCCCCGGGCCCCCGGATCGCGGATCGTCAGCGCTACTTCTTCTTGCCGGTACCGGCGACGACCTTGGCGAGCACGTCGCGGCTCGAGAGCACGAGCAGGTCGTCACCGTCGACCAGGATCTCGGTGCCGCCGTACTTCGAGTAGAGCACGACGTCGCCGACGGCCACGTCGACCGGGATCAGCTCGCCGGTCTGCTCCGAGCGACGGCCCGGGCCCACCGCGAGGACCTCGCCCTGCTGGGGCTTCTCCTTGGCGGTGTCGGGGATGACCAGGCCGCTCACGGTCGTCTCCTCGGCGTCGCCGGGCTTGACGACGATCCGGTCTTCGAGCGGTTGCAGACTCATGGACGTGCCTCCTGCGGCATGCAGACGGGATGGAAGGTGGCCGGCGAGCGTTTAGCACTCGCCAAGTGCGAGTGCTAAACGTACCAGGAGGTCTCCCTCGTCGACAAGTTGCCGCGCGCTCAGCCGAGGCGGAGGTTGGGGTCGGCGCCGGCGTCGAGCGGGGTGGGCCCGTCGGACCGGAGCCGCCACCACGCGGTGGCGGCGATCATCGCCCCGTTGTCGGTGCAGAGCTCCGGTGGTGGGAGGAACACGCCCCGCCCGGTGGCCTCGGCGGCCGCCGCCACCTTGGCCCGGAGGCGGGAGTTGGCGGCCACGCCGCCCCCGATCGCGAGCACCGGCGCGCCGGCGTCGTCGGCCGCGGCCAGCAGCTTGGCGACCAGCTGATCGACGACCGCCTCCTGGAACGACGCGGCCACGTCCGCGACCGGCGCCTCGGGGTGCTTGCGGTGGTGGTTGACGACCGCGGTCTTCAAGCCCGCGAACGAGAAGTCGGCCTCGCCCGGCATCGCCCGTGGGAACCGCACCGCGGTGGCGTCGCCGTCGCGCGCGAGGCGGTCGATCACCGGGCCCCCCGGGTACCCGAGACCGAGATGGCGCGCCACCTTGTCGAACGCCTCGCCGGCGGCGTCGTCGACGGTCTGGCCGATCACGCGGTAGCGGCCGTGCGCCTCCATCGCGACGGTCATGGTGTGGCCGCCCGAGACGATGAGCACCGCGAGCGGCGGCGCGAGATCGGGCTCGGCCAGCCACGCGGCATGCAGGTGCGCTTCCAGGTGGTTGACGCCCACGTAGGGCAGGTCGGCCGCCAGCGCCAGCGCCTTCGCCGCGCTCACGCCCACCAGGAGCGCGCCGGCGAGACCGGGACCGTGGCACGCGGCCACCGCGTCGAGGTCGGTGAGCTCGACACCGGCTTCGACCAACGCCTCCGCGACGACCGGCGTGATCAGCTCCACGTGGGCGCGGCTCGCCACCTCGGGCACCACGCCGCCGAAGCGGGCGTGCAGGTCGATCTGGCTCGACACCACCGACGAGAGCACCGAGCGGCCGTCCTCGACCACCGCGGCCGCGGTCTCGTCGCACGACGTCTCGATGCCGAGGACGAGCGTCACGCGCGCCTCGCCTCCTCGACGATCGTCTCGCCGGGCACGGTGCGCTCGATCGACGCCAGCAGCGCCGCGTACGCGGGCTGGTCGACCTCGTTCGCCCACATCACGAGCGCGTCCTCGTTGACCTCCTGGTAGTAGTTCTTGCGCACGCCGACGGGCTCGAACCCGAACCGCCGGTACATGTCCTGCGCCCCGGTGTTCGACATGCGCACCTCGAGGGTGAGCGCGGTCGCACCGCGTGCGATGGCGTCGCGCGCGAGCACGAGGAGCAGCCGCGTCCCGATCTTCGCCCGGTGTCGCCGTGGATCGACGGCGATGGTCGTCACGTGGCCCTCGTCGAGCGTCATCATCAGCCCCGCGTACCCCACCAGCTCGCGACCGACGCGCGCGACGTAGTACGCGCGCGTCGCGCGCAGCGCGAGCTCGGACAGGAACAGCGACGAGCTCCACGGACGGGGATACACCTGCTGCTCGATCCGCAACACCGCGCGGATGTGACGGCGCCGCATCGGCTGGATGGTGACGCTCAGCGCCTCGACATCGGGTTCGGCGGCCATGATCCCGGCTTACCCCGCCGCCGCCCGGTCGCCCCAGGCGATCTCGGCGTCGCTCCGGCGGAGGTAGAGCGGGCGCAGCTCGGCCGGCAGCTCGAACTCCTCGCGCTCGGCCCGGGCGGTGGCGAGCGCCACGAGCGCACCGACGCTCGGCGCCCCGAACTCGCTGCCGGCCAGCTCGGCGTGCTCGAGGGCACCGAACTCCTCCGGGAAGCGGGCCACGCCGTCGCCCGCGAGCAGCAACCCGTGGGGCTCGAGGTCGGGCTCGGCCGAGAGGTCGGCCACCAGCTCGGCGGGCGCGTGCACCGCGTAGTCGGAGACGCGTTGCACGCCGCCGGGCACGGGCCGGTACCGCGCCGCGAACACCTCGCGGCGACGGGCGTCGAGCACCGCGACGATCATCCGGTCGCCGTGCCGGAGCGGGTAGGCGACCAGGTCGAGGCTCGGGATGCCCACCACGGGGATGCGGAGGGCCTGGGCCATCACCTTGGCGGTGGTGACGCCGACGCGCAGCCCGGTGAACAACCCGGGACCGGTGCCGACGGCGATGGCGGCGAGGTGACCCAGCCCGATGTCGAGCTCACGGCGCAGGTAGTCGATGGCGGGCGCGAGCTGCTCGGCGTGCCGACGACCCCCGGCGAGCCGGACCTCGCCCAGCACCGCGCCCTGGTCGCCGAACGCCACCGACACCTGGGCCGTCGCGGTGTCGATCGCGAGCACGAGCACCTCAGTATCCCGAGACCGCGGCGACCAGCGGGTCGCGGCGCCCGGCCCACGAGACGCCGGTGGCCTCGAGCGACACCGATCGCTCGTCGTCGTCGGCACCCAGTGTCAGGTGCACGTCGAGGCGGTCGGCGGGGAGCAGCGCGCTCACGCGGTCGCCCCACTCCACGACGGTCACCGCGTCGCTCCCCACGAGGTCGTCGAACCCGAGGTCGTGCAGCTCCTGCAGGTGGTCGAGCCGGTACACGTCGACGTGCACGAGCGGCGTGGGGGCGTCGTACTCGCGCACGACGGTGAACGTGGGGCTCACGACCGGCTCGCTGATGCCGAGCGCGATCGCGATCCCCTTGGCGAACACGGTCTTGCCGGCGCCGAGCTCGCCGTCGAGCACCACGACGTCGCCGGCGCGCAGCAACGCGCCGACGCGGCGCCCGAGCGCGTGGGTCTCGTCGGCGGTGCGCGTCGTCGCCGACAGCTTCATCGGCTGCCGGTCGCACGCGCAAGCGCGCGCTTGACCACGACGAAGTCGGCGCGCGCCTGCGCCAGGGCGGTGCCGCCGTTGCGCAACACCGCCGACGGGTGGAACACGGGGATGAGCACACCGTCGCGGTACGGGAACTCGCGGCCGCGCAGCTTGGTGATGCCCTCCTTGGTGGAGAGCAGCAGCTTGGTGGCGAAGTTCCCGAGCGTCACCACCACCTTCGGGTCGATGAACGCGACCTGGGCCTCGAGGTAGGGCCGGCAGCTCTCGATCTCGCCGGGCTCCGGGTCGCGGTTGCCGGGTGGGCGGCACTTCACGACGTTGGCGATGTACACGTCGGCGCGGGTGAGCCCGATCCCCTCGATGAGGCTGGTGAGCAGCCGCCCGGCGCGGCCCACGAACGGCTCGCCGGTGAGATCCTCCTGCTCACCCGGGCCCTCACCCACGAAGAGCAGGTCCGCGGACGGGTCGCCGACCCCGAAGACCACCTGGGTGCGGGTGGCCGCCAGGGGGCACCTGGTGCACGTGAGCGCCTCCCGCTCGAGATCGGCGAACGAGGCGAACGGAGTTGGTTGGAGGAGCGACACGGTGGGACCCGGCCTGTCAGGGTGCCGCGCGATGGTACGCGACCGCATCGCGGATCGCTTCCGCCGTCACCTCGGTGACCATCACGCGCAGCCGGTCGAGGTGTCCCTCGACCGCGCCGGTCGCCACCACGAACGCGAGATCGCCGTCGTGACGGGTGTGGGACGGGTGGATCGCACGGGCCAGGCCGTGGTGCGCGCTGCGGGCCAGGAGGTGGCACTCGACCTTCGAGCACCGGGCGTTGGTGGCGACGAGCACCAGCGTCGTGTTGGTGCCGGCGCCCGATGCGTCCTCCTCGAACGGCGCGGGATCGGGGAAGCCCGGCGCGTCGGGCGGCGCGCCCGAGCCGACGAGCAGGCCGCCGTCCCGGCCCACGATGTCGCCGACCGCGTTCACCACCGCGATGGCACCGACCACCACGTCGCCGTCTCGCGCCGACGCGCTGCCGAGGCCGCCGGTGGTGCCGTGCTCGGCACCCCGCCACTTGGCCACCCGGGCGCCGCGGCCGGCGCCGACGCGTCCCGTCGTGAAGACGGTGTCGGGATCCTGGGCCGCGGCGAGCGCAGCGCGGCCCTCGGCAGGCCCGGGCCGCACGCCACCGGACGCGACGAGGTCGAAGATCGCCGCGGTCGGCACGATGGGCACCGGACCGCCCAGCGTCGGGAAGCCGCGGCCCTGCTCGGCCAGCGCCTGCATCACGCCGTCGGCGGTGGCGAGACCGAACGCCGACCCGCCGGTGAGCACGACCGCGTCGACCTGCTCGACGGTGGCGAGCGGATCGAGCACCGCGGTCTCCCGGGTCGCGGGCGCGCCCCCGCGGATCTCGACCGAGCCGACGGTCTCGGGTGGGAGGAGCACCACGGTGACGCCGGTGTCGTCGCCGGTCCAGTGCCCGGCCTGCACGCCCGGCACGTCGGTGATCACGTCAACCGGCCGAGGCGGCGGAGCTCTCGTCGAGGCCGCCGGCGTCGCCGGCCTGGCACTCGCGCGCGAACTCCATGATGAGCGCGTCGACCGCTTCGGTGCGCTCGTACATGAGCATGTGGCCGGCGCCGGGGAACTCCACCAGCCGGGCGCCGGGGATGAGGTCGACGATGCGGCGCGAGTCGCGCGGCGGCGTCAGCGCGTCGGCGGTGCCCACCAGCACGAGGGTCGGCACGTCGATCGACGGCAGTCCCTCGGTGAGGTCGAGGCTGAGCAGCGCGGTGCCGGCGGCGCGAGTCGTGTCACGGCTGCACGCCGCGAGCATCTCGCGGGTCGCCTCCACGTGACTCGGGTGCGGGTCGTCGCCGAAGCCGATGCGCGCCAGGAGGAACCCGAGGTTGCGGGGGCGCATGACCGCGGTGAAGTCGGGACCCAGGCGCGAGAGGCGTTCGAGGGTCTCGCGCACGCGGCGGGCGTCGCTCACCAGGTTGTGCGACGCGGTCGACTGCAGCACCAGCCCGCGCACGCGCTCGTGCAGCACATCCGGGTGACGGATGGCGAAGGCCTGCACCGCCATCCCGCCCATGGAGTGCCCCACCAGCACCGCGTCGCGCAGGTCGAGGCCCTCGAGCACGCTGCGGAGGTCGTCGGCCAGGTTGTCGATCGAGTGGCCGGTGTCGCCGGCCACCGACTCGCCGTGCCCGCGGGAGTCGAACGCCACCGCCCGGAAGCCCGCGGCGGGGAACGACTGGAACTGCTTGGCCCAGACCCGTGACGAGAGGGTGACCCCGTGGCAGAACACCACCGGCGGCCCGTCCCCCCGCCAGATGGTGTAGATGGTGCCGCCGTCGTGGCTGTCGAGGACGCGCGCGGCGTCGTACTCGGGCACGAGGGGCAGCCCGGCGTCGGGATCCTCGCGATGGCGCAGGCGCGCGACGAGGGCGCGCTCGGTCGCGTAGGCGATGCCGACCGCACCCGCGGCCACGCCGGCGACGATCCCGGTCCGCTTCAGCGCCCGCGCTGCCATCAGGCCGGTCGATTCCGTCGCGACCGCATCTTCATCAGAACGGTCGATTCCGTCGCGACTGCATCTCCATCAGTGGGTGCCACCCGTGTAGCTGCGCGGCACGCGCGCGCCGATGCCGGTGACGATCTCGTACGAGATGGTGTCGAGCCGCGTCGCCCACTCGGTGGCGGTGACCTCGTCGTCGCCCTGGCGGCCGATCAGCACGACCTCGTCGTCGACGTCGGCGGGGGCGTCACCGAGGTCGACGAGCAGCTGGTCCATCGTCACCACACCGACGATCGGGCGGCGCCGGCCTCGGATCAGGACCTCGCCGCCGGCGAGGCCGAGGTTGCGGGGCACGCCGTCGGCGTAGCCGGCGGGCACCGTCGCCACCCTCCCCGACGGCCCGACCGCCGAACGCAACCCGTAGGACACGCGCGCGCCGGCCGGCAGCGTCTTCACCATGGTGATGCGCGCCCGCAACGAGAGCGCCGGCCGCAGGGTGACCCCGGCGTGGTCGGCGAGCACGGGCGACGGGGGCACGCCGTAGCAGGCGATGCCGATCCGCACGAGGTCGTAGCGCGCCCGCGGGTCGGTCAGGAGGCCGGCGGAGTTCGCCGCGTGCGCGAGCGGGGGCCGCAGGTCGCGCGCCGCCAACGCGTCGAGCACCGCGTCGAACCGGCGCAGCTGGTCGGTCGTATAGGGGTTCCCGGGCTCGTCGGCGACGGCGAGGTGCGTGCACACGCCGGCGAGGGCGAGCTCGTCGCGCGCCGCGACGTGCGCGGCCAGCGCGACCGCTTCCTCCGGGCTGCAGCCCACGCGGTGCATGCCGGTGTCCACCTTGAGGTGCACCGCGAGCGGGTCGGCCCGCCCGGCGTCGGCGACGGCCTTCGCCAGCGCGTCGATCCCCGGCTCGGTGTACACGACCGGCGTCAGCCGCTGCGCGACGACCCGGTCGGCGACCCTCGGCGCCGGTTCCGACAGGAGCATCACCGGGGCGTCGACGCCGGCCGCGCGCAGCTGCTCGCCCTCGTCGACCCGGGCCACGCCCAGCCAGGTCGCGCCAGCAGCCAGCGCCGCCCGCGCCACCGGCACCGCGCCGTGGCCGTACCCGTTCGCCTTCACGACCGCCAGCAGCTCGGCGGGCGCGGCCAGATCGCGCAGGGCGCGGACGTTGGCGCGGATCGCGTCGAGGTCGACCTCGCTCCACACCGCGCGCGCCTCGGCGTCGGATGCTTCGCTCATGCCTGCCCGCTCTCGTCGCTGCGCTCCGGGGCGCTCGGCCCCCGCTCCGTTGCTCGCCGGGATACCCGGCTCGCGGACACTCCGCTCATGCGGCCACTCCCAAGCTCTGCAGCGTACGCGGCAGGCCGCGGATCAGGTCGCCGGCGACGAGGCCGGGGCCATCGGTCGCGACCAACCGGTCGGCGGTGGCGCCGTGCACCCACGCGGCCGCCGCCGCCGCCTCGAACGCCGCCATCCCTCTCGCCAGGAACCCGGCCACGATGCCGGTGAGCACGTCACCGCTGCCCGCGGTCGCGAGCTCGGCGCCGCCGGTCGGGTTCAGCGCCACCGGACCGCCGGGCGCGGCGACGACCGTCCCGGGCCCCTTCAGGAGGACGACGGCACCCGATCGCTCGGCGAGCGTGCACGCGGCCTCGATGCGGTCGTCGCCCACCGGTCGGCCCATCAGCCGCTCGTACTCCCCGGCGTGCGGGGTGAGCACCGCCGGCGCGCCCAGTGTGCGACGGGCGCCCAACGCGGCGAAGTCGCCCGCGAGCGCGTTGAGCCCGTCGGCGTCGAGCACGAGCGGCACGCGCGCCTCCGCGACCAGGGCCCGCACCGCGAAACCGACTTCCGCGTCCGACCCGAGGCCGGGACCCACCGCGAGCGCGCCGAACCGGCCGATCGCCGCCAGCACCGGCTCCGCCGCGTTCCGGGCCAGCGCGCCGTCCGGAGTGGCCGGCAGCGGGCGCGTGATGACCTCGGTGCCGGAGGCGGCGCGCGCCGCGTCGTCACCGGGCAACCCGCACCACACGATCCCGGCGCCCGCCCGCATCGCGGCATGGCTCACGAACATCGGGGCGCCGGTCATGCCGCCCGAACCGCCGACGACCATCACGCCCGACCGCCACTTGTGCGCGTCGGGCGCCCGGCGCGGGAGCCAGGCGCGCACGTCGTCGTCGGTCACCAGGCCGGGGTGCGGCTCGGGCCCGAGGTCGATCCCGATGTCGGTGACCACGACCTCGCCGGCGTGCGAGCGTCCGGGCTCGAACACCAGGCCGGGCTTGCGGGCGGCGAACGTCACCGTGCGCGTGGCTCGCACGCTCGGCCCCAGCGCCAGGCCGCGGAGCCCGTCGACCCCGGAGGGGATGTCGACCGCGACGGTGGGGCCGTCCCATGTGGCCAGCTGCTCGGCGACGAACGCGGCGTCGCCCGCCAGCGCGCCGCGGAACCCGGTGCCGAACATCGCGTCGACGGCCACGTGGGCGTCGGCGAGCGCGCGCGTGAACGCCACGTGGTCGATCCCGTCCGCCAGCTCGAACACGCGGGCCCGCATGCCCCAGCCCGCGAGCACCCGCCCGGCGACGAGGCCGTCACCGCCGTTGTTGCCCTTCCCGCACACGAGCACGACGCGCTGCCCGTAGGTCCCGTGTGCGACCCGACGCACCTCCCAGGCGACGGCCCGCCCGGCGCGGTCCATGAGCACCTCCACCGGGGTGCCGCCGGCGATCGTGTGCCGGTCGGCCTCGTTCATCGCCTCCGGCGTGAGGACAGGCTCCATCGCGTGCTCCTCAGCCGAGCGCGAGCACCACCGCCATCGCGGTGGCGTCGGTGTGCGTGAGCGAGAGCTGCCAGGCCCGCACGCCGCGCTCGGCGGCGAGGACGGCGGCCGCGCCGTGCAGCGCGAGCGACGGCGCGCCGTCGTCGTCGCGCACCACCTCGACGGCGCGGAACGCGAACGCGCCGAGCCCGGCGCCCAGCGCCTTCATGACCGCTTCCTTGGCGCCGAACCGGGCGGCGAGGCTGTGCACGGGATCGTGCTGACCGAACGCGTATTCCTGTTCGCCGGCGGTGAACAGCCGATCGGGCAGGCTGGCGCGACGGGCCAACGCCTGCCGGAACCGCTCGATCTCCACCAGATCGGTGCCGAGGCCGCGGATCCCGAGCACCTCGTTCATGTGCGGCCGTTCATGTGCGGCCGTTCATCGGCGGCCGTTCATCGGCGGGCGTTCACGCAGGGATCGCCCGGCGCCGGCGCCCACGTCAACGCCAGCGATCGGCGAGGACGTAGACCGGCTCGGTGAGCAGGTCGACCACGTCGAACCCGGACAGGCGGCTGTCGTCGAACGTCGGCGTGGTCTCGGTGACCGCGTCGCGGAGGGCGCCGTAGCGGCCCTGGTAGCCCTGCAGCACGGTCCGGGCGACGTCGGCCGGGAGGTGGTCGACGAAGCGCGCCTGGAGCAGGGTGACGCCCACGGTCTGGTTGTCCTTGACCTCGGGCACGATGATCACGGTGCGCTGGTCGCGGCGGCCGCGGGCGACGGTGACCTCGCGCTGGGTGGCGACGCGGTGCTTGGTACCCACCAGGCGGGGGTCGTCGTCGGTGCGCGAGCGCAGGTCGAGCGAGATGCCGCCCCGGTCCACGACGTGGATGGTGGCGTCGTCGGCGTCGACGTCACCCTCGATGCGGTAGCGGGTGAAGCCGACGACCTGCTCGACCGCGGGATCGAGCGCGACCAGCGTGCGCAGCGCTCGGTAGCTGAGCGCGTCGCGCGCGGCGCCCGCCGCCAGCACCTCGCGCGCGAGCCGGACCTGGAGCAGCTCCTCGTCGGAACGGGAGATGCCGACCGTGACCGTCTTCGCCTGGTGCTTGATCGCGTCGACCGGCCGGGTGAGCTCCTCGATGCCGGCGGTGAGCGCGGCGGTGAGATCCTCGACCACACGGCTCGGCGTGCCCACCGCGCCGTGCTCCACCTGGTACACGTCGAGCGCCACGATGCCGATGGCGTAGCGCAGCAGCGACGCGATGCGCACCGCGGTGCCGGCTTCGAGGTGGCCGTCGTACCCGCGGACCCGCACGCCGTCGAGGAAGGCCGTCGCCGGGCCCTCGATCGCAGGTCGGAGGCGGGCGAGCACGTCGAGGCCGTCGTCGGTGGTGGACACCGCGAACTGGATCGCGGCGCGCGCTTCGCGCAGGGGTCGCGCCGACGCGTCGATCGCGAGCGCAGCCTCGTACCCGAAGAGATGGCCGGCCATGGCCGAGAGCACGAACGCGACGTCGGCGTGCACCACCGGCACCGGGATGGTCTCGACCGCGGCGTCGAACCGGCGTTCTCCGTCGTTGGCGATCACGATCGGCGCCGCACGGTGGGCGCGGTAGATCGCGATCTCCTTGGCGACGTCATCGGCGTTCGACCCCTGCAACCCCGCCGCGCACACCACCACGAGCGGCTCGGCCGACAGGTCGATGTGCTTCTTGTCCTCGGTGGCGTCGAACGAGATCGACTTGTAACAGAGCTCGGACGCCTTGACCCGCACTTCCGCCGCCGCGATGCGGTTGCGGCCATTGCCGACGACCGCCCAGTAGCGGCGCGTGGTGGCGTGCCGGCGGGCGATCTCGGCGATGGCGTCGCGCTGCCCGAGCACCCGGAGCATCGCGTCCGGGAGCGAGCGCAGAGCGTCGAGCAGCTCGTGCACCTGCGCGCCGTCCGGCGTCGTGACCTCGCGCGCGAGCGCGACCGCCAGCAACGACCCGGCCGCGATCTGCGCGTAGAACGCCTTGGTGGACGGTACCGCCATCTCCACGTCGCGCCCGTCCGACGTGTAGAGCACGCCGTCGGACTTGTCGACCAGGTCGCTGTTGCGCCGGTTGACGATCGACACGACCGCGGCGCCGCGGGCGTGCGCCAGGTCCGCGGTGCGGTTGGTGTCGGTGGTGGTGCCGCTCTGGCTGATGGCGACGACCAAGGTGTCGGACATGTCGTCGCGCAGCTGGAATCCCGAGAACTCGGTGGCGACCACGGCCTCAGCGCGCAGCTGGTCGCTCGTGAGCGCACCGAGGACCGCGGCCAGGCTCTGGCCGGCGATCGCGGCCGTGCCCTGACCGATCACCACGACCCGCCGGATGCTGCCGTCGCGCAGGCGCGCCCGCACGTCGTCGGGCAGCGTGTCGGAACCCAGGGTGACGTCGAGGCGCCCGTCGCGCTCGGCGACCTTGCCGCGCAGCGTCTTGCGGAACGACGCCGGGGCCTCGGACATCTCCTTCAGCAGGAAGTGGGGGTAGTCGCCGCGGTCGATGTCGCGGGTGGTGATCTCGGCGTGCTGGAGCTCGTCGGGCGACACCGGCAGCGGCGTGCCGTCGAACGCGAAGCGCCGGATGCCGTCGAGGGTGCCGGCGTGCTCGGCGTCGAGGACCACCACCTGCCCACGCGTGGCGGCCGCCCGCTCGGGGTCGGCCGGCGTCTCGCCGTCCATGCGGACGTACGTCGACGTCTCCTCGACCACGCCGTAGGGCTCGCTGGCGACGACGAAGGCGTCTTCCGCGAGCCCGACGTAGAGGGCCTGGCCGCTGCCGCGCAGGGAGAGCAGCAGCTCGTCGGGCGCCACCGCGGTCTGCGCCGCGATCCCCATGGAGCCCGCCAGCTCCGAGACCGTGGTGCGGAACGCGTCCTCCACCGTCGCCCCCGCGGCCAGGCGCCGCGCGACCAGCGAGGGGATCACCTTGGCGTCCGTGGTGATCTCGGCCGGCACCTGGAGCTGCTCGAGCGCCTTGAGGTCGGCGTAGTTGTCGACGTCGCCGTTGAGCACGCTGACCACGTAGGGCCGCTCGTCGCCGTCGAGCTCCTCGTGGTTGAGCGGGTGCGCGTTCGCCTCCGAGATGATGCCGACGCTCGCCCACCGCGTGTGCCCGAGCACCATCACCTCGGCGGCGGGGTCGGCGAGCGCGAGGTGCAGCAGCGGGTCGTCGCGGATGGCGGCGCGCAGGACGGCGCTGTTGTCGCCCAGCTCGCCGATCTCCGCGGCCGCCTTGTACACGAACGACATGACATCGCCCATCGCCCGCACCGACCCCGACCCGAACAGCGGGTCGTCGGCGCGCAGCGCGACCAGGCGCCCCACCGCGGGTTCGTCGAGGTCGAGGCCGTGATGGCGCACCAGCAGGTGGAGCCCGGCGGAATCGCGGCCGCGCACCTCGAGCCGGTCGATCGCCGACAGCGCGACCTGGACCGACAGCGCCGCCTCGATGGCGGCGATCGACGGGTCGGGCCCGGCGAGGGCGCCGACCTCGCGCGCGGTGCGCAGGCGGTCACGGCCGACGGCCCACACCGCGTCGCGCGCCCGGACCACCATCGCGTTCACCCGCTCCAGCTCGGTGGGCGCGAGGGTCGTCCCGAGGCCGCCGTCGAGCTCGGCCTCCACCCGGTCGAGCCGGGCGGTCAGCTGCTCGACGCGGTCGCCGAGCAGCAGTGCCGACTGCGGATCGCCCAGCAGGGCCCGCACGCCGGGCACCCCGCGGAGCTCGCGGTCCACCGCCTCGACCTGCGCCGCCATCTCACCGAGCGTGTCGCTGAGGCCACCGTCCGCGGTACCATCGCCGACCGCGGCGAGGGCCTCGTCGAGCCGGCGCACCAGCGCGGCGGCGTCCGGGACCGGACGGGTGGCGCGGCGGCGCACGACCCCGACGATGCCACACATGGTGGGAAAGGTTAGAGGTTCGAGGTGCCGTGGAGCGGGCTAGGAGCGAGCGGGTGCGGCCCGTGACGCCGCGTGCTCGACCAGCTCGACCAGCCGGTCGGCGGCCTCCGCCGCGGCGTCGGCGTCGATCGACTCCACCATCACCCGCACCAGCGGCTCGGTGCCCGAGGGCCGCACCAGCACCCGGCCGTCGTCGCCCAGCTCGTCGTCGACGTCGCGCACGCGGCTCCAGAAGGCGGTGTCGCCCCGGAGCTGGTCGGCGCCGCCGACGGTGACGTTGCGGAGGACCTGCGGCACGCGGGTGAGCACCGCCGCCAGCTCGGAGAGCGACCGGCCGCGCCGGGTCATCGTGTCGAGGAGCACGATGCCGGTCAGGGTGCCGTCGCCGGTAGTGGCGTGATCGGCGAAGATCACGTGCCCGGACTGCTCACCGCCGAGGCTGAGGTTGCGCTGCTCCAGCACGTCGAGCACATTGCGATCGCCGACCGGCGTCTCGATCACCGCCACACCGTAGGGTTCGAGCGCCCGGCGCAGCCCGAGGTTCGACATGACGGTGGCGACGACCGCGTCGCCGCGCAGCAGCTTGCGGTCGTGCAGGTCGATGGCGGTGATCGCCAGGATCTCGTCACCGTCGACGAGGACACCGCGCTCGTCGACCGCGATCACGCGGTCGGCGTCGCCGTCGAACGCGAGCCCGGCGTCGGCGCGCGCCACCAGCACCGCCTCCTGGAGCTCGCCGGGGTGCGTGGAGCCGCACCCGGCGTTGATGTTCACGCCGTCGGGCGAGGCGTTGATCACGTCGACGGTGGCGCCCAGCGCCCGCAACGCGGTGGGCGCGGCGCGGAAGGCCGCGCCGTTGCCGCAGTCGACCACCACGTGCAGACCGTTGAGCTGCCGCCCCTGCAGGGCGTCGACCAGCGTGGCCACGTAGTCGTCGAGTGCGGCGCGGTGCTCGCTCGACACGCCGACGCCCACACCCTCGGGCCCGGGTTCCGGCTGGGTGACCGCGAGCGAGCGGAGCTCCTGTTCCACCTGCAGCTCGAGCGACTCGGGGATCTTGCGCCCGCCGGCGGCGAAGAGCTTCACGCCGTTGTCGCCGTACGGGTTGTGGCTGGCGGAGATCACCGCCGCCGGGGCGCCGCGCTCCCGCGCCACCTGGGCGACGCCGGGCGTCGGCAGCACCCCGACCAGGACGACGTCGGCACCCTCGGCGCAGAGCCCGGCTACGAGCGCGGCCTCGAGCATCGGACCCGAGCGCCGGGTGTCACGCCCGATGACGAAGGGATCGTCGGGCCCGAGCACGCGCACCGCCGCCCGGCCGAGCGCGGTGACGAGCTCGGGGGTGAGCTCCCGGTTGGCAACCCCGCGCACCCCGTCGGTGCCGAAGCGCAGCGTCATGACGTCGGGACCGCGCGCGCCTCAGCGCTTCGAGTACTGCGGGGCCTTACGGGCCTTCTTCAGGCCGTACTTGCGCCGTTCCTTCTCGCGCGCGTCACGCGTCAGGAGCCCCGCCTTCTTGAGCTGCGGGCGCGACTCGTCGTCGAGCGAGATGAGCGCGCGGGCGATGCCGAGGCGCAGCGCGCCGGCCTGGCCGCTCACGCCGCCACCGTCGAGGGTGGCGTCGACGTCGTACACGTCGGCGGTCTGGGTGAGGCGGAGCGGCTCGAGCGCGACGACCCGGTGGGTGAGGATCGGGAAGTACTGCTCGAACGGCCGGCCGTTGACCATGATCACGCCGGAACCGGGGCGCAGCCGCACCCGGGCGACCGCTTCCTTGCGGCGGCCGGTGCTCTGGATGAGGGGCTTGGGCACCTTCGACTCCTGTTAGAGATGAAGCGAAGCCGTGCCCGGAGGGCGGGACGGCGTAGCGAAATCGACCACTTGGATCAGCGCTTGGACGCCAGCGCGCGCGGCTGGGGCTGCTGGGCCTGGTGGGGATGGGTCGGGCCGGCGTACACCCGCAGCTTGCGGATCATCGCCCGGCCGAGGCGGTTCTTGGGCAGCATGCCGCGGATGGCGAGGCGCACCACCCGCTCGGGGTTGCGCCCGAGGAGGTGCTCGAGCGACTCGCTGCTGAGGCCGCCCGGGTAGCCCGAGTGGCGGTGGTACCGCTTGTCGGCCAGCTTGCGTGCGCTGAGGTCGAGCTTCGCGGCGTTGACGATCACGACGTGGTCGCCGGTGTCGACGTGGGGCGCCCAGATCGGCTTGTGCTTGCCGCGCAACAGGTTGGCCGCCTCGGTGGCGACCTTGCCCAGCACCTGGCCCTCGGCGTCGATCACGTGCCAGGCGCGGTTGATGTCAGCGGGTTTCGGGGTGAACGTGCGCAACGGGTCCTCACGAAGGTTGCGGTGGCGCCGACCGCCGAGACCGGGGTCGGGCGCGAACGGACAATCTAGCCTGCGGCCGGTCGCCGCGGCAATCGGAGTCGGGCAGCCGGACCCTCGGACCGCGGGCTTCAGCCGCCCCCAGGAGCTGCCGATGTCTCCGCGAGCCCCCGTCGGAAGAGGTCCCATGCGTCGCGCCCCCGCCGCTCGCTCCCGCCGCTCGCCCCGGACGCGCCGCTCCGCCCGGGTGCTCCTGCTCGCCCTCGTGGCCGCGTGCGCCCTCCTGGTCACCGGGTGCTTCGGCCCCGCCGAGCCGGGCGCGCCCGGGCTGATCACCTCGATCTGGGTCGACGGCCTCTCGCGGGCGTGGGACCTGGCCTTCCTCCCGTCCGGTCTGCCCGTGTACACCGAGAACGACTCCGGTCAGATCTCGGCCCGGTTCGGTGACGCCGACCGTCACCACTTCCTCGGGCGCGTCTCGAGCTTCGACGGCGGGTTCAGCGGCTCCGGCGAAGGCGGCCTCATGGGCCTGGCGATCGACCCCGCGTACGGCGCCGGGAACCTCCGTGCCTACGTCTGCTACTCGACCACGACCGACAACCGGGTGGCCCGGTTCGACCTGAACCCCGCCGCTGCGCCGGCGATCTCCAACTGGACGGTCATCGTCCAGGGGATCCCGCACAACCCGAGCTTCCACAACGGCTGCCGGGTGCGCTTCCAACCGGGGACCGGCGCGCTCTTCGTGTCGACGGGTGACGCCGGTTCCGCGACCGCGCCGCAGGACGACAACTCCCTCGGCGGGAAGATCCTGCGCATCACGACCGACGGCACCATGTGGCCCGGCAACGCGTCCGGGAAGCTCTGGTACTCGAAGGGCCACCGCAACCCGCAGGGCATCGCCTTCCGGCCGGGGAGCAACGATCCGTTCTCCATCGAGCACGGGCCCGACGTGAACGACGAGGTCAACAAGCTCGTGAACGGCGGCAACGCGGGCTGGAACCCCAACGACGGCGCCGGCGGCTACGACCAGTCCAGGCCCATGACCGCCGCGGGGGCGACCGAGCTGCCGACCTGGGCCTCGGGCTTCGTCACCGTCGCCCCGTCGGGCGGCACGTTCCTGAGTGGTCCGCAATGGAAGACCTGGAACGGCGTGCTCGCCGTCGCCTGCCTCGACGGCAGCCCGTTGGTCGGGCAGCGCCTCCTGGCGATGACGCTCGACGGCCCCGGCACCAGCCTCACGCACCCGGCGGTGTCGACCCTCGCGATCCGCCAGCGGCTGCGGGTCCCGGTCGAGGGGCCGGACGGCAACCTGTACGTCGTCACCGACGGCGACGGCGGGGGCGGCGCGATCTGGAAGGTCGTCCCGGTCTGACGGATCGGTGAGGCACCCGGCGCGCCGGTCGCTACCCTGACGCGGTGTCCAGCCTCGACGCCGCGCTCGACGTGCTGCTGGACCCCGGGCTGGCGCCGATCGTCGACATGGTGACCCGGCGCACCGGTCCCGACGCGTACGAGGCGGCGAGCGCCGACGGGTGGATCGAGTTCCGGCGGATCGACGACACCGCCGGCGGCTACGT
>DATBBL010000112.1:0-6260 GCA_036271015.1 Acidimicrobiia bacterium
GGAACCGTGGTGCTCGGAGAGCACGATGATCACGAACCCGAGACGGTCGGCCCACTCGGCCATGTCGAGCGCGGCCTCGTAGCGCTCGGCCATCGTCGTGCCCGCGAAGTCGGGGTTGCGGAAGTCGAAGCGCAGACCGAAGAGGCTCACGACGCAGCTCCGTGCGAGTGGCGCAGTCCGACCCGCACCGCGTCGCGGTCGGGGTCGCGGCGGGCGAGCAGCGCCATCGCCTCGTCGATGCCAGGGGGCGGATCCGGGATCGGGAACTCGCGGATCTCGTAGGTCTCGTCGCCGCGGAACACCGCCGCTCTGCACGTGCCGGTCATGGATCCCCCCTCGCTGACGACGCCGACACGCTCGCGCACCGGGGCGCGGATCGTCACCTCCGGGTACAGTATCGCGTTACTGTCAGGGTTCCACGCCGAAAACAGGAGATGCCCGTGCGGCCCACGATGGATCTGTTCGATCTCACGGGGAAGGTGGTCATCGTCACCGGCTCCACCAAGGGCATCGGCCGGGCCATGGTCGAGGGCCTCGCCCGCGCCGGCGCGTCGGTGGTGGTGAGCAGCCGCAAGCAGGAGCTCTGCGACCGGGTCGCGGCGGAGGTGGCGGCGGCGACGGGCGCCGAGGTGCTGCCGCTCGCCTGTCACATGGGCGACTGGGACGCGGTCCCCGGATTCGTCGACGAGGTGCACGAGCGGTTCGGTCGCATCGACGCGTTGGTGAACAACGCCGGGATCAACCCGGCCCGCATCGGGCCGGGCGACATGACGCTCGAGTACTGGCGCAAGGTGTTCTCGGTGAACCTCGAGGGGCCGCTGCGGGCGAGCCAGTGCGTGTTCCCGCACATGCGCGACCAGGGCGGCGGGAGCATCGTGCACATCGGCACCATGGGCGCTTACTCGGGCGGTGCGAGCATCTGCGCCTACGGCGCGTCGAAGGCGGCGCTGCTCAACCTCACCAAGAGCATGGCCATGGCCTGGGCTCCGGCCAACGTGCGGGTCAACATGCTCTCGCCCGGGCCGTTCATGAGCGAGATGATGGAGGGTGGCGCGAAGACCCAACCCGGGTTCCTCGACCTCGTCGCCGACGGCACGTTCATGAAGCGGATCGCCGATCCCGACGAGATCGTCGGCCCCGTCTGCTACCTCGTGAGCGATGCGTCCTCGTTCGTGACCGGCGACGACCTGTCCGTCTCCGGAGGAATGCTGAAGTGATCGAGCCCACGACCGTGCAGGACCTCATCGGCTGGTGGTGGTGGAACTACGACGAGGGCAGGTTCGACGTGCTCGCCGGGCTGCTCGCCGACGACGTGCGCTTCATCTGCCGCACCGACACCGGTGCCACCGCGTTCGAAGACTTCGTCCGCTGCGACGTCACCGGGCGCGACGACGTCATGGCGTGGCAGACCGAGCACCGGCTCGCCAGCCCGTACCCGCTCCGTCACCACGGGACGAACGTCCACGTGGTCGAACAACGCGACGGCGAGGCTGCGTTCGCCTCGTACATCTTCGTCACCCAGATCGTCGAGGGTGCGGTGGCGAACCTGTCGACCGGGATCGTCACCGGCGAGGTGCGGTCCCAGGACGGGTCGCTCCGGATCACCCGCCTCGAAGTCGTCCTCGACACCCAGCACTCGGTGCCGTTCGGTGAGCGCTGACGATCGCCGCGACGATCCCCGGTACCAGCGGCTGATCGACGCGACCCGGCAGCTCGCCAGGAAGGGGTACGACGCGGTCTCGATGCGCGAGCTGGCGAACCTCACCCACATGTCGCTCACGACGATCTACCAGCTCGGCGGTTCGAAGGATCAGCTGATCGCGGAGGCGCATGCCGACCGGATGGAGCACTTCCGCGACCAGCTCCGCCGCCGACCACCGCGGGGCGCCACCGCCGAGGCGCGCGTCAAGGACGTCGTGCGGGGCTACGTGACCGCCCTCGATCGCGACCGCGAGCGCACGCTGACGATGATGAGAGCGTTCTACGCGCTCCCGGCGGAGGGCAACGAGAACCGCAGCGCGGTGCGGGCGACGTACGAGTCGATCATCGACGCGGCAATCGGTGACGAGGACGTGCCCGACCGCATGCAGGTGATCGACACCCTCGGGCACGTGATGAACAGCGCCATCCTCGAGTGGATGAACGGCACGCGCGACGCGGCCACGGTGCACCAGATCCTCGACGATGCGGTGCACGTGCTCTTCCGTCAGGTGCCCGGCAACGGATCACCCATGCGCGCGTAGCACTCGGCGATGTTCCCGCCCAGGAAGGCTTCGCGTCGTGCGGGATCGAGCCCGGCGAGCAGCTCGTCGTAGTACGCGGTCGGGGTGCCGCTGCCTTCGTTGTGGTTGTAGTCGGACGAGAACACGACGCACTCCGGGAACGTCTCCAGCAAGCGACGCGGCGACTGGTGGCGCCGCGGCAGTGGGGTCACGCGCACGTTCCGGCGCACGAACTCCGACGGCGAGAGCGCGAACGGGTACTCGCCCATGTACAACCGGGCCTCCGGGTACGTGCGAGCGTCGCGGGAATCCATGTGGTCGAGCGTCCCCTCGAACCAGTGGAGCCCGCACTCGGCGATCACGACGGTGAGCGTCGGGTGACGGTCGAACGTGCCGCCGAACACCATGCCGTTGAGCATGAGCTGGACCGACTGGTGGCCCTGCGAGACGCCGAGCTGCCGCAGCAGCATCATGTCGCCCGCAGTGTTCGCCCACGCGGCGTCGAAGCTGGCCGGCTGGTACCCGACGTGGAGCAGGGCGACCATGCCGAGGTCGGTCGCGGCCGACCAGATCGGGTCGAACCGCGGGTGCATGACCGGCACACCGGGGACGGGGATGGTGCCGATGAGGAAAGCCCGGCTCCCGCGTGCTCGCATGCGGGTGAGCTCGAGGATCGCCGCGTCGACGTCGCCGAAGTCGAGGCAGGTGACCGGCAGGAGTCGGTTCGTGTGGCCGTCGACGGCATCGGCGAGCCACGAGTTGCAGGTGTGGATGACCTGGCGGGCCAAGCCCCGGTCGTCGAGGAAACGGGTGTTGAGCATCCCCTCGAGGCAGATCACGGACTCGAGGTCGATGCCGTTGGCGTCGAGCCACTCGACCCGCGCGCCGGCGTCGGCCGCGCCGTGCATCGAGGATCCCTCGTAGCCGTAGTCGTCGGGCTTCTCCTGGGCCCCGGCGATGGCGGCGATGCCGGGGGGCAGCAGCTCCTCCCACGACGGCCACTCGGCGCGGGGCACGTTGCCCAGGATGTCGCCGGCCACGATGCGGGTCGTGACCTCGGCGGTGTCGAAGGCGGGGAGGCGGTCGCGCAGCGACGGGTAGTCGTCGAGCCACCGCGGCCCGGGCTCGAAGTGCGAATCGACGTCGACGACGGTCATGGCTGCTCCCGAGATCCCACTTAGTAACAGGTTACAAGCCGGGGATCGGGGCGCGCCAGTCAGGTCTCGGCGGGCAGGCGGGCGTCTCGCAGCTGGCGCTTCAGCACCTTCCCGTTGGGCTCGCGCGGCAGCTCGTCGACGAACTCGAACGTGGTGGGGAGCTTGTACGGGGCGAGGTGCTCCCGCAGCTGCCCGAGGATGGCGTCGGGGTCCGGCGGGGCGCCGGGCCGGAGCTCGACGATGGCGTGGACACGCTGGCCGAGCTGCTCGTCGGGCAATCCGAAGACCGCGGAGTCGACGACATCCGGATTCGTCGCCAGTGCGTGCTCCACCTCGGCCGGATAGATGTTGACCCCGCCGCGGAGGATGAGGTCGACGCGCCGGTCGGCCAGGAACAGGTAGCCGTCCTCGTCGAGCGACCCGAGGTCGTGCACGGTGAACTCGTCGTCGCGCCACGACTCGGCCGTCTTCTCCGGCGCGTTGTGGTACTCGAACTTCGGCATCCCCGGCATCGCCGACGTGTACACCGAGCCGACCTCGCCCGGCGGCAGCTCGTTGCCGTCGTCGTCGCGGATCGTGATGCGCAGTCCCGGGAACGCGCGGCCGACGCTGCCGGGCTTCCGCAGCCACTCCTCGGGCGAGATGACCGTGCCCATGCCCTCGCTGGCGCCGTAGTACTCCCAGACCGTGCCGGGTGGAAACACCTCCATGATCTGCCGCTTCACCGCGGGCGGGCACGGCGCCGCGGCGTGCAGGATCTTCGTGATGCTGCTGCGGTCGTGGTCCTGCCATCGCGCCTCGAGGATGCGGATGAAGTTGGCCGGCACCATGTGCGACGTCGTGACGCGCTCGCGCTCGATGAGCTCGAGGCACGACTCGGCGACGAAGCGCGGCATGATCACCACCGATCCACCCTCGCCCAGGCTCATCTGCGCGTAGTTGCCGGGCGCGGTGTGGTACGCGGGACCACAGAGCAGATGCACGTCGGTGCCGGTGAACCCCCAGAAGGCGGCCAGCGCATTGGGCGCATACTCCTTCGCCGGCTGCGGGGCGACGCGCTCGATGCCCTTCGGCCGACCGGTCGTGCCCGACGTGTAGTTCATGGTGACGACGGACGCGCCGAGGTACTCCTCGGTGGCCGGCGAACCGGGTTCCGACCAGAGCGCGTCGTCATCGGCGGACCACGCCGCCCGGAGTCCGGGGCGCTCCGCGAGCGCAGGCTCCACCACCTCGGGGTCGTCGTAGAAGAGCGCGGTCGCACCCGAGTCGTCGACGAGGTAGGCGACCTCGGACGTGAGCGAGCGGTAGCTGACCGGCACCACCAGCGCACCCACCCGCGCGACGCCGTTCCACACCGCGAACAGCTCGGGGCGGTTGTGCAGCATCACCGCCACCCGTTCCCCGGGCCCGACGCCGGCGTTGGTGAGCACGCGGGCGATGCGGTTGGCGTCGGCGTCGAGCTCGGCGAAGCTCATCCGCCGATCGCCGGCGACGATCGCGGTCCGGCCCGGGTCCTCGCGAGCGACTCCGTTGATGCCTCTGGGTTCCACGGCGAGAAGCTATGGGCTCGTCCGGCGGCGTTCCAAGTGTCAGTGGCCGGGGTCGACGTGGAACGAGGTCTCGGCCTCGGTTCCACCGTCACCGTGGGCCGCGACCCGGTACGTGCCCGACGCGATCTCGCTGTCGTACGTGGTGGTCACGACGCCGTCGGCACCGGTGACGTGGGGCGAGCCCGTGTACGTGCTGCCGTCGGGTGCGGTGATCTCGAAGACGACCGGCTCGCCCGGTTGGCCCCCCGCCAGCTTCAGCTGGAAGCCGCTGAGCGAGTCGTCGAGCAATGCAACCTGCAGGCCGAGGGAGGAGGCCGGTGGGATGGTGAGGCGCTGGCCCTCGGCCACGTGGTCGGGATCGGCGAGCTGGTTCATCGTCGTGATGTCGTGCACGGTGGTGTGGAAGCGCCGGGCGATCTCGGTGAGGGTGTCACCCCGTTGCACCTGGTACACCACCGGCGGTGCGGTCGTCGTGGGGGCCGCACGCTTGGGATGGGCCGGGATCCGGTCGACCCGCTCGGGGTCACCGAGGATCGGCAGGAGGGTCTGCCAGTCGGCGGTGCCGCACCCGTCCGCCTGGGTGACCGTGACGTTGACTCGCCGGCCGCCGACGGTCCCGGTCACGTGGGCGAGCTGCGGCCCGGCGTACCCCTCGGCGCAGATGCGGGGATGGCGTTGGCGCGCCGCCACCTTCGCCACCGCGCCGCGCCGGGCGGCCGCGCAGGCGCTCCGGGCCACGTCGCGGAGGAAGCCGCTCGCCGACGACCCGCCGTCACAGTCGAGCGTGGCGTTGGACGAGACCAGCACCGAGTTGTTGCCCGTCCTCGCGTCGATCGCGAGGTGGACCACCGGGCTCGCGCTCGGAGCGGCGGCGGCGATCGACACGACGCTCATTGCCACCGCACCCACCAGCGATCGCCACACGGTTCACCGTACGCCGCCGGTTGGGCAAGGTGGTCGCGGCTTCCTAGGCCTCGTCGGGCAGCTCGGGCGCCCACGACGAGCCGTTGATGTGGCTTCCGCCGTCGACGAAGAGCGTGTTGCCGGTGAGGTAGCGGCAGTCGTCGCCGGCGAGGAAGAGCGCGACCGGCGCGATGTCCTCGTAGGGGTCGCCGATGTAGCCCATCGGGTTGCTGGCGTCGGCGGCCGCAACCAGCTCGGGGTGCTCCGCCATCACCGCCCGGAACGAGGCCGACTTGGCGGCCGGGCAGATCACATTGCACACGATCCCGGTGCCGGCCCACTCGCGCGCGGCCGAGCGGGTGGCGGTGCGCAGCGCTTCCTTCGCGGTGTTGTACTCGAGCGTGCCCATGTGCGCGTTCACGCCGTTG
>DATBBL010000113.1:0-8110 GCA_036271015.1 Acidimicrobiia bacterium
CGTCGAGCTCGCTGGTCGGACGCCCGACGCCTCCCGACGCGCTGAAGCCGCCGTCGACCGGCAAGTTGACGCCGGTGATGTACGACGCCTCGTCGGACGCGAGGAACACCGCTGCGTTCACGATGTCTTCGACCTCACCGATGCGCGGGATCAGGCACTTGTCGGCGAACAGCACGCGCAGCGGCGCGTCGGGTGCCTCGCCGAGGAACGGGCGCAGCTGGGGCGTGTCGATCACGCCCGGCGAGATGCTGTTCACCCGGATGTTGCGGCTCGCCAGCTCGATGGCGAGGGTCTCGGTGAGGCGGATCACCGCCGCCTTGGCCACGCAGTGGACCAGGTTGCCGGCGGCGTTGCCGGGCATGCCCGAGCCGATCATGCCGGCGATCGAGCCGACGTTGAGGATGACCCCGCCGCCCCGGCGTTCGAACACGGGCAGCGCGTGCTTCACCGAGAGGTAGACCAGGGTGACCTCGTTGGCCATGTTCCAGTCCCAGTCGGCGCGCGTGACGTCCTCGAGGTTCGCGGCCTTCGCCACTGCGGCGTTGTTGTAGAGGATGTCGAAGTCGCCGTACGCCTGCACCGCGGACTCGATCCAGCCCTCGACCGCAGCTTCCTCGGTGAGGTCGACCGGTTGGAACGAGACCATCTCACCACCGGCGGCGCGCACCATCTCGACGGTCTCTTCGGCCTCGGCGACCTTCACGTCGCAGCCGACCACCTTCGCGCCCTCGGCCGCGAAGTGCACCGCGGCGCGGCGACCCTGACCGCCTGCGGTCCCGCTGATCAGCGCGACCTTGCCGGCAAGTCGTCCTGGCATCCTCTCCCCCCGGTCCGTGCACTTACTATCAAGACGTTGATCAAGTGGTTGTGAGACTACATGGTCCGCGACGCGGGCGCATCCTCTCCGGTGAGCTCGACCGGGAGCGTGCCCCACATCCAGTCCTGCATCGTGATCCGCACCGCGATCCGCCACCCGGCATCGGTGCGCACCAGCTGGTCGACGTAGCGTCCGCCCGGCTCGAAGAGGTGGACGGACCCGTCGGGGCGGGCGAAGCCCATGGGCGATCGCCAGTACGTGACCGACGTCGCGCTCGACCGGTCGGCAGCGAACGTGACCACGACGTTCGTGATGTAGTGCTTGCGCACGGGGAAGGCCGCGAGCGACTCCTCGCTCCACTGCCGCACCTCGGGATGCCAGCGACCGCGCGGGCCACCGATGCCGGCGTAGTCGACCTCCCCGTCCGCGGTGAAGACCGAGTCGACCATCTCGTAGTCGGCGGTGTCGATGCCGGTGGCGTAGCGGTACATCAGTTGCTCGATCTCGTGCTGATCGGCGAGCTCCTCGGGCGAGTACCGCGGGGTCATTGGGCCGAGTACCCACCGTCGACCGGCAGCACCACGCCGGTCACGAACGACGCTGCGTCCGAGCACAACCAGAGCACCGCGTCGGCGACCTCCGGCGACTTCCCCATCCGACCCAGCGGATGCATGCCGTGGAAGGCCTCGGGCGGCACCTGCATGTTGACCGCGGTCCGCTCCATCAGCGGCGTCTCGATCATGCCGGGCGAGGTCGCGTTCACGCGGATGCCCGCCGGGGCGTAGTCGAGCGCCGCCGAACGCGTGAGCCCGGCGACCGCGTGCTTGGTGGAGCTGTAGAGCGACCCGTTGGCGGCGCCGAACAGCCCGAGGATCGACGACGCGTTCACGATGGCGCCGCCGCCACGCGCCACCATCGCGGGGATCTCGTACTTCATCGAGAGCCAGACGCCCTTGGTGTTGATCGCCTGCACCCGGTCCCACTCCTCCTCGGTCACGTCGGCCACCGCGAGCGGCGCGGCCTCGATCCCGGCGTTGTTGAACGCGACGTCGAGCCCCCCGTACGCGTCGGTGGCGGTCGCGACCATTCGCTCGACGTCGGCGGCTTTCGCCACGTCGGTGACGACGCCGAGGCCCTCCCCGCCGGAGTCCTTGATCGCGCGCACCGTCTCGTCGAGCGCGGTCGCGTCGAGGTCGGCGACCACGACGCTCGCGCCGGCGCGCGCGAACGCGTCGGCCGTCGCGCGGCCGATGCCGGACGCACCGCCGGTGATCACCGCCACCTTCCCGGTGAAGTCGTGCTGCACGCGCTCGTCCTTCCTCTCAGTCGCCCGCGACCGCGCGCCAGACCCGTTCCGGGAGTAGCGGCATGTCGAGGTGGCGCACGCCGTACCCCGAGAGCGCATCGATCACGGCCGACTGCACCGCCGGCGCGGAGCCGATGGTGCCGGACTCGCCGACCCCCTTGGCACCGAGTGCGTTGTACGGCGTCGGCGTCTCCTGGTGCACGATCTCGAAGTCGGGGAGCTCGGCCGCCGAGATGAACGTGTAGTCGGCGAAATTCCCGGTGACGGGGTTGCCGTCGGGGTCGTACGCGAACTCCTCGACCAGGGCCTGGGCAGCCCCCTGGGCGATGCCGCCGTGCACCTGACCTTCGAAGATCAACGGGTTCAACACGGTGCCCGCGTCGTCGCAGGCGACGAACCGGACCAGCTCGACCTTGCCGGTCTCCACGTCGACGTGGACCACCGCGAGGTGCGCGCCGAACGGGAACGTCGGCCCCGGCGCGACGAAGTTCGACTCCACGTCGAGCGCGGCGTGCCCGTTCGTGCTGCTCGCGCTCGCGAGCTCACCCCACGACTTCGCCACGGTCGGGGTCCCGCGCACGTGGAAGACGCCCGCGTCCTTGTCGAGCACCACGTCGTCGGGGTCGGCCTCCAGCAGCTCGGCGGCGAGCGACCGGGCCCGGTCGACCACCTCGATGCTGACCTGGTGCACCGCCGCGCCCCCCTGCTGCAGCGACCGGGACCCGAACGTGCCCCCGCCCACGGGGACCCGGTCGGTGTCGCCGTGCACGACCTGGATGCGGTCCATCGGGATGCCCAGCTCCGCCGAGGCGATCATCGACCACGACGTGTCGTGGCCCTGGCCGTGCGGCGAGGTCCCCGTGAACACGGTCGCCGCCCCGTCGTCGTGGATCCGGATCCGGGCGACCTCCTGCGGGTTCGAGTCGGTCACCGACTTCCCGGTGATCTCGACGTAGCAGCTGACCCCGATCCCCATCTGGACGGTGTCGCCGCGCTCACGACGGCGGCGTTGCTCGGCGCGGAGCTCGTCGTACCCGGCGCGCTCGAGGACGGCGTCGAGCGCGCCCACGTAGTCGCCGACGTCGTAGACCGCGCCCATCGCCGTCGTCATGGGTTCCGAGAACGGCGGGACCAGGTTCCGGCGCCGGACCTCCACCGGATCGAGTCCCGTCTCGAGCGCGAACAGGTCCATGGCGCGCTCGATCGCCGCCACCGCCTCGGGACGCCCCGCGCCCCGGTACGCGGCGACCGGCGTGGTGTTGGTGACCACGCTCTTGGTCACGCACTCGACCCTGGGGATGTCGTAGACCGAGGGCGCCATCGTGCGGGTCATGAGCACCGGGATGATCGACGCGAACCCCGGGTAGGCACCGGCGTCCTGCACGATCTTCAGGCGGTAGGCCTGCACGTCACCGTCGCGCGTCCCACCGATGGTGATCTCATGGTGCTGGGCGCGTCCGTGCTCGAGCGCCTGCATGCTCTCCGAACGCGTCTCGGTCCAGCGCATCGGTCGCTGCAGCGCGGCGGCGAGCCCGCCGAGCATGAGCTCCTCGCCGTGGACGCCGGACTTGGCCCCGAACCCCCCGCCGACCGCGGGCGTCACCACCCGGACCGCCGCCGGCTCGTAGATCATCGACAGCACGTTGTGCACCACGTGCGGGATCTGCGACGTCGCCCAGTGCACGAGCTTGCCGTCCGCGGTCCACGCCGCGGCGGCCGATCTGACCTCGAGCGGACAGGGCGCGACCCGCTGGTTCACGAGCCGCTCCGTGACCACCACCTCGCACCCGTCGAACAGGTCGTCGCGCTCGGGCGGCACCCCCATGTGCGCGGAGTCGCCGCACACGTTGGTGCCGACCGCGGGGAAGAGCAGGATCTCGTCCCGGAGCGCGGCCATCGGATCGACGACCACGGGCAGCGGGTCGTAGTCGACCACGACGAGCTCGGCCGCGTCCTCACCCTGGTCGGCGCGTTCGGTGACCACGGCGGCGATCGGCTCGCCGACGTAGCGGACGACCTCGCACGCGAGCGGACAGGTCGTGAACATCGGCGAGTACGGCGAGGGCTGCGGCGTGAGCCCCAGCTCGTTGGCGGTGAAGATGCCGACGACACCGGGCTGCCGGAGTGCCTCCGCGGTGTCGACGTCGGAGATCCGCGCGTGCGCCATGGCCGATCGCACGTAGGTCACGTGCAGCGCACCGTCGAGGAGTGGATCGGTGATGTCGCTGACGAAGGCGGTCGTGCCGGTGAGGAGACCGGGGTCCTCCACCCGGACGACCCGGTTGCCGAGGACGCTCACAGCATCGGTGAGGGCATCACCGGCACCCCCAGGAGGAGGTTGCCATAGGTCCCGTACGCGTTGTCGACCCCGAACCCGACGTGGGCGGCGACGCCGTGGACGTCGCGCCAACCCTGCTGGACCGGATGGTGCTCGAACAGGCCGGTGCCGCCGCTGAACTGCATGCAGCGCTCGACCACGTCGACGCACATCCGCACCGCGTACGTCGCGTTGCGACCGGCGCGGACGCGCAGCTCCTGGTCGAGCGGGCCGCGCAGGATCGCCTCGTCGATCGCGCGCGGCGTCGCGGTCATGAGCAGCCGGGCCGCCTCGAGCTGCGCCGACAGCTCACCGGCCCGGATCAGCGTCGGCGCCTGCTTGCCGACCTCGGCGCCGGTGAAGACCTGGCGCTTCCCCGCGATGTAGTGCACCCAGTCGGCGAAGGTCCGCTCGGCGGCCCCCAGCGCGGGGGCCGAGAGGTAGTACGCGAGCGCGGGACCGAACGGGAGGCGGAAGAGCGGCGCCGGGTTGATCGCGGTGCCGGGGGCGGTGCCGGCGCTGACCTCCCAGGGATTGATGCACCGGTGGTCGGGGATGAAGGCGTCGTCGACGACGAGGGTGTGCGACCCGGTGCCTCGCATCCCCACGGTCCGCCAGTCGTCGTCGATGCGGTAGTCCGACCGGGGGACGAGGCCCCACACCAGCGTCGGCGGCTGGTCGGGGCCCGCCGGCGGCAGGACGATGCCGAGCATGGCCCAGGAGCAGTGGTCGGACCCGCTCGAGAACGGCCAGCGCCCCTGGACGCGGTAGCCGCCGTCGACCTGCTCGCAGTGGCCCTCGGTGGCCGCGAACGACGACGACATCATCACGTCGGGATCGCTCCCCCACATCTCTTCCTGCGCCTCGGGCGGGAACAGGCACACCAACCAGAAGTGGCTGGCGATCAGGCCGAACACCCACCCGGCCGACGCGTCGCCCTTGGCGACCTCGGCGATCACCTCGACCGCGGCCTCGGTGCCGAGCTCGGCGCCGCCCCACCGGGAGGCCTGGTTGATCCGCATCAGGCCACTGGCGACGAACTCCTCCATGGTGGTGTCGGGGATGCGCCGGAGGGCTTCGGTCTCGGCTCGCCGGTCCACGAGGTTGGCGGCGAGCTCACGGGCGCGGGCGACGGCGTCCTCGCGGGTGAGCCCGGCGAGACGGTCACGGTCCTGGGCACCGATCAGGGTCATCGGCCTGTTCTCCGTTCTCGGGAGGATGGGGTGGAACGCGCGGGGCGGGTCGGGCTCACAGGTCGATCATCAACTTGATCGCCTCGCCCCGGTGCAGGCGGTCGTAGGCGGTGAGCTGCTCGTCGAAGGGCACGCGCTCGACCCACCCACCGGTCGGGTACCGACCCGCCGCCATGTGGTCGATCACCGCGTCGAACTCGCCGTTGTACGAGAACGACGACACGATCTCGAGCTCGCGCATCATGACGTCGGTGGGGTTGTACGTGACGGGCTCCATGTACGCGGCGACGGTCACGACCCGGCCCCGCGTGCTCGCGACCCCGAGCGCGGCGGCGAAGGACGCGGGGACGCCGGCGGCGTCGACGACGACCCGGGCCCCGGCGCCCTTCGTGCGCTCGCGCACCTCCCCCACGACGTCGGTGGCGGCGGGGTCGAGCACGTGCTCCGCGCCGAGGGCGCCGACCGCGGCGCGGCGCTCCGCCGCGGGCTCCACCACGGTGACGTCGTCGACTCCGAGCGCGCGGAGGGCGAGGTAGGCGCCGATCCCGATGGGGCCACCGCCGAACACGACGGCCACGTCACCGGGGTGCGGCTCGCTACGCACGACCGCCCGGTAGGCGACCGACATGGGCTCGACCAGGGCGCCGTGGACGGGGCCGAGGCCCTCGGGCAGCCGGTGGGCCATGTGCTCGCGCACCACGGTGAACTCCGAGAGGCCGCCGCCGGGGCCACCGAGACCGTGGCACAGGATCTCCCAGCAGAGGTTGGGGTCACCCTCGACGCAGGGCGCGCACGTGCCGCAGGGCCAGAGCGGCTCGATGGCGACGAGGTCACCGACCGCCACCGCGGTGACGTCGCGACCGACGTCGACGACCTCCCCGGAGAATTCGTGCCCGACCACGGTGGGCAGCGGCGCCGGGCTCATCGGGCCGACGAAGTACTGGTGCAGGTCGGTGCCGCACAGTCCGTTGTGCAGCGACCGGACCTTCACCGTGCCGGGGGTCGGGTCCGGTTCGGGGATGTCCTCGAGCCGGACGTCTCCCGGTCCGTAGTACAGGGCTGCGCGCATGGTCGAGGTCCCCCTGGCTCCGCCGTCAGCGGACGTAGTCCTGGCCGCCGTCGACACAGATGCTCGTGCCGGTCACGTAGCTCGCGGCGTCGGAGCACAACCAGACCACGGCCGGACCGATGTCGCGCTCCGAGTCGCCGATGAACCCGAGCGGGATCGCGCCGAGCACGCCGTCACGGGCTTCGGGGTGCTCGGCGAGGAAGCCCTCCATCGCGGGCGACAGCGCCAACGGCAACACCACGTTCACCCGGATGCCGTCCCGCCCCCACTCGCACGCGGCGGCGCGGCTCATGGTCCGGATCGCCTCCTTGCACGCGCCGTACGCGCCGAATGCGGTCAGGTCGGGGCGGATCGCGGAGCCGGAGCCCATGTTCACGATGACTCCGCCACCCTTGAGGTGCGGATGGCACGCCCGCATGAACCGGAACGTCGCCAACGGCCCGGTCCTCCACCCCGCCTCGAACAGCGCTTCCGGGATCTCGGCGATCGGGCCGAGCGGCGGGACATGGGCGTTGTTCACCAGGATGTCGACGGTGCCGTACTCGCGCACGGTGAAGTCGACGCAGTCCTGCACCTGGACCGGATCGGTCACGTCGCACTCGAGCGGCGCCGCGACCCCGTCCCGTTCCGCGATCGCGGTCGCGGTCCGCTCCACCTTGGATCTCGTCCGGCCGGCGACGACCACCTTGGCGCCGGCGTCGGCGAGCGCCAGCGCCACACCCTCACCGACGCCCTGGCCGGCGCCGGTGACGATCGCAACCTTGTCTTCGAGCGTCCGCATCGACCCCCCGCGACCGAATGCCGTGCACCTTGACCTGGCGGCGACCTTAAACCACCGGCCGACGGGCAATCAAGCCTTTGATAAATAGATTGATAGTCGATACGATCCCGGCGGCGGCGAGCATGCCGCACGCGGGGGACGCCGGGGGGACGCGCGAGACGATGGCCGGGATTGCGTTGACGGGATCGGCATCCGGCATCGGCGCCGCGACCCGGCGCCGGCTGGAGGCCGAGGGCCGGTGCGTCATCGGTGTCGACCTGCGCGACGCCGAGGTGATCGCCGACCTCGGCACGGACGCGGGACGGGAGGCCGCGATCGCGGGGATCCTCGAACGCTGCGACGGGTCCCTCGAGGGGTACGCCGGGTTCGCCGGGGTGCCCGCGACCGTCGACCCGCCCGCGCAGCTCGTCCACGTCAGCTACTTCGGCAGCATCGCGATGCTCGAGGGCCTGCGCGGTGCGCTCACCCGGGGTGCTCCCGCACCCGCGGTCGCGGTGTCGTCGTGCGCAGCGACCGTCGCGCCGGTCGACTACGCCCTGGTGGCCGCGTGCCTCGCGGGTGACGAGGCGCGCGCCGCGGCGCGGGTCGGGGCGGGCGGGGTGGCGTACGCGAGCGTCAAGCTGGCGT
>DATBBL010000114.1:0-24923 GCA_036271015.1 Acidimicrobiia bacterium
TGGACGACCCCGTCGACCGCGCCGAAGCGGTCGACCGCCAGCTCGGCGAGGGCGCGACACTGCTCGGCGTCGCCGATGTCCGTCGGTTGGTGCGCCACGCGCGCACCGGTGGGGTCGACCTCCTGGGCGATGCCCTCGAGCTTGTCGGCGGTACGCGCCGCGAGCACGACGTTGCCGCCGTCGCGCAGCACCAGCTTCGCCACCTCTCCTCCGAGGCCGGGACCCACCCCGGTCACCACCACTGTCTTGCCGTCGAGGATCATCGCCGTCTCCCCCTGAGCTCCCGCTCAGCGCTCGTGGTTTGCGGGAACCGCGCTTCACGTCATCCTCGCGTGTTCCCCTGCGGCTCGCCGGGGCTCTTCTTAGTGCCCGCGCCCGCCGCGCGCACGGGGAGACGTCGCCGCGACCTCGCGGGCCGCCGTAGCCTCGGCCGGTGCCCGTCTACGTGTCGATGCTCCGCGGGGTGAACGTGAGCGGCCGCAACCGCATCGCGATGGCCGATCTCCGCGACCTGTACGAGCGGCACGGCCACACCGACGTCGCCACCTACGTGCAGAGCGGGAACGTCGTCTCACGGGCTGCCTCGCGCCGCGCCGGCGCGGTCGAGCGTGCCATCGGCCGCGCGATCGCCGACGACCTGGGACTCGACGTCGCGGTGCTGGTGCGCACACCGGCGCAGCTGGACCACGTGCTCGACGGCAACCGGTTCCTTCCCTCCGGCGATCCGAAGCTCCTCCACGTCACGTTCCTCGCCACCTCGCCGGGACCCGGCCGGGTCGCCGCCCTCGACGAGCGGGTCGACGCGCCGGACGAGTTCCACGTGGTCGGTCGGGAGGTGTACGTCTCCTGCCCGGGCGGGTACGGCCGCACCAAGATCAACAACGCCTGGTTCGAGCAGAAGCTGCAGGTTGTCGCCACCACGCGCAATTGGAAGACCGTGGGGCAGCTCGCGGCGCTTGCCCGGGCTCGCTGATCGCCGGATGACGTCGGTCACAGCGCCTTCTCGCCGGGGCCGGCACGGTCGATAACCCCCGTCAGGTCGAGCCGGGGGTCGCACATGCCCAACACTCGCCAGGGCGAGCACGGAGTCGTGCTCGCGTCGGCGGACGCCACGAGTCAGCACCGGTAGGCGGGCGTGGGCACCGGCTCGCGCACGACGCGGTGGGGACGAGCCGCGCTCCTGCTCGCCTTCGTCGCCGTGGTGGGGAGCGCGACCTGGTGGCAGTACGACACGCAACGCGTGCGCGCCGACCGCACCGCTGAGGTGACGCGCGCCAATGCGGACGTCCTCGCCGCGGTGGTCGGGACGGAGAACGCGGCGCGCGACTACATCGTCACACGGGACACCAGCCTGGTCGGCGCCTACAACTCGGGACGCCTCCAGCTCGCGCAGGCGGTGCGCGCCGCCGGCATCGCGGTGCACGACGACGCCGAGCTGCGGACCCGGCTCGCCGAGGAACGCGCGCTCATCGAAGGGTGGGAGACCGCGGTCGCGGCGGACGTCGCCGCCACCGGTCCCGAAGCCACCGCCAACGCCGCCGCCCGTGCCGCGGCCAGGGACGCGACGTTGGACCGGATCCGAGCGACCGACGACGAGTTGGCGCGCGCCCTCGACCGGCAGAACCGCGAGGACAGCGATCACGACGAGGTCCGCGGCATCGCGCTCCTCGTCGGGGTGTGCGCCGCGTTCGCGGTGCTGCACTGGGTGGTGTTCGTACGCACCGAGCGGCGCGACGCCGAGGCGCGCGACCGGCAGATCGCGTTCGCCGAGCGCCTGCAGGACGCCCGGACGCAGGACGAAGCGCGCGCCATCCTGACCGGTCACCTCGAGGAGCTGGTCCCGGGGGCGACGGTCGTGGTGACCGGCGAGGACGACCGGTCGCCGGCCGCGCGCCCGATCGTCGCCCGGGGGGAGCGCATCGGCTCGGTCGCGTTCCGCGCCAATCGCGAGCTGCGGGGCTCGACCGAACGCTGGGTGCACGACTCGATCCTCCGCGCCGCGCCGGTGCTCGCCACGCTGCAGACGCTGGCCGACGCGCAGGCGCGGGCGGCGACCGACCCGCTCACCGGCCTGGGCAACCGACGGCTGGTCGAGGACGCCCTCAGCCGCGCGGCCGCGCAGGCCCAGCGCACCGGCGACGGGTTCGCAGTGGCGATGATCGACGTCGACCGCTTCAAACGGGTGAACGACACCTTCGGGCACGAGGCCGGCGACGCGCTGCTCAAGGCGATCGCCGACGCCCTGTCCGGCGCGACGCGCGAGTACGACGTCGTCGGCCGCCACGGCGGTGACGAGTTCATCGTGCTGCTCCCCGGACTCGACATCCCGCAGGCCACCGTCGCCATGGAGCGCTGCCGGGCCCGCGTCGCCGCGTTGGCCATCGGCACCCCGCCGGTCTCGGCGACCGCGAGCTTCGGAGTCGCCGCCTCGCCGCCCGGCGGACCCTACGACCCGACGGCACTGGTGCGGGCGGCCGACGAAGCGGTGTACGCGGCCAAGGCGCGCGGCGGCGACACCGTGGTCGGCCGCACGCTCGCGAACGTGTGAGCCTCAGGCCTCCGCTTTGCGGGCGTAGAGGTAGAGCACCGGGCGGATCCCTTCCTCGGGTGATGCGGTGGGCAACCGGAGGCGCACGCTCACGACCTCCCAGAGGTCGTCGCCGCCCTCGATGACGCCGCCGATCGGCACCCACAACGGCGCGTCCCAGAAGCCGCGCTGCGTGTCGGTGGTGACGTCGACCAACACCGTGCGGACGGGGCGGGTGGGGATCGGATCGCTGCGCGAGTGGAACTCGTTGCGCTGTTGCTCCGCGGTGAGCGGCGTCGGCGGCACCGAGGCCGCGCCGGCCGCCATCGCCGACGGCCGCGGACGCGGCCGGCGCCCGAACATCAGACGATCCGCGGCGGGGTGGGTGCCGCCGCGATCGAGTCGGTGAGCGAGCGGTCGATGTCGTCGCGCCACCAGGTGAACCGGGCGGCGTCGTCGGCGTTGGTGAAGATCGCGAAGCGCTCGTCGGCGATGGCGTCGCACACCATGGGGCCCACCTCGTCGGCCGCGACCGCCACGTCGACCATCTCCGGCGGGAAGTACGACCACTGACCCGAGAACTCGTCGGGCACCCCGGAGAAGCGTGCGGTCTCACCGAGGTTGGTGTGGACCAGGCCGGGGCACAGCACCGAGACCCCGACGCCGAGCGGTCGCAGTGATCGAGCCAGTGCCTCCGAGAGGCCGTAGGCCGCGAACTTGGAGGTGATGTAGGGCGCGGCGTCCCAGCTGTAGGCCCAGACCCCGGCCACCGACGCGGTGTTCACCACGTACCCGTGCCCGCGCTCGACCATGGCGGGCACGAACGCCCGCACGCCACGCACCAGGCCGAGGACGTTCACCTGGAGGATCCGCTCCCACTCGGCCATCTCCACCCGGTGCGGCGGCCCCAGCACCGCGATGCCCGCGTTGTTCATGAGCACGTCGACCGCGCCGAAGGCATCGAACGCGGCGGACGCCAGGGCGTCGACGTCGACGTCGCGAGTGACGTCGCAGCGCACCGCGAGCGCGCGCCGCCCGAGCGCCTCGATCGCCGCCGCCGTCTCGGCCAACCGCTCGTCGTGGATGTCGGCCACGACGACGTCGGCCCCGCGGCGGGCCAGCTCGAGCGCGGTGGCGCGGCCGATGCCGCTCGCGCCGCCGGTCACGACCGCGGTGGTGCCCTCGACGTCCACGGCGCGGAGCCTACCGTCAGCCCGGCGCCGCCCCGCCGAGGGCGATGGCATCGCGCGAGCTGCCCGCAGTCGGGTCGAACGGCTCACTCGGTGCGGGCACGGTCAGGTGACGCCCGACGAGCAGCAACACCACACCGCCGACCACCGCGCAGCCACCCGCGACGACACCCAGGACCGAGACGCTGACCACACCGAGCGCCAGCGCGGCGAGGGGCGTCATCACGATGCTGGCCATCGGCTCCAGCGACTGGTTCAACGAGAGCACCCGGCCGTGGAACGCGACCGGCGCGTAGCGCTGCAGCAACGTGCGCGCGGGGACGTAGAAGAAGGCGGTGTCGACGCCCCACAGGAACACACCGACGAATGCCACCGGCAAGGACTCGGTGCCCAGGTACAGCGCCGCCGTCGCACCCGAGACGATCATCGCGATGGCGACGTACCGCGGCCGGGCGACGCGTTCGCCGACGACGGCCAGGACCAGGCCGGTGAGGACGAGACCGATCCCGAAGACGGTCTGGAGCAGCGCGAACGTCGCGTCGGACTCCCCGAGCACGTCGCGCACGTAGAGCGGCTCGAGCACGCCGAAGACCGCCCAGAGCAGGTAGACGGAGGTCGCCACCGCGAGGGTCCAGCGCAGGCCCTCGGAGCGCCGGGCCAACGAGAACCCGTCGCGCAGCTCCCGCCACGTCGAGGTGGCGTGCTCGTCGTGCACGCGTGGTACCGGTTCGACGCGGATCCGGAGCGCCACCAACGCGCCGACCAGGAAGGTGGCGGCGTCGGCGAGGAACGCGCCCTCGAGGCCCCACTTCGTGTTGACCGCGGCGGCGGTGAGCGGGCCCAGCACGATGGCGACGTCCTGCGCACCGCCGAGGAGGGCGTTGGCCGTCACCAGCTGCGTGTCGGGCACCAGCCGCGGAGGGATGGCGTCGAGCGACGCGGTGGCGAGCGCCTCGATCAGGCCGAGCGGCAGCGCGAGCAGGATGATCGTCGTGTAGCTGTCGGCGCGCGAGAGCGCGAGCGCGTCGATCACGCCGAGCAGGTTGGCGATGAGCAGCGTGCGGCGCGGGCCCAGGCGGTCGATGGGCACACCGAGCAGCGGGCCGAGCAGCGCGCCCGGGACCGACAGCACGACGAAGAGCAGCGCGAGGTCGCCCGCGCCGACGTCGAACCGGAACGACGCGAAGCCCCAGATGGCGATGACCGCGATCCAGTTGCCCGTCTCGCTGACCGCCTGCCCGAAGAGGAGCAGCGCGAAGCCCCGTACCCGTAGCACGCGCATCACCGCACGCTAACGGTGCGCGTCGGTGCACGCGGGGGCCATTCCGCACCCCCCGCACCCGGTCAGCCCGGGTGCTCGATCCGGCCTCGCCACCACGCGATGGCCCGTTCGAGCTCGTCGGCGCCAAAGTCGGGCCACAGCGTGGGCGTGACGTACAGCTGCGCGCCCACCCCTTCCCACAAGAGGAAGTTGGAGATCCGGGCCTCGCCGGAGGTGCGGATCATGAGGTCGACGGGTGGGAGCTCGGGCGCGTAGAGGTGGCGGCCGACGGTGTGGGTGCTGACAACATCGGGCTGCGCGCGGGCGATGGCTTGCGCGGCCTCGACCAGCTCCTGGCGGCCGCCGTAGTCGAACGCCACCGTGAAGTTGAGCCCGGTGTTGTCGGCGGTGAGGCGGGTCGACTTCTCGATCTCGCGCCGCACGACTGCCGGGATCCGCGAGCCTGCGCCACGGTCGCGCCCGATCCAGCGGATCTTCACGTTGTTCTCGTGCATCTCGGCGCGCCGCCCGAAGATCTTCTTGTGGAGCCCGAGGATGAAGTCGACCTCGAGCCGGGGGCGGCGCCAGTTCTCGGTCGAGAACCCGTAGGCCGTCAGCCATCCGATGCCGATCGCGTCGGCGGCGCGCACGATCTCGGCCAGGCGCTCCTCGCCCTGGCTGTGCCCGACGGTGCGGGCGAGGCCCTGACGCTCGGCCCACCGGCCGTTGCCGTCCATGATGACGGCGACGTGGCGCGGGAGGAGCCCCGAGCTCATCGTGGTGCCGGCGCCGCGGCGTCGAGCACTCGCGTCGCGGCCTCGAGCAGTCGGTCGGTGACGTCGCCGAAGTAGTCCTCCCATCGCGACGCCGCGACCGCGTCGCGCACCGGCGTGGCGAGGGCCTGCAGGCGCGCCCGCACCTCGTCGACGGATACCACCAGGTCGGCGGCGGGCAGGGTCTGCAGCTCGTTGTCGGCGTCGAGCCCGGTCGGCTTGCCCATCGCATCGGCCTCGCCGCCGATGTCGTGCAGGTCGTCGACGTACTGGAACAGCCGCCCGTAGGCGCGGACCGCGTCGCGCACGCCGGCCGGGAGCGCACCCCCCACCGCCTCGTCGGCGAGGGCGAACGACGCGTCGAAGAGCGACACCGTCTTGCCGTCGACCACGTCCCAGTACCGGGCGGTCGTGACCCCGAGCGCTTCGAGCACCTGGCTGTCGGCGATGCGGCGCAACGCGCCGCCGAGTGCGAGGCCGCCTGCGGGCGACACCGCGTCGGCGAGGTGCAGTGCCTCGGCGTACACGCCGTCCGCGGTCCAGAGCGCGACCGGCATCCCCAGCACGACGTGGACGGTCGGCGCGTGGCGGCGACGCGACGACTGGTCGACGATGTCGTCGTGCACCAGCGTTCCCAGGTGCAGGAGCTCGACCGCGGCCGCGCCCTGCACCGCCGCCGGACGGTCGCCGCCGGCGGCCAGGGACAGGATCATCCGCGCCCGATGCCGCGAGCCGGACGCGGCGATCGGGGCGAGCGCATCGGCGACGGGCTCGCCGAACGTGTGGACCACCCGCTGGATCAGGCGGTCGACGTCGGCCAGCAGGGAACCCTCGTCCGACACGGCGCGCGACGTTAGTCAGTCGGTCGTGAACACCCCGCCCGAGCACTCCGCTTGACCGCGCCGCGCCGACCCACCGAGACTCGGTCGGTGATGGACGTCCGCATCCACGACCTGCTGGTGCGCGCGGCGCTGGTGTCGCCGTCCGGCATCGGCGCGACCATGGGCGACGAAGCCCGGACCTTCGCCGAGCTGGACGCGGGATCGAACCGCGCCGCGCACCGGTTGATGGGCGAAGGCGTGCAGCCCGGCGACCGGGTGGCGTGGTGGGGTCCGAGCGCGCTCGACGCGCTGGAGCTCGGCTACGGGATCAGCAAGGCCGGTGCGACGTTGTCGCCGGTCAACCCGCACTTCACCGAGCCGGAGGCGGTGGCCGCGCTCGAGACGCTGGCGCCGCGCCTGGTGGTGGCGCACCCCGACGTCGCCGATGCCGCGCACGCGGCCGCCGACCCGCTCGGGGTCCCGATCCTCGTCATGCACCACGGCTGGGCTGATGGCGCAGCGGCCGCGAGCCCGCCCCGCGTCGGCACCAGCGAGGACCCGAGCGTCGTGTTCCTGACGTCCGGGTCCACCGGCGTGTCGAAGGGCGCCCTGATCTCGCACCGCGCCGCGTGGCTGCGCGCGGTGCAGCGCGACAGCGAGACCGGCGCGACGCAACGCCGCGGCGCGGTCGTGATGTTCGGGCTGTTCCACATGTCCGGCTGGTCGATGATCGAAGGTGCGTGGGCGATCGACCGGCCGGTGCACCTGGTGACCCGGGCCGAACCGGCAGCACTGCTCGGCGCGGTGGAACGGTGGCGCGCCACCGGGCTCTACTGCATCCCGAGCGTGTGGGAACGGGTGCTCGCCGACGACGGCACGTACGACACGTCGTCACTGGTGGAGGCGAACACGGGCACGTCGCTGGTGAGCCTCGACCTCCTCCACGCGCTCAAGGCCCGCTTCCCCGGCTCGTGGACGTCGATCGCGTACGGCTCGACCGAGATCGGACGCGGCGCGACGCTGCTCGATCCCGACCTCTTCACGCACCCGGGCAGCGTCGGGCAACCGCCGCCGATGACGCTGGCCGACCTGTCGCCGGACGGCGAGCTGTGGTTGCGGGGCCCGACGATGTTCTCGGGTTACCTCGACCGCCCCGACGCCACCGCCGAGGCGATCGACGAGCAGGGCTGGTTCCACACCGGCGACCTCGCCACGCGCGACGCCGACGGCTTCCTCACCATCACCGGCCGGCGATCGGAATCGATCCGATCGGGCGGCGAATGGGTGACGCCCTTGGAGGTCGAGGCCGCGGTCGGCACCCACCCTGCGGTGGCGGAGGTGGCGGTGGTCGGACTCCCCGATGCCAGCTGGGGGGAGTTGGTGTGCGCGGCGATCGTCGTGCGTCCCGGTGCGTCGCTCCCGACGGTCGCCGAGCTGCGTGCGCACGTCGCGGGAACCCTCGTCGGCCCGAAGCAGCCCCGAGTCGTCGTGGAGGTGGACGCGCTCCCCCGCACCGACGCCACCGGGCAGATCCGCCGGCGCCGGCTGCGCGACACGCTCGTCGCCGACGGCGTGGCCGCGCCAGGCGAACGGGTCAGCTGACCCGGACGGGAACGAGCGCGTCGCGCAGCTCGCGCTCCCAGTACCGGAAGAACCCATCCTGGTCGGGTCCGATCTGGTGGAAGTACAAGTGGTCGTACCCGGCGTCCACGTACTGCTGCACACTCTGCCGGAGTTGCCCGGCGACGTCGGGGCCGCACGGCACCGACTGGGTGGCATCGTCCTCGGTCACGATCTGCGTCGCCTGCTCGAAGTGCGTCCACGTCGGAAGATCCTGCGACAGCTGCCCGGGCACCGCCGAGTTCGGCCAGGTCTCGAGCACGATCCGGCGCGCCGCGTCAGCACTCTCGTTCCAGCAGAGGTTGAGCTGCGCGTAGCGGGGGCCGGAGCCGCCGGCCCGTTCGAAGGCGGCGAGGAGGTCGCGTTCCGGGGCATTGCCCCAGTACCCGTCACCGATCCTTCCCGCCAGCTCGGCCGCCTCGGCACCGAAGCCGGAGACGACGATCGGGACCGCCGTCTCGGGCGGATCGAACACGCGCGCATTGTCGACCTCGTAGTGCACGCCGCGGTGCTCGACCGTCGCTCCGGTCAGCAGCTCACGGATGACCGCGACCGCCTCCTCGAGCATCTCCCGCCGTACCGCCGGGGGCGGCCACCGCACCCCGACCACATGCTCGTTGAGGGCTTCGCCGGTGCCGACGCCGAAGAAGAACCGGCCCTCGAACAGCAACGACGTGGTGGCGACCGCCTGCGCGATCACGGCCGGATGGACGCGCATGATCGGACACGTCACGCCGGTGCCGACCCGCAGGCGGTCGGTCGTCGCCGCGATCCCGCCGAGCACGCTCCACACGAACGGGCTGTGCCCCTGCGCGCTCACCCACGGGTGGTAGTGGTCGGAGATCGAGGCGAACTCGAAGCCGACGTCCTCGGCGCGTCGGGCATTGGCGACGAGCCCTCCGGGCGGATGCTCCTCGCTCGACAGCGTGTAGCCGAAGGTCGTCACGGCCTCAGGACTTCTTCGCCGCGGCCTTGCCGCCCTTGCGCCCGGCCGCCTTGTGCTGCGCGGTCGTGCCCCCCTGCTTGGCGTTGCCGCCCTTCCCCGAGCGGTTCCCGCCGTGCTTCGACGCGTCGGGCGAGTTCGCGATCTTGGCCGCACGCGCCTTCGACATGCCCTTCTTCTTGAGCGCTTCGTACTGCTTCTCGTTCTTGACGTTCGCTCGTTTCGTCGGCATGGGCGAGCCGTACCCGTCGGTGCGCCGCCCGCAAACCGCACGGTTACGCTCGCGTTTCGGCGGGTACAGGGCAGTCCGTGCGACGCGCGGTCATCGCCGGTTTGGTCGTGATCGTCGGTGTCGCTCTGCTGATCGGGCTCCACCCGATCTCTCCCGCGCGCACGCTCGACGACTACGAGCACAAGGCCAAGGACACGGCGCAGAGTGTCCTCTCGTCGATCGAGACCGCGCGCCTCGCCGCCCGCGTCGGCACCCGCGGCGACGCCTTCGGCCCCTACGTGTCGGTGATGCTCTCGGAGTCCGACACGGCGGTCACGAAGGCGCAGGGCGTGTTCGACAGCGTGCAGCCGCCGGATCGGCACGCCGACGCCATCCGGACCCGGCTCGGCGTCCTGCTCAACCGGGCGAGCGATGGGGTGGCCCGTCTGCGCATCACCGCCCGCCGCGGCCAGCTCGACCGGCTCGAACGCCAGGCCCGGCCGCTCGAGCACCTGGCCACGCGGTTGCAGCGGTTCATCGAGGATCCGGGGCAGGTCGGGACGGCGGCCGCGTGAAGAAGGTGTTCGGCGTCACCCTCGGCATCCTCACCGCGATGGGCGGCTTCGTCGACATCGGCGACCTGGTGGCGAACTCGGCGACCGGGGCGCGGTACGGCATGTCGCTGGCGTGGGCGGTGGTCCTCGGCGTCGTGGGCATCATCGTGTTCGCCGAGATGGCCGGGCGGGTCGCCAGCGTCACTCAGCGGGCGGTGTTCGACCTCGTACGGGAACGGCTCGGAGCGCGCGCCGGGCTCGTCAACCTCGGGGCGTCGTTCTTCATCACCATGCTCACCTTGATCGCCGAGGTGGCCGGCGTGGCGCTCTCGTTCCAGCTGGTCTCCGACGTCAACTACCTGCTCTTCATCCCGCTGGTGGGTTTCGCGGTGTGGCTCGTGATCTGGCGGGTGAAGTTCACGACCCTCGAGACGGTGTTCGGCCTCATGGGTCTGGCGATGATCGTGACGATCGTCGCCGTCGTGCAGCTGCACCCGAGCTGGTCGTCGCTCTGGCACCACGCGTCACACCCGACCGTCCCTCCGGGAGAAGGTCACCCGACGTACTTCTATTTCGCGATCGCGTTGTTCGGCGCGGCGATGACGCCGTACGAGGTGTTCTTCTTCTCGTCGGGCGCGGTCGAGGAGAAGTGGACCCGCTCCGATCTCGTGCTGAACAAAGCCAACGTGTACCTCGGGTTCCCGCTCGGCGGGCTGCTGTCACTCAGCCTGATGGCGGGGGCGGCGGTGGTGTTCCACCCGCTGGGCGTCGGGGTCGACTTCCTCTCGCAGGTGGCGCTGCCCACGAGCCTCGCGTTGGGCAAGGTCGGGCTCGCGTTCGTGATCGTCGGGTTCGTGGCCTGCACCTTCGGCGCCGCGCTCGAGACCGCGCTGTCGTGCGGCTACACGATGTCGCAGTACTTCGGTTGGCAATGGGGCAAGCTCGTGCGCCCGCGCGAGGCGGCCCGGTTCCACCTGGTCGTGGTCTCCTCGATCGTCGTGGCCGTCGTCGTGGGCGTGACCGCGATCGACCCCATCAAGGTCACCGAGTACTCGATCGTGCTCTCCGCCGCCGCGCTCCCGCTCACGTACTTCCCGATCCTGGTCGTCGCCAACGACGCGAACTACATGGGCGACGACGTGAACGGTCCGGTGCGGAACGCCATCGCCACGTTCTACATGGTGTTGCTCACGGTGGTCGCGGCGGCGACCATTCCGCTGATGATCGCCACGAAGGCAGGATCGTGAACGGGCCCGGTGGCGAGCCGGCGGGCCGGCAGGTGTGGGCGGTGCTCGAGCTGCTCGACCGCCAGCTGGTCGACCGCGACGGGCGTCTCGCGGGCAAGATCGACGACGTCGACTTCGTGGTCGACGACGATCCCGACGCGCCGCCGCGGGTCGATGCCCTGCTCTCGGGGCTCGGTGCCCTCGCCAACCAGATCGGCGGAGACTTCGGCCGGTGGTTGGCCTCGATCGAGCGGCGGCTCGCGGCGCGACGGGACCGGGCGCCGTCGCGCATCGCGTGGAGCGACGTGAAGTCGATCGGCTCGTCCGTCGAGCTGGCGGCCGACCGCGACGACCTCGACAGCAACCGTGGCGAGCGCTGGGTGCGCGACGTCATCATCGACAAGGTCCCGGGAGCCGGTCATGAAGCTGAGTGAGCTCCTCGGGGTCACGGTGGTCACCACCGACGGCGAGGAGCTGGGCCGGGTGCACGACGCGCTGCTGGTGCAGGACGGCCCGGTCGGCGCGCAGGGATTCGCGGGGCTGCGGCTCCACGCGCTGGCGGTCGGGACCCGATCCTTCGGGACCAAGCTCGGCTACACGCAGGGCACGGTGAAGGGCCCGTGGTTGCTGCGGGCGATGTTCCATCGACCGCCCACGTTGGTGCCGTGGCAGGCGATCGTGCAGCGCAGCGCCTCGCGCATCGTCGTCGACCGGCGCAGGATGGACGAGTCGACGTGAGCAGCGTGCGGAGCGCCGGATCCGGGTAGGACACCGCGATGTCGGTGAACCGCATCCATGTCTCGACCCCGCCCGAGACGGTCTTCACCGTCCTCGACGACCCGTGCGCCTACCCACGCTGGGTCGTCGGCACCCGCCGGATCCGGGCGGTCGACCGCGGCTGGCCCGAGCAGGGCACGCGGTTCCACCATGCGGTGGGGTCCACGGCCGGCGAGGTCAAGGACTCGAGCAAGATCCTGGAACGCGACCCGCCTCGACGCATGAAGCTCGAGGTGAGGTTCCGGCCGGCGGGCGTCGCCGTCGTCGACATCCGGGTACGGCCCGACGGCGAGGGCAGCGAGATCGCGATCGAGGAGACCCCGACCGACGGGCCGCTGGCCCGACTCCCGCGGGTCGTCACGGAGCCCGTGCTCAGCCTGCGGAACGCGCTCTCGCTCTGGCGGCTGCGGCGCGAGCTCGAGGATCGGGCGTGACCCGCGCCCGGAACCACTCCGCGTCGGCGATCGCGGCGCCGTGGAAGTCGTTGTTGAAGTAGCAGTACGCGTCGACGCCCTGCTCCGCCCACGCCGCCACCCGGTCGGCGGCGCGCCACAGCCGGCGACCGCCGTAGCGACCGACGTACTTCTCGTGCAACGCGTTCGGGCCGTGGAACCGCACGTAGGTCCAGTCGGTGGTGCGGATCCAGGGGTGGTGCTCGAGCAGGTCGTGGATGCAGAGCGCGGCGCGGTGACGTTCGAGCACCGCGAACACGTCGTCGTGCAGCCAGGTCGGGTCGCGGACCTCGACCGCCCAGCGCACCGTGCGCGGCGCGACCGAGAGGAACTCGTCGAGCCGTTCCGGGTTGCGCCGCCAGCGGGGCGGGAGCTGCACCAGGGTCGGTCCCATCGCGGCCCCTAGCCGGAGGGCGCGATCGAGGTGGTTGGGCAACCAGGTCGCCGCGTCGCGCAGCTTCATGCGGTGCGAACCGAACTGGCCGAGCTTGAGCGCGTACACGAACCCGGCCGGCGCCTGCGCCGCCCACTGTTCGACCGTGGTCGCCGGTGGCAGCCGGTAGAAGGTGGTGTTGAGCTCCACCGTGTCGAAGCGCTCGGCATACGCGCCGAACCAGTCGCGGGACGGCAGCTCCTTCGGGTACACGACGCCGCGCCAGTCGCGGTACACCCAGCCCGAGCACCCGACGCGGACCTCACCGAGCGTGCGGCTCATCCCACGCCGGCGTGGCGCGCGGCCTCCTCGAGGTCGTGCACGAGCTCGGTGAAGGCGGCGTCGCGCTCGCGATCACGCATGCGCAGCACGGCCGACGGGTGCATGGTGACGAGCGCGTCGTAGGCGAGCCGGTCGCCCGCGGGGATCAGGACCCCGCGGTCACGGGTGACGCGCACCTTCGGCCCGAGCGCGGCCTGGGCCGCGGTCGCGCCGAGCAGCACCACGACGTCGGGATCGATCGAGTCGACTTCGCCCCGCCACCACGCCGCGCACGCGCGCACCTCCTCGGCATTCGGCTTCTGGTGCAACCGCACCTTGCCCTGCCGCTTCCACTTGAAGTGCTTCACCGCGTTCGTCAGGTACACCTGCCGTCGCTCGATCCCCGCGGCCTCGAGCGCGCGGTCGAGCACGCCACCGGCGGGGCCGACGAACGGCCGGCCGTCGAGGTCCTCCTTGTCGCCGGGCTGCTCGCCGATCAGCACCAGGCGGGCCGCGGGATCGCCCTCACCGAAGACGACCTGGGTGGCGTGCTCGTACAGGTCGCAGCGGGTGCAGTCGCGCGCCTCGGCGCGCAGGACGGTGAGGCTCGTCCCCACGATGTCACTCGGCGGGTGCGGGCATGGGACCCTCGGCGAGCGCTCGGGCCACCGCGACGAGGTTGGCCGCCGCGGTGCGCCCGGTCCGTTCCGACCAGTCGTGCTCGTGGTCAGTCTCGAGGTACGACGGTCCGGGCCGCGGGCCCATGTTCCAGTAGGTCCACGCCTGGCCCGGCACGGTGTACCCGATGTCGATGAGCGACCGCGCGACCTCGGCGATCACGTGGTGCGCGCCGTCCTCGTGGCCGGTGACGACGATGCCGCCGACCCGGTTGTACGCGAACGGGCGGCCCTGCTCGTCGGTCTCGGCGACCAGCGCGTCCATCCGCTCCAGCACGCGCTCGGCGATGCTCGACGGCTCACTCCGCCACGTCGGCGTAGCGATCACCAGGATCTCGGCGTTGCGGAGCAACGCGAGGACGGCCGGCCACTCGTCGCCTTCGCCGTCGGAGACGCCCGGCTTCACATCGTGGTCGGCCACGTGGACGACGTCGACGTCGATCCCTTCCCGGCGCATCGCCGCGGCCACGACGTCCACGAGCGCCTCGGTGTTCGACTGCTCCGGGCGAGCCGTCAGGGTGCAATTCAGGATCAGCGCGCGCATCGCCGGGGGTGCTACCCGTCGCCGGTCCTTGGGAACCCCCGGCGCGCCGGGAGGAAGAGCGGTCGGATCAGGCGGTGATCGCGCGCGGGACCCGGCGACGCGCCGCCCACAGCACCAGGCCCGCGCCCGCCAGCACCGCGAGCGCGATGGCGGCGGCCACGAGCCCCCGCGCCGCGCCCACCGCGATCACCGCGACCGCGAGCTGCACGCCGATCACCGCGCGCCGCACCGGCTCGCCGAGCGCGTCGAAGCGTCGGTGCAGGGCGAAGAGCTCCGCGGTGGAGTGGAGGCGGGCGGTGAGGAGCACCGCCAGGCCGCGCACCAGGCCGAAGCACACCCCGACCGCGAGCGCCGCCACCGGGCCGCCGGTGAGCGCGCCGAGGGCGGCGGCGAGGAAGACGGCGGCGGTCATGATGTAGGTGGTGACGCCGGTGCCGATCTGCCAGCCGAAGCCACTGCCGTAGACCCAGGCGCGGTAGCGACCCAGCCAGTACTCGTTCACCTGGCGCTTGCAGAACGGCGGGGCGAAGCCGAGCACCCCGGCGTCGACCGCGGCGGCGAGGACGGCCATGACGCCGCCGAGGGTCGCCCCGCCGACGAGCGCCCCGATGACGAACCACGCCGCGGTGGTGCGGTAGCGGTAGCCGCGGGACGCCTCCCCCACCGGCGTGAGCTGCGAGAGCATCGACTGCCCGCACGGCGACCACGTGGAGCGGACGGCCGCGGCGACCGCCGCGGCCAGGCCGAGCACGAGGATCGTGGCGTTCATCCCGGTCACGCTACCCGGACGCCGCACCCGACCGTGCGCCGGTGCCACCTCCGGGCCCGGGCGCGACAGACTGCACCTATGAGCGAGCTCGAATGGGAGCGGGAGTGGCCGGGGCGGACGTCGATCCTCGTGGTGGCGTTCGCCGGGTACTTCGACGCGGCGTCCGCGGCCACCGGCGCCGTCGACCACCTCATCGAGTTCACCGACGCGACCCGGCTCGCGTCCATCGACGGTGACCCGTTCTTCGACGCCCAGCAGGTGCGTCCCCACGTGGTGCTCGAGGACGGCGTCACCCGGACGATCGTGTGGCCGGAGAACGCGGTGCACGCCAACGACGAGTCGGACGCCGGTCGGGAGCTCGTGCTGCTGTCCGGCATCGAGCCGCACTACCACTGGCGTCGGTTCACCGGGCTCCTGGTGGAGGTCGCCGAGCACACCGGGGCGCAGGTGGTGGTCACCCTCGGCGCGATGCCGTCGCAGATCCCGCACAGCCGGATGCCACTCGTACACGCATCCTCCGCCAACCCCGAGCTCGCGCAGCGCTTCGGGCTCCACCGGCCGCGCTACCAGGGGATCACCGGCATCGTCGGCTCGTTGCAGGCCGAGCTCGACGCCCGTAACTACCCCGCGATCTCGATGCAGGTCGGCGTGCCGTACTACGCCGCGGGCGCGCAGAACTGGAAGGCGTCGGCAGCGTTGCTCCGCAACCTCGAGCACGTCACCGGCATCCCCACCGGTCACGGCCTGCTCCAGGAGCGCGTGGCCGAGTGGGAGCAGCTGGTCGACGAAGCGGTCGCCGAGAACCCGGAGGCCAGCGGGTACCTCCCGCAGCTGGAGGCGGAGTACGACCGGCAGGCGGCCGAGCAGCTGCCCTCGTCGGAGGACCTGGCGGCGGAGTTCGAGCGCTACCTGCGCGAGCTCGACGACCCGCCTTCGTGAGGCGCGTCGGCACCGGCGTCCTCGTCGCCGTTGCCGTGCTCGCGGCCTTCGCGACCAACGCCGGCGCGGGGGCCGCCCGACGGTGCAACGGCGAGGCCCGCTTGTGCGGGCGCAGCCTCGGCACGGTGGCGTTCGCGACCACCCACAACTCGATGGCGTCGTCGGCCGAGGGGTTCCGGCCGCCGAACCAGCGATGGTCCCTCGCGGCCCAGCTCGAGCACGGCATCCGGGGCTTCCAGGTCGACGCGTACCTCGGCGCGCGGCGCGACGGGCGCGTGTACACCGATCTCTCGGGGTCGCTGGGCGACGCCACCGAGCTCCCGCCCGCGTTCGTGACCGCGGCCACGCGCCTCCACCGACGCCTCGGCGCTCCGCCCGACGGCACCCCGTACGACGTGTACCTCTGCCACGTCTTCTGCGAGCTCGGTGCGGTGCCGATGGTCGACGAGATGCGCACGCTGCGCCGCTTCCTCGACCGGCATCCCGACGAGGTGGTCGTCATGGTGATCGAGGACCACGTGCCAACCGACTGCATCGTCGCGGTCCTGCGCGACGCGGGGCTCGAGCCGAAGCTCCTCCTGGTCACGGACTCGTCGGCGCTGCCCACCCTGGGCGACATGCTCTCGTCCGGGCATCCGCTGGAGGTGTCACTGGAGAACGGCGACGGCGGTCCCACGCTCCCCAACGCGTTCGCCGGCCTGGTGCAGGAGACGCCGTTCACGTTCCGCCGGCCCCGCGACCTCGAGACCGCGTCGTCGTGCCGCACCAACCGCGGACCGGACGGGGCGCCCGTCTTCCAGTTCAACCACTGGGTGACGCCGGCGGAGCCGTTCACCGCGGGGCGCGTCAATTCGTCGGTCCTACGAGCACGCCTCGGTCGCTGCGAGGTCCAGCGCGGGCGTGGTCCGACGCTGGTCGCGGTGGACTTCGCGGAGCAGGGCGACGTGTTCGGCGTCGTGCGCAAGCTCAACCGGTGATCACCGTCGGGGCCGTGGCGGCGTAGCGTCCGGCCATGGTCCCGAGCGCGTCGCCGCCGATCGACCCCGCGCCACCCATCGCCGACACCGCGCTGCCGTGGGACCGCGAGCTCGCCGATCCGGTCGCGGCGCTGGCCGCCGCGCGTGCCACCTGCGGAGACACGTTCGTGGTCGACGGTCCCGAGCAGAGCACGCTGTTCCTGTTCTCGCCCGCAGGCGTCCGCAGCTTCTACGCGCTCCCCGAGGCCGAGGCGAGCAAGGGTGTGGCCGACTGGCTGATGCTGCGGCGCAAGCTTCCCGACGAGCTGTTCGACGGGCGGCGCACGATGCCCCACGAGCTGTTCGGCCGCGACGACGTACGCACCTACCTCGCGCAGCTCGACGCCGCTATCGACGTCGCGTTCGACGAGCTGGGCGACGACGGTGTGCTCGACGCGTTCGCCTTCTCGCGCCGGCTCGGCCACCGGATGGGTCTGGCGTCGTGGGCCGGCGAGGCGCCCTCGCGCGCGCCGCGGTTCGACGAGCTCGTTGCCGCGCTCGACGAGCTCGACGGCTCGGCGGCGTTCGTGCACCCGGAGGCGATGGCGGCGGTGGCCGCGTCGGGCAAGCGCGCCGAGCGCGCCGCGATGGCGACAGTGGAGACACTGGTCGGCACCACGATCCGGGCGCGTGACTCGCAGCCGGTCGACGAGCGCACCGACGACCTCTTCGGCCGCATCGTGGGCCACTGGGACGGTGTCGAGGAGCCGGACCGCACCACCGGCATCGCCCGTGATGTGATCCTCGTGCACCTGGCGTCGATGTCGAACCTCTTCGCCGCGGTGGCGTGGATGCTCGGGCACCTCGTGCTCCACCCCGCGGTGATCGCCCGGGTGCGGGACGGCGACGACGGGCTCCTGGAGCGCTGCGCGCTCGAGTCGACGCGCATCGGGCAGCGCTCGGTGATGCTGCGGGCCGTCCTGCAACCGACGACGGTGCGCGACGAGCACACCACCTACCGGGTGGCGCCGGGCGCGCAGATCGCGACCCTGCTGCCGCTCACGAACACGACCGCCCTCCCCGGCCTCGACCGCTACGACCCCGATCGCTGGGTTCGCCGCCGGCTGGCGGAGGACGCGTCGCTGCCGGCGCGCGAGCTGGTGACGACGTTCGGCCACGGAGAGCACACCTGCCCCGCCCAGCCGTTTTCGCTCGCCGCCATGTGCCGCGCCGCGGGACGGCTGCTCGAGCGTTGCGACCTCACTCCGGCGCCGGAGTTCACCGCCATCGTGCCGTTGGCGGTGCAGATCGGCGGGGTCGCCCGCAGCCAGCACCCGTGCGACATCCGCTACCGGGCCCGGTGAGCCTGGGACACTGCTGCCCGTGAGCGACGCACCTCCGAACCCGCCCCGGTGGTCGCCCGACCCCCTCGGCCGGCACGAGTATCGCTACTGGGACGGGACCCAGTGGACCGAGCACGTGTCCGACAACGGCATGGTCGCCACCGACCCGCCCATCGCGCCGCCACCCGGATCCGATTCGACGCCGGCGCCGAACCCGTCGTCGTCGGCGTACGCCTCCTCGCAGGCCCCGGCGTACCCCGCGTCCTACCCGACCGGGTCCGCGCGGCGCGACCCGACCGCGGTGCTGGGCCGTCGCTACGGCGCGTTCTTCATCGACCTCGCCATCTGCCTGGTCGCCTTCTCGCTGCTCTTCTTCCCGTTCGCCAAAGAGCGCAGCGCGGCGGAGACCCTGCGACTGCCGGGCTGCCACCCTTCATCGTCGGACTCGTCGCGCGTCGAGTGCGACAACCGCGCCATCATCCAGCTCGACGACACCGTCTACGAGGCGAACGGTGGCGCCTTCCTGCTGCTCGTCGCGTTGTTCACCTTCCTCTACTTCGGGGTGGTCGAAGCGTTCTTCGGCGGTTCGCTCGGGAAGCAGATGACGGGGATCCGCGTGGTCACCAACGACGGTCGGCGCATCGGCCTCTGGCGGTCCGCGGTGCGCTGGCTGCTCTTCGTCGTCGACGGTCCGCTGACCCTGTTCCTCTGCGGAATCATCACCTCGGCGGTGTCGAAGGGCCACCGGCGGGTCGGCGACATGGCGGCCGACAGCTACGTGGTGCACCGCGACGACGCCGGACGACCGCTCTCCCTCCTCTGAGCCCGCCGCGGCGCCCGCGCCACGACCTCAGCGGTCGCGGTGACGCCACCCGTCGATCAGGCGCCCCGCGATCGACATGTTGGTCGGGAAGACCGGCGCCTCCCCGGGCGTGAACCACGCCGCCTCCGCGATCTCCCGGTCGTCGAGAGTGATCTCGCCCGACCGGTAGCGGGCACCGAAGCCGATCATGAGCTGGTGCGGGAACGGCCACGGTTGGCTGCCGCGGTAGTCGACGTCGCCCACCTCGAGCCCGACCTCTTCCATCACCTCGCGGCACACCGCGTGCTCGAGCGTCTCGCCCGGCTCCACGAAGCCGGAGAGGCAGGAGAAGATGCCGGGCGGGAACATCGCATTGCGCGCCAGCAGCGCCCGGCCGTCGTCGCGCTCGACGAGCATGATGACGGCGGGCGCCAGGCGCGGGTATGCGAGCAGGTTGCAGCTCGGGCATACGCGCGCCCGCTCGCCCGGGGCGTCGTTGGTGGCGACGCCGCAGCGCCCGCAGTACTGATGGGTCCGCTGCCACTCGACCAGCTGCACCGCTCGACCGGCGAGCATCCACGTCGGTTCGTCGACCGAGCCCCAGAGCATCCGCAGATCGACGTACTCGTCGTCCGTGCCCGGGGCGGCGTCGACGTCGACCGCCCAGCAGTGCCGCCCCGCGAGCGTGCCCAGGAAGATCGGCAATTCGTCGGGGTCGGAGGGCTCCCGGTCGAGCAGCACGACGCGGTTGCCGCGCACCGCGACGACCAGGCTGATCTCCTCAGGTGCCCCGGGCGCCTCGAGCAGCGGGACGAACACGGGCCTCAGCCGCCCAGCTCACGAGTGGCCAGCACCTCGGCCCGGCGGAAGCGGAGATCGCCGTCGCCGACGGGCGTGAGGAGGCCCTCCTCCACCATCACCTCGACGCGGTCGGGGGTGACCTCGAGCAGCGCGCTCGCCTCGTCGACGCCGATCAGGTCGTCGGGCGCGCCCGAACCGGTCTCCGCCATGGATGGCCTCCTCGCGTGTGGTCGCCCGACGGTAGCGCGGACGCTCCCGAGGCCTCCGGGGCCGATGCGAGTTGCCGGGGGTCGGACCGTAACCTCGTCGGGTGCCGAGCCCGCACACCCGTCGCAACCTGCTCGTCGGCGGTGCCGCGGTCGCGGTGGCGCTGGTCGTCGCGCTCGTCGCGGTCAACCTCGAGCTCTTCGTGTGGCCGTCCGCGACGGGCACGGTGCGCCATGCCGACGCGGTCGTCGTGCTCGCGGGCGGTGACGGCGAGCGCCTCGACCAGGGGCTGGAGCTCGCGCACCAGGGCGTCGCGTCGACCCTGGTCGCGTCCACCGGGCCCGAGCGACTGTGCCGCGCCGACGAGCCGTTCCAGGTGATCTGCTTCCTGCCCGATCCGAACAACACGCGCGGCGAGGTCGAGGAGGTCGCCCGGCTCGCACAGCAGCACGGGTGGAAGCGGCTGGTCCTGGTGACGTCGACCTACCACGTCACCCGGGCCCGGTTGCTGCTCGACCGGTGCTACTCCGGATCGGTCGAGGTCGTGGCCGCGCGCCCGGACAAGGGGTTCTTCGGATGGCTCGGCGCGATCGCCCACGAGTGGGGTGGCCTCGCCGAGGCACTGGTGCGGCGGAGCTGCTGAGCGCGCGTCGCACGGCCGGCGCCGGTGACCGTGCGCGCGCCGCTCAGGTGGTGGACAGGGCGGTGAGCACCGGGAGCTTCGCCGCCCGCCGCGCCGGGCGCACCGCGGCGAGGACCCCGGCCGCCGCCCCCACCAGCGCGATCAGGGCGAGCAGGCCCACCGGCGCCGAGAACACGTCCAGCGGCACGTCGCCGGCGAAGCTGCGGGTGAGCCCCCATCCCACGAGCACGCCCGCGGCCACGCCGCCGATCACGCCGAACAGGGCGATGATCACCGACTCCCACCGCACCGTCGCCCGCAGCTGCGACCGGGTGAGCCCGACCGCCCGGAGCAGCCCCAGCTCGCGGGTCCGCTCGTGCAACGAGAGCGACAGCGTGTTGGCGATGCCCATGAACGCGATCAGGATCGCCAGCGCGAGGAACACGTAGACGATCGCCAGCAGCACGTCGACGCGGGAGCTCACGCCCTCGAGGTACTGAGCCCGATCCTGCACGTCCGGTGCGGCATCGGCACGCGCCACCCGGTCGACTGCCGCGCGGCCCGCGGCGAACGGCGCGCCGTCGGCCAGCGACACGAACACGCCGGTGAACGCGGGCTGTTGCGTGTTGGCCGCCCACAACGCCTCGGACACGACCACGTCGCCGAAGGTCGAACCCCGGTCGAAGATCGCGCCGACGCGCAGGTCGGCCCCGGCGCCGTTCCCGAACTGCACCGGCACGTGGCCACCCACCGCCAGCCCGTGGTCGTCGGCGAAGCGTTGCGACACCGCGACGCCGGCCGGCCCGACATCGGCGAGCGCTCCGTGCGCGACGTGGAGATCGACGACCCGTCCGAGCGCGGCGGCGTCGGCGGCCGCGACCGTCTCGCCGCTCCCGGCGACGACTGCGTGCGCGATCCCGAAGCCGGTCGCGTCCCGCACCTCGGGCAACGCCTCCAGCCGGCCGACCAGGGCGGGATCGACCCCGGAGCCGCTCGGATCGTTGTTGACCATCACGAGGTCGCCGTGGAAGTCGCGGCGCACGACGTCGCCGATCGACGCCTTGATCGACGCCGCCAGCACCGTGAACACCGTCACCACCGCGATGCCGATCATCAGCGCGGTCGCGGCACCGGCGGTGGAGCGGGGGTTGCGCATCGCGTTGCGCCGCGCCAGCGACCCGGTGGCTCCCCGCAGCACGGTGCTCGGCGTCCCGAGGAGGGCACTGGCGGGGCGGGCGACGGCCGGGCCCAGGAGCACCAGCCCCACCACCGTGAGCAGCGCGCCCGGCGCCACCATGCCGAAGCCACCGCTGAGCGCGCCGGCGACGACGAGGACGACTCCGGCCCCGGTGGCGACGAGGCCGGTGACGGTCCGCTTCCGCGACGGCGCCGTCGCCTCGGTCGTGCCCTCCTGCATCGCCGCGATGGGTCGGACGCGCGACGCCCGCACCGCGGGCACGAGGCTCGCCGGCACCGCCACCGCGACCCCGACCGCGGCCGCGACGGCCACGTGGCTCGCGGTCAGCGTGAGGCCGGCATCGGGCACGCCGAAGCCGACCGCGCCCATGAGCGCGTAGAGCCCGGCCGCGAGCCCGATGCCCATGACCACGCCGACGATCGACGCCACGGCACCGACGATCAGCCCCTGCATCGCCGCCGCGATCATGACCTGCCGGCGCGACGCGCCGAGCGCGCGGAGCAACGCCGACTCCCGCGCGCGTTGCGCGGTGACGATGGAGAACGCGTTGTAGATGCTGAACGCGGCTACCAGGAGCGCGACGCCCGCGAACACCAGGAGCACGGTCTGGAAGAAGCCGACGAACGCGCGGTCGACGTCGTCACGCTGCTCGGCGGTGAGCTGGTGTCCGGTGATCGCGGTGACGTCGGGCGGGAGCGCGGTCCGCAGGCGCGCCACCAGGGCCGACTGGTCGACGCCGTCGGCGCCGTGCACGAGCACGCCGGTGAGCGCGCCGGGGCGGCCGAGGAGCAGGCGCTGCGCCTCGGCGGTGGTGAACGCGGTGAACGTCGTCCCGGCCATGCTGTCGGCGCCGCCGAAGGTGGCGACGCCGACCACGGTGACGGGCACCGGTTGCGGGACGAGCACGGTGGTACGGCTGCCGACGTGGAGCCCACCGTCGTCCGCGGCGGCCCGGTCGATGACGACCTCACCCGCACCGGCCGGGGCGCGACCGGCGACGATCCGCCACGGGTTGAGCGCGGCCGGCGTCACCCAATTCGACCCGGTCGTCGGCGGCCCGTTGCCGCCGACGCGGTCACCGTCGACACCCAGGAGCTGCGCCTGGCCCTCGACGAGCGGCGCAGCCGCGGTGACACCGTCGACGCGGGCGACGGTGCCGACCAACGACTCGGGGATGTCGCCCTGCGCGGTGACACCTTCGGCTGTGATGCGGTGGGTGCTGCGCACGACCGCGTCGGTGTCGCGGTTGGCCTCGGTGAAGAGCGTGCCGAAGCTGTTCCGCACGGAGTCGCCGAGCACCAGCGTGCCGGCGAGGAACGCCACGCCGACGAGCACCGCGGTGAACATGCCGGCGAGGCGCCGCTTGCGGCTCCACAGGTCGTTGAGGATCACGCGAGTCATGTCAGTCTCCGAAGGCCTTCATCCGTTCGAGCACGCGCGCGGTGGTCGGGGAGGCGATCAGGTCGACGACGCGCCCGTCGGCGAGGAACACGACCTCGTCGGCGTAGCTCGCCGCGTTCGGGTCGTGGGTGACGATCACGATGGTCTGACCGAGCGCGTCGACCGCGTGACGCATGAAGCCGAGGATGTCGGCGCCGGCGCGCGAGTCGAGGTTGCCGGTGGGCTCGTCGGCGAAGATCACCGCCGGCCGCGCCAAGAGGGCGCGGGCCACCGCGACCCGCTGCTGCTGCCCGCCCGAGAGCTCGGCCGGTCGGTGACGGAGGCGGTCGCGCAGACCGGTGATGCGCACGACGGTGTCGAACCACTCGCGGTCGACCTTCCGCCCGGCCAGGACGCTGGGCAGCTCGATGTTCTCCCGGGCGCTCAGCGTCGGGACGAGGTTGAAGGACTGGAAGACGAACCCCACGCGGTCCCGTCGCAGCTGCGTCAGCTTCCGGTCCGAGAGGCGGGCCAGGTCCACTCCGCAGACCCGCACCGCGCCGGACGTGGGCGTGTCGAGGCCCGCCATCACGTGCATCAGGGTCGACTTCCCGGAACCCGACGGGCCCATCACCGCGGTGAAGCGGCGCTCGGCGATGTCGAGGCTGACGCCGGCGAGCGCGTGGACGGTGGCGTCACCGGTGCCGTAGGTCTTCACCAGGTCGCGCACGCTGACGACCGCCCGGGTCGTCGTCGGCGCCGCACTCCGGTCGGAGGTCGTGACTGCCATCGGGAGCTCCTTCTCGCGGCCGCGCGCCTGCGGCGCGGTCGGTGCTGGGGGACGGTTCGACGGTACGGAGACCTCGCTCGTCATCCCATGGAGCGACCGGGCGTCTCGCGGGTGGGGACAACCCCCCGACGGTGCGGGGGTGCGCCGGAACCCGACTACGCGGACGGGCGCGCCGCGCCGTAGCGCACGGTCACGTCGCCGTGCCCGCTCTGCAGCTCGATGAGCCGGTCCGCGCCCGAATCGGTGCGCACGTCGGCGCGGGTGCCGCCGTGATCGGTCGAGAGCTCGACCCGGTAGGCATCGCCCGTCCGCGGGACCACGACCTCCACGTCGCCGTGGTCGGTGGCGGCGGTCACCCGCTGCGGCGCGCTCGCGAACCGCAGGTGCACGGACCCATGGTCGGTCGTCGCCTGCACCTGGCGGCTCCGCAGGCCCACGGCTTCGATGTCGCCGTGCTGGGAACCGAGGTCGACGGCGGCGGTCGTGCCCGACACCTCGACCCGGCCGCTCCCCGACCACGCGATCACCTTCATCCCCCGGGGCACCCGCAGCGTGTACGACGCGGTGCACCAGTACGCGATCGGGAACGCGCAACTCGCGTCGATGGCGAGGCGACCGTGCCGCACCCGCTCGGTGTGGTCGGTGCCACCGAGCCCGTCGCTGATGTAGCTGCGCAGCGAGATGTCCTCGCGGTCGGTGCCGATCACCCGTACCGATCCGCGGTCGGTGGAGACGTCGATCGTCGTGATCTTGTTGGAGTTGATCGTGCGCGCGAAGTGCGCCTCACCGTGCGCGAGCAGGTTCACGATGCTCAGGGATCCCCAGAGGAGCACGGCCAGGGCGAGC
>DATBBL010000115.1:0-10430 GCA_036271015.1 Acidimicrobiia bacterium
AAGCGATCCGCTCACCCTCGGCAACCGGGGTCGATCACGTCCTCGCGGTCTTCCCGGAGAACCTCGCCGGCGCGGTCGTGCACGTCGAGCTCATCGACGAGTGGACGACGATCAAGGACTTGACCCAGTCGTAGGCATTGCCCGATCACAGTGGACTTGCCCATGAGTCTGCCCATCAGTCGTGGTGATACGGAGCAGATCTACGGGACGCGAAGCGACGGCACAGACCTCTGACCAGCCGAAACGCGACGTGGTAGACGACGCAGACGGGAATGCTCCCTCTTGAAAACCGTTGAGGCGCAAGTCTCCGAGGGTTCGAATCCCTCTCCCTCCGCAAGCGCGTTGTCCCGGTCCAACCGCTCCGCCGCGTCCCCGCCCGGCACGTCAGAGACGCGGTCACGCGGTGGAAACTCCGCGGCGCGGCGCGGTTGGCGCTATGGCCCGATCTGGACCACGACCTTGCCGCGGGTGTGCCCACCCGCGACTCGTCGCAACGCCTCTCGAACCTGGCCCAACGGCAGGACCGCTTCGACCTGCGGTAGGAGCTGGCCCGCGTCGACCAAACGGGAGAGTGCCTCCAGCAGCTCCCGGCCGCCGCTGGCGGCGAACGAATCGCTCGTGACACCCCGCTCGAGCTCGAAATGACCGAATGGGGGGATCACCGAGATCACCCGGCCACTGTCGCGCACGGCGCCCACCGCCTGGTCCTTGGTCTGGCCGCCCACGCAATCGAAGAGCACATCGACGCCCGCGGGAACGACGACCCGGACCTGTTGCACCCAGTCGGGGGCGTGGTAGTCGAAGACGGCGCCGGCCCCCAAGCCACGCAGGTAGTCGTGATTGCGCGGGCTGGCGACGCCCAAAGGACGCGCGCCCAGAGCCGCCGCGATCTGCACGGCCGCGCTGCCCACGCCTCCCGCGGCGGCGGTGATGAGCACGGTCTCGCCGGCCTGCAGCAGACCCCGGTCCACCAGGCCCTGGTAGGCGGTCCCGGCGCCGATCACCAGCCCGGCCGCCCCGGGGAAGCTGACCTGGTCAGGCATGGGGGCCAGGTGGTCCGCCGACGCCAGCGCCAGCTCGGCGAACCCGCCCCCGGCCGGGAACAGACTCCCGTACACCCGATCCCCTGGCCGGACGTCCGCTGCGTCACCGATTGCTTCGACGACGCCGGCGACTTCTTGACCCGGGACGAAGGGCAGGGCGATCCCGGGGAAACCGCCGCCCAGGAACCCGACGTCCCAGGGGCCGACGCCCGCGGCCGAAACCCTGACCAGCGCCTGCCCTGCAGCTGGTACCGGGTCCGGTAGTTCACCCACCTCCACGCTGTCGATCCCGCTGAGCTCGTGCGCGACCGCTCCTCGCATTGCTCCGGCCTCCTCACCTCGTGCTCCGCGGCCCGCCGGTCGAACCGTGGGACGACCCGGTCTTGGAGTGCACCGACGCGAGCGCGCGACCCATCACAGTGTCGCCCGCGTGAGAGCGCGCCAAACCCGGGACCGTTGCCTACTCCCCCGATGTCGCTCGCCGGTAGCGACGGACGCCGAGGTAGGTGGACAAGACGGTGATCGCCGTCACCCAGAGCGCGGCGTCGCTCCCTGCCGACGGCGGGTGCGCCAGACTGGCGCGGTGTCCAAGACGTTCCGGGTGGCGAGGAACCCCGACGCCGGCTCCGCGCTTCCGTTCGTGATCGACGTGCCGTTGCCCTCCGGATCGATGATCCTGAAAGCCAAGGCATCCTGGCCGCGTACGGCCAAGATCTACTGCCACCCCCTCGACGAATGGCCCGAGGACGCCGAGATCCTCGAGGAGACGGCGGTGCGCACGTGCGTCCGTCGTGGCGTCGCCATCGATCTCGTGCTGGACCGGGCGCGCGAGAACCGGTCGCAGTTCGTGTTCACCGCGCTGCGCGGCGGTCGCAATGGCATCTTCTGGCAGAGCGCGCGCACCACGCGGAAGACCCGACCCGGTCTCCGCGTCCCGACCCGGCGATCAGCTGGCGGAGTGCTCGAGATCGTCGTCGACACCCGCGAGCGGTATGCGTGGAAGTTCGCCGAGCAACAGGCGACCACGACCAGACGCGCGCTCACCGTCGGCGACTACGCGGTCGAGCTCGACGGTGATGTCGTCGGCGTGATCGAGCGCAAGACACTCGCCGACCTGGCCGCGCGGCTCGTCGACGGCAGTCTGCTCCTCCTCCTCGGCGAGCTGGCGGCGATGCCGCGCGCCGCCATCGTGGTCGAGGACCGCTGGGCGGACGTGTTCCGACTGTCTCACGTCTCGCCGTCGATGGTGGCCGAGATGCTCGCCGGCGCGCAGGTGCGCTACCCGAACGTCCCGATCGTGTTCTGCGAGACTCGTCCACTCGCGCAGGAGTGGGCATACCGCTTCCTGGGCGCCGCCCTGGCGCTGGCCGACGAGACGACGCTGTTTGGACCGGACGGTGACCCATGACCGATCACGACGGAAGACTCGCCGGCAAGGTCGCGGTGGTCACCGGGGGCGGGAACGGGCTGGGACGTGCCACCGCGGTGCGCTTCGCCGAGGAGGGCGCCGCGGTCGTGGTGGCCGACCTCCTCGACGGCCCGGGGCACGAGACGGTAGCGCGGATCGAAGCCGGCGGTGGGCGCGCCGCGTTCGTGTCGGTCGACGTCACGAGTCGCGCCGACAACGACGCCATGGCCCGCACCGCGATCCAGCAGTTCGACGGTCTGCACGTCGTGGTGACCGCCGCGGGCGTCGCCACCGGCGGCTACGTGTCGGGCGACCTCGAGCTGGCGCAGAAGTCGATGCGCGAGCGCTACGAGCCGGATCCCGCGCGTGGGTTCGTCAAGCTCGACATCGACGACTGGCAGTCGGTGCTCGACATCAACCTCACCGGCACGCTCAAGTCGCTGCAGTCGTGCGTGGGCGCGATGCTCGACCACGGCTGCGCCCGGGGCGCCAGCCTGATCACCATCGCGTCGATCGCGGCCAAGCATCCCGACGCCGGATCGCTGGCGTACGGCGTGTCGAAGGCGGGCGTGTGGTGGCTCACCAAGAAGTTGGCGCGGGAGCTCGTCGGCGCGGGCATCCGGGCCAACGCCATCGGTCCCGGGTTCATCGAGACCAACATGACCGCGCTCATGCAGTTCATGCCCGAGGCGGCCCGGCAGCACATCGAGCGGCAGATCCCGATGGGCCGCATGGGCACGCCGCAGGAGATCGCCAACACCGCGCTCTTCCTGGCGTCCGACGAGGCGAGCTACTTCACCGGCGAGATCCTCCACCCGGACGGCGGCTTCTTCACCGAATAGGCCGACGGGAGAGCCGCGGATGCCAGCACACCCGACGACGGTGCGGTGACCCCCTGGCAGCACCGGGACCGGCGGACGGACACTGAACGAGTGAGGGCGACGTGGTACCGGCTCCGCATCGAGCTGCGGGCCAGATGGAGGGCGTGGTCGGCGCTCGCGCTGATCGTCGGGCTCACCGGCGGTGCGGTCCTCGCCCTGGCCGCCGGCGCTCGACGCACCGACTCCTCGTACCGCCGATTCCTGCGCGCCCAGGACGCGTACGACGTCCAGGTCTCGGCGAACGTCGTCGATGCCGCCGGCGCCCAGGGCGGCCGGCTCGACATCGACCGGATCGCGACCCTGCCCCACGTCGCCGCGGTCGCACGCGCGGGCTCGTACTTCGTGATCGGCTTCGGCGCGGGCATCGGCGTGCTCATCCCCGAGAACGGGCGCATCGGTACGACGATCAACCGGTTCAAGATGCTGGAGGGGCGCCGCCCGAACCCGCGCGACCCCACCGAGGCGGTCGTGAGCTTCACCCTCGCCGACCAGTACCACCTGAAGGTCGGTGACCACATCCCGGTGCTCGATCGCTCCGTGCTCGGCGCGCCACCCCCCGATCTGAGCGCCGAGGAGGTGGCGACGGTCTCGGCTGCCCGCACGCGGGTGCTGGCGCGTGTCCCGGACAACCGGTTGACGATCGTCGGCATCGAGGCATCGCCCGGTGAGTTCCCGCCGCAGATCGAGGGCACCGGCCGGTACCTGATCCACGCGTCGCCGGCGCTGTTGCCGGTGAAGGACGACCTGGCGCTCTTCTCGGAGGGCGCCGACCAGCTGATGGTGCGCCTCGAGCAGGGCAGTCGCGACCTCGACGGCTTCCTCCGGTCGCTGCACGGGCTCGGCGCACCGAACAGCCTCGTCGTGCAGCGCGACCTGGCCACGGGCGTGAACCGGTCGGTGCACACACAAGCGGTCGCGCTCCGGATCCTCGCGCTGCTCGCAGCCATCGCCGGCGCGTTGATCCTCGGCCAGCTGCTGGCGCGCGTGATGGTCACGGAGCAGAGCGATGCCCGGGTGCTGGCGGCATTGGGCATGCGCCGGCGCGAGCGGTTCGCGCTCGGCCTCGGCCGCGCCGCCGTGATAGGGCTCGGCGGAGGCATCGTCGCGCTGGTCACCGCCGCGGCGGCGTCGACGTTCTTCCCCACCGGACTGGCCCGCACCGCCGAGCCGGAGCCGGGGTTCCACCTCGACCCGTTCGTCCTGGTGGTCGGCGGCCTCGGCGTCGCCGCGCTCGTCGTGGTGCTGGCCGCGTGGCCGGCGTGGCGTGCCGCGGGCACGGCGATCGAGTCGGAGGCGGCTCCCGACCGCCTCTCGTTCTGGGGCCGGGCCGGCGCGTTGGCCAAGGCGCCGTTGCCGGTCGGTGTGGGCGTGCGCATGGCGTTGGAACCGGGTCGGGGCCGGAGCGCCCTGGCGGTGCGCAGCAGCCTCGCCGCCGTCACCCTGGGGGTGACGACGCTGGTCGCGGCCATCACGTTCGGAGCCGGACTGAGCCACCTGCTCGCCACGCCCGCGCTCTACGGGCAGTCCTGGGACGTCGCGCTGACCACCTACGACGACCTACTGCCGACCCGTGGGGTGCCGATCCTCGCCGCTGATCGGCAGGTCGCCGGAGTCGCGGTCGGAAGGCTGCAGGTGGGCTTCGAGCTCGGCGGCCACCGTGTCGACGGTCTCGCCGTCGACACCGTCGACGGTCGGCTCGGGCCCACCATCCTCGAGGGTCGACGCCCGCGCGGCGGGAACGAAATCGCACTCGGAACGCGGACCCTGCGCACGTTGGGGTTGCACGTCGGCGACATCGTGCCGTCGGCACCGTTCGCGTCTCCTCGGAACCCGGTGCCGATGCGCATCGTCGGTCGCGCGGTGTTCCCGCTCTTCGGCGTGCTCGGCCGGCTCGGTGACGGCGCGTTCGTGACCACCGCGGGGTGGGAGCACATCGAAGCGCGAACGCTCGAGCCCGCCGCGGAGGCGGCCCTGATCCGGCTGGCACCGGGAGCACACGTCGGCGCGGTCGTCGACAACCTCAACGCGCGGCTCGGCGACCCGACCTACGGCGTGGCCGTCATCTCCCAGGGCAAACCGACCGACATCGTGAACTTCGGGCGGGTCGAGGGCACACCGTACGTGCTCGGCGCGGTGCTCGCCGCGGTGTCGATCGCAACGCTCGCGTACATCCTGGTGAGCGCGGTGCGCCGTCGACGGCGCGACCTGGCCGTCCTCAAGACGCTCGGCTTCGTCCGCGGTCAGGTGCGAGCGACGGTCGCCTGTCAGGCGACCGTCGTCGTGGCGGCGTCGCTGCTCGTCGGCGTCCCGCTCGGCATCGCGGTGGGACGCTGGTTGTGGAGCCGGTTCGCCGATGACCTGGGGATCGTGAGCGTCCCGGTGGTGCCCACCGTCGCGGTCGTGCTCACCGCGGTGGTCGCACTGGTGGTCGCCAACCTGATCGCGGCCGCGCCGGCTGCGCTCGCCGCCCGCACCCGGCCCGCGGTGGTGTTGCGATCCGAGTGAGTCGCGGGGTCGCGAGCCTCCTATCCCCAGGTCTTCACCAGCCGGAGCGAATGCCCGATCTTGGTGAGACCGGCATCGGTGAAAGCCGCGCCGACCACGGCCGAGCCGTCGCCGGAGAACATCGGGCCGCCGCCGAGACGGTCGCACACGTACACGCCGTACGTGCGCGCCGCCGTCCACAACGCCCGCTCCATCGCGTTGAGGCCGGACGGCATGTCACCGGTCGCCAGGAGCAGCCCGCCCTGGGGCAGAGGCCCGGGCCCACCGCCGTCGTCGTTCGAGACCGCGGGGGCGACGCCCGGTGTGCCGGACGTGCCGGTGCCACCCTCGTTCGCGTAGTCGTAGGCGATGAAGATTGCATGCGGGATCACGCCCGCCGCCACGTCGCTGGCCAGGATCGTGCCCGCGGCCTGTGGAGACCCGATCGCGGTCGTGCCGATCGCGGTCCAGCTGCCCTGCTCGCCGAACCCCGGGCCGTGCACGCCGTCGGACGTGCCGTAGAAGGTCGCGGTCCAGTCGGTGCCGCCGCCGCTCACGCCGTACATGTCGAGCAGGGTCCCGTCGGTCAGCAGTACGGTCATGACGCCGTCAGAGCCCGATGCCGGATGCATGCCCGCGGGCGCCGGCGTGACCATGGTCGTCGCGGGATGACCCCAGCCGGCGCCGAGGCGGAACGTGGTCACGGGGTCGGTCGCCTTCGCCCGGTAGAACGGATGGCTGAACGCGCCGTTGTTGAGCCCGTACGGGAGGCTCTGGATGGTGGCGTCGGCCGCCGGCGCGAACGCGGTCGGGGCCTTCGGCGTGTTCCACAACGAGTCGTCGGCGAACAGACGCGGCGCGGTGGGCGTTCCGGGCGGCGTCACCGGAGGCGCGACGGGTGGAGTCGGCGCAGTCGGTGCGGGGAGCGTCGTCGTGACCGCCGGGTGCGTCGTCGTGGGTGCGGCGATGGTCGTCGTCGGCGCGATCGTCGTGGACGTCGGCGCCGGTGCGGACGGGGCGCTGGTCGTCGACGGCGGGACGGCCGTGGTGACGGGTGGACCGGCGGTCGTCGGCGCGGGGGCGGGGACGGTCGTGGTGCTGGGCGTCGTCACCGCAGTGGGTGGGGTGTCCGAGAGCCCCGGCTGCACCGGCACCTCGAGCCGGCACGTCGACGACGTGCTCGGCAACGGATCGAGCGGGAGGAAACCCGCATCGAGGATGTCGGCGCGGTGTTCACCCTTGCAGAGACCACTCGAGCCGTCGCCCTCGGGTTCGGCCGGCTGGAAGCCGACCGCGGCGACGATCGCGCCGTACGACGGCGAACGCGCCGACACCACGGTGTACAGGTAGTACGCACCTGGGAACACCGGCGCCCCCGGAGGCGCGATGCCCGGCTCCCGCACGACCGCGGGATCGAGTCCGACGCTGGAACCGTCCTGCTGGACGGGGCGGACCGCGACCCCGCCGGCCGAGATGGCGCCGAGGCGGATCCCGAGGCGACGGTCGCGGTGGCGACGGGACGCGTGCGATGTCTGCCAGGCCCAGGTCCCGGCCGAGTACGGGAGGATCGCCTGTGCGGCGACGGTCGGAGAGCGCAGCACGCGGTCGGTGCCGGCGTTCTCCTGCATGGTGCGCACCGCGGGACAGCCCCGGTCCAGTGGTCCGTAGGCGTTCGGGTCGGCCGGCCGCGACACGGTCGACGGCGACGAGCCGCCGAGGAGCCGGACGAACGCGATCGCGGTACCCGACGAAGCCGGTGGCATCACGCGTCGGATCGCACCGTCGTGGCCACCGGGGAGTTGTGCCCAGTTCGTGATGCGGCACGCGAACACGTCCCGCAGCTGGTCGAGGGTCATCGTGGCCGGTGCGTCCGGGCTCTTGGTGGCCCACGTCACCGCATCCAACGCGATGGCGAAGTAGCGCAGGTTCGGGTCCGGCGCGCTCGACGGGTCGCGCCGCGGCCCCGCGGTCGTGCTCACGACGTCGACGCAACGCCCTCGGCGACGCGACGTCGGGCACGGTGTTGCCGACGAGGGGTTCACCGGGCCGGCGGCGCCGACGATCGAGCGCACGAGCCGGGCCGAGACCGTGGACCCGCCGACGGTGAGGGCGTGCGCCGATCCCGATTCGAACGCACCGAACAGGGTCGACGCCCAGAGCGCGGTGCAGAGCACGAGCAAGACGGTGAGCCGATACCTTCGTCGCACGCTCGCCTCCCCGCGGTTCCTCACCGCGATGCAGCCCCGGGGGAACCTACGGACCGGGGGTGAAGACCAGACGATGCCGAGGTGAACTTCTCCCGGCCAGCGTCGAACGACATCGACAACGACGTCGACAACGACGTCGGCGCGTGACGAGTGAATCGCCCGCGCGGCATCCAGAGGGCCGATCATGGAGCTTCCTCTCGTGTTTCCGGAGGGTGAGAGGAGAGCCTTTGCGACGCCGAGCTCCCGAGGCGTTCGCCACCCATCGTCGCGTGCCCAGTCGCGCATGACAAGGGCGGCGCGTGCTCGGCCGACTTCGGTAGCGTCGGCGCCATGGCTCGGATCGTCGTGGTGCACGGTGCGTTCAACGAGCTGTGGGGGCCCAACGAGTTGAAGGCTCGCTGGCTGCCGGCGCTCCGCGACGGGTTGTGGCACCACGACGTCGAACTCGCCGACGACGACGTGGAGGTGTGCTTCTACGGCGACCTGTTCCGGCGCGCGCCGGGCACCGAGGCCGATCGTCGGCTCGAGCAGTCGCGTGCGGGCATCGCCGACGCGCTCAGCGGACTCACCGGCGGAGACGCCATCGCCGCGCTCGGCCAGGCGGCGAGCGACGCCGCGTTCGACCGGACCGTCGACATGGTCACGATCATGGCGACCGACCCCGACCTCCGCGCGAAGATCCGCGCCCGCATCCAGCCGCTGATCGACGACGGCACCTGCGCGCTGGTCGCCCACTCGCTGGGCACGGTGCTGGCGTACATGGCCCTCGCCAACCACCCGCAGTGGAACGTGCACACCTTCGTGACCCTGGGTTCACCCCTGGCCTCGCCGATGCTCGACGACCTCCTCGACCCACCACTGGTCGACGGTCGCGGCCGGTGGCCGGGCGCGGTGCAGCGCTGGGTCAACGTGCGCGCGGTCGGCGACAAAGCGGCGGCGGTGTCGCTCGTCGGACGATTCGGCGATCGGGTGGAGGAGGTGCTGGTCGACAACGGCCATCGCGCCCACGCGCCCGAGCCCTACCTCAACTCGGCGGCCACCGGCGCCGCGCTCGCGGCGGCGTTGACCTGAGCGAGGACCGCGTCGGAATTCAGCCGTGGAGCGCGGCAGCGGTCGCCGGGTCGGCAGGGAAGAAGGCCTCGATCGCGAGCTCGGCCAGCGTGATGTCGAGCGCGGTGCCAAACGTGGCGATGGTGCTGAAGAGGGACAGGACACGGCCGTCGTGGCGCAGCTGGAGCGGCACGAACATCGCGGTGCCGGGTTCGATCTCGGGCGCGTCGTCACCGCCGACGCCGGGATAGCCGCGGAGCTCGGCTTCCAGCTCGTCGAGCGCGCGGTCACCCGACAGCGACGCGGCGCGGTGCACGAGCGTCACCAGGTGCTGCGCGTACTCGGCGAAGTTGACGATGCGCGGCGCCAAGCCGTCGGGGTGCAGGCTCACCCGCAACGTGTTGACCGGCGGCTCGAGGAGCGCCGGCGCGACGCCGTCCGCGAGCAGCGTGAGCGCAGGTCGGTTCGCCGACACGAGGGTCCACCGCCGATCGACGATGACCGCCGGGAACGGCTCGTGGCCGGTGAGCACCTTGTCGAGGGCGTGCCGCACCGGCGTCATCGCCGCGTCGTCGAGCGGCGTCTCGCGGTAGTCGGGCGCGTAGCCGGCGGCGAGGAGCAAGCCGTTGCGGTCGCGCAACGGCACGTCGAGATGCTCGGCGAGATGGAGCAGGAGCTCGCGGGACGGCTTCGACCTTCCCGTCTCCACGAAGCTCAGGTGCCGGGTCGACACATCGGCTTCCACCGCGAGGTCCAGCTGGCTGAGACGACGCCGACGACGCCAGTCCTTCAGCAACGGTCCGACGCCAGGAGTCGCGGTGGCCACGGTCATGGCTCGACCCTACCGACCACCGCGCACGGGTCCGCTTACCTCACAGGTCATGGATCGGCCGCGCCGCGTCCGTCATGGTCGACGGCGACACAGCACTCCCCCCGACGACCGAGGAGGTCCCATGAGTGACGTCATCACCACCGTCGACACCTACCTGGCGATGTGGAACGAGCCCGACGCCGCGGCGCGGGCCGAGCTCATCGAGCGGGCCTGGACCGAGGACGGCCGCTACCGCGACCCGTTGCTCGAGGCCGACGGCCACGCCGCGCTGAGCGACATGGTGACCGCGGTGCAGGCGCAGTATCCGGGCCAGCAGTTCCGCCGCCTGAGTGGCATCGACCAGCACCACGACCAGGCCCGGTTCGCGTGGGAGCTCTCGGGTGACGACGGCACCGTCACCGTGCAGGGCCTCGACGTGGTCGAGCTCGCGGACGACGGCCGCCTCGCCCGGGTCACCGGCTTCTTCGGCGAGCTGCCGGAGTAGCGCGCGTCCCGCGCCGCACGGCGCCGGCGGGGCGGGGTGGG